>NZ_JBIISY010000340.1:0-4957 GCF_044340795.1 Tardiphaga sp.
TGTAATCACCAGGTCGACCGCCTTAGGACCCTTGCCCTTCTTGTCGGGTTCGACCTCGAAAGTGATCCGCTGTCCTTCAGTCAGATCCTTCAGGCCCGCACGTTCGACGGCGGTGATATGGACGAACACGTCCCGCCCGCCATCGTCCGGCTTGATGAAGCCGTAGCCACGCTCGCCGTTGAAGAATTTGACCGTACCACTCATGCCCATCGGGAAACTCCCTCCCCGCAATGCTCCGCCACGGCGCACTTGCGCCGCGACCGACCGGACATTCACTCCACAGAAGGCTTGGCCGTTTCTTCTTTTAGTCTTTTGGGGCCACGTCACTCCGCCGCAACCATTCGCGGAAGCGGAACGTAAAGCCAGTCACGGGGAACAGCTTAATACGGTTCCATGGAGGTGACTACCGTTTTTGGAAACGTGTTTGGAGAGTTGCCGCTTGGGTAGTTGCGTCTGCAGCTAGACTTTTGCGTTTTCCAGCCGGAAGCGCGCCACGCCGCCGACGCCCAGCGGCCTTTCCAGTTGCGGCAGGATCTGGCGCAGTTCGTCCTGCAGTTTCCACGGCGGATTGACGATCAGGAGCCCGGTGGAGGTCAGCGGGCCGTCGGCCACTTGCGGCGCAATGCTGAATTCAAGGCGCAGGCATTTGCCCGGTGTGGCCGATGACGCCGTGGTGGCGGCAACACTGCGCGCGAGGTCATCTGTGGCGCGACGGCTCTTGGCGGGATACCAGAGCATGTAGATGCCGGTCGGCCATTTTGCATAAGCCTGCGCGAACACCGTGGCGAGCTTCGAAAACTCGTCCTTCGCCTCGAACGGCGGATCAATCAGCACAAGGCCACGGCGCTCGTTCGGCGGCACATAAGCGGGCAGACCGACCCAGCCATCGATATCGACCACGCGGGCCTGCTCGTCATGGCGCAGCGCCGAGATCAGCTGCTTCCGCGCGCCGGGCTCTAGCTCGCAGCACACCATGCGATCCTGCGGCCGCATCAAGGCGCGGGCGATCAGCGGCGAGCCGGGATAGGTGGTGAGATCACCTTCGGAATTGAACGAACGAACGATATCGAGATAGGGCGCGATCAGCGGCTCGGCCGCGTCGGAAAAGCTCGACTGCATCATGCGGGCGATGCCGGTGCTCCATTCGACCGTGCGCGTCGCCTCATCGCCGGTGAGGTCATAGCGGCCGGCACCGGCATGGGTGTCGATGATCCGGAACGGCGTCGGCTTCTCCTGCAGGTGGGTCAGGATGCGGACCAGCACGAGATGCTTGATGACATCGGCAAAATTGCCGGCATGGAAGGCGTGGCGATAGTTCATGGGGAGATGGAGTACGCCATGTGGGCCAAACGCTCAACTTGTCATCCTCCGCGAAGGCGGGGGGATCCAGTAGACACTGGCCACTCAGCTCAAGCACCGGCGCCGGTGTTTCCTCGGTTGCCCGGTCAAGCCGGGCAACGACAGGAGTGCTACCCGCCCCGCACCGGCGGCATCACGATCCTGTCGCGGCGGCAGGCGCGGCGGTCGATTTCCTCGCAGGCGCGGAACTGGAGATCCTTGCTCATGCAGATCCGCACTTCGGTCAGCCGGTTGTGATCGCAGGTGATGGCAATGGCGGAATTGCTGAGGCCCGGATTGACCTTGATGAACGCGTCTTCCACCGCTTCGGGCGTGACCGTCTTCGTCGTCTGGAGATCGATATACTCGTCCGGGATTTTGACGCTGGCGCGCGCCTTGCGCGTGGCTTCGAAATAGGCGCGCGGACCGAGGCCCGAACAGGTGCCGTGCTTGTCCCATTCATTGAAGATCAGGCCGGGCGCCGGCATCAGGTCGAGCATCGAGGTCATGATGTTACGCGGCAGTCGCGGCGCCGGGCGCTCGCAGTAATTCGGGAAGCCGCGATCATATTGCGGCCAGAGGCCGTGCACGACGAACGCATAGGGACGGCCGCCGCACTGCATCTGCTGATTGCGGCCGGAATTGCCGCGCTCCTGCGCGGCCGCGCAGAAGGACGGCGACCAGGACAGCGACAGCACATAGAAATCGAACTGGCCGGGGGCATTTTGCCGCCGGTCCTGCGCGGAGGCATGGCCGCTTCCCAGCGCGACCAGCACGAAAACGCCGAGCGCGACGACCAATCGGATTGCATGAACCATGGCGAGCCCCACCCCTGATCAGGAAAGCCTAATCGGGCATCAAGAACAATTCAAGAACAATGAAGACAAAGAACAGCCCGCAAGCGCGAAGCGACATGCGGGCTATCGATCTCAGAACTTGGCGGCGCGGCAGCCCGGGTTATAGGCCCAGTTGCGATCGAGGCCGGTGACGCACCACTCGACGCCATCGCCATAGCCGGCGAAGCCGCCGTCCTCGATGATCGAATAATGCACCTGGCGCTGCTTGCCATCGGTGAACAGGGCGTCGGCGCTGCAGTAACGGCGCGGAATGTTGTCGGAGGTCCAGGGACGGAAGGCGGTTTCGCGCACATGGCTGAAGCCGGCGAATTGCAGCGCCGAATTCCAGTAGCCTGCTTCCTTGTTCTGGAACTGATGCGTGATCTTCCAGAGCGCGGATTCGCAGGATCCGACCTTGCCTTCGTAACTCGGGCCGAACAGCCCGAAATTGAGCTCGAGCAGATTGGCAGCCTGCGCGCCCGGTGCGGCGCTGAACAGCGCCATGCCGGCGACAGCGGCCACTGCGGTCGTCTTGGCAGCTTTTTTCAGGGACGATACGAGGGTGCGCATGGGGAATCCGCCGGCTGGAAAGAGGTTCCGGGACCGTGCCGCGAAGGCCGTGCGGGGTCAAGTGCACCGCGGCAACACCCTGCGCACAACTCCGTCAGCGGGGACAGCCCATTCTTTCCAGCGTCGCCTTAGCCCTCTAAGGTGCCGGCCAGAGAATTAAGGAGACGACGATGCAGACGATTCGGCTGGCGATTTTGGCAATGGGCATCAGCGCGGCCATGGGTGGCGCGGCCAAGGCCGACTGGGTGCCCTCGTTCAAGGGCAACGACACCGGCGGCATCATCTCCACCTCGCTGATCAACCAGACCGACATTCGTGCCCTCGCAATCGATCATTGCGCACGTTACGGCAAGGTCGTGAAATTCCTCGGCGCGCCGCGCGAATATGGCGCGTATGTCTCGTTCTCCTGCCGCTGGGTGCCGTATGGCGCCAACGAGCGTCCGCTGAGCGTGCGATACTGAGCAGAACTCCGGCGCGTAGGATGGGTGGAGCGAAGCGATACCCATCACAACGGACGCCGGAGCAAGCGGTGATGGGTATCGCTTCGGCGCCTTGCGCCTTCGCTCAACCCATCCTACGGCCTATGCGCAGCACACGTACAATCGCGCGATAACACAAAAGACATAATCGGATGCCGTAAGACCGGTCCTACCGTGAATACAACAGGACATCGGAGGCATCCCATGATTCAGCGCGCGAGCCTGATCGCCCTTACTCTTTTGTGCAGCACCGGGCCATTGCTGGCCGATCCCGTCCAACTGCCGATCCGCAAGGCGGGCCTGTGGGAAGTCACGATGCAGATCACCGGCGCATCGAAGGCTGCGACGCCGGCCATGGTGACACAGCAATGCACCGATGAGAGCGTCGACCGGCAGATGAACAAGATGTCGTCGGACGCGATGACCTGCAGCAAGCAGGAGATGGCGAAGACCGGCAGCGGCTATGTGTTCGACTCCGTTTGCACCGTCGGCGATGCCACCGTGACCAGCCATGCCGAAGCCGCCGGCGATTTCAATTCCGCCTATTCGGTGAAGACCACCGCCAAATCGACCGGTGGCGGCCTGCCGCCCGAAATGGTGACGGTCATCCAGGCCAAGTGGCTCAGCGCCTGCAAGGCCGACCAGAAGCCCGGCGACATGGTGATGCCCGGCGGCATGAAGATGAACATCAACGACCTGCAGAAGATGAAGGCGCTGCAGCCGAAGTAAGGCTGGCGGAATCGTAGGGCGGATGAGGCGAGCCGTCATCCGCCATTCTTCGTCACATTCACTCAGCCGGCGGATTGCGCTGCGCTAATCCGCCCTACGGCCCTCACATATTCCCCCTCCCCGCGTTCCCCGCTATAGATGATGGCAATCATCCAACAAGAACAACCCGGGATAACGCCGATGACTGAATTCACCACCTTGATGGCCGGCATGGTCCGGTCCGGCGACGGCTGGGCCGTCAGCGTCAGCGACGACTGGCTGCAGGGCCGCACGGTCTATGGCGGCATGAGCGCCGCGCTATGCATGCAGGCCGCGCTCAATGAATTCGGCGAAGGCGATGCAAAAGGATTGCCGCCGCTGCGCTCGGCACAGATCGCCTATGTCGGACCGGCGGCAGGACAGTTGCAGCTCAAGGCCAGCGTGCTGCGCAAGGGCAAGTCGACGCTGTTCGCCAATGTGGACCTCGTCGGTGAAGCCGGTCTCGCGACACGTGCGATGTTCTGTTTTGGCGCGGCACGCGAGTCCGCGTTCAAGCACGTGGCCATCGGCGCGCCCGACCTGAAAGATCCGGAGACCTGCCCGAACTTCTTTCGCAATGCTCCGGCTTCGCTGAGCTTTGCGCAGCATATCGATGGACGTTTCGTCTCAGGCTCGCCGCCGTTCAGCGGTAGCGACGACCCGCAGATGTCGCTGTGGCTGCGCCACAAGGAGCCGGGCATCGCGCCATCGCTGGTGCCTCTGCTCGCCTTGGCCGACGCGCCGCCGCCGGCCGCCTCGGCACGCTCGAAAGCGCCGTCGCCGCTCTCCACCATGACGTGGTCGATCGACATGCTGACGGACGAGATCACGACCGATGACGGCTGGTGGCTGATCCACAACAGGGCCGAGCAGATCGCCGTCGGCTATTCCAGCCAGGCGATGACGCTGTGGAATCGGCAGGGCACGCCGATCATGGCAAGCCGGCAGAATGTGGCTGTGTTCGGGTGATGTTCGTCTTACCCTCTC
>NZ_JBIISY010000341.1:0-4952 GCF_044340795.1 Tardiphaga sp.
CAAGCTGTGGGGTCATTCTCCGGCCGGGCTGTTTGGCTACTCTCATCTTCTCGGCGGCTACTCTGGCGGCCAGGCCGAATATCTCCGCGTCCCCTACGCCGACGTGGGCCCGATCAAGGTACCGGACCATCTCACCGACGATCAGGTCTTGTTCCTCTCGGACATCTTCCCCACGGGCTACATGGCTGCGGACTTCTGCGATCTGAAAGGCGGCGAGACGGTCGCCGTCTGGGGATGCGGACCTGTCGGTCAGTTCGCGATCCGCAGCGCCTTCATGCTCGGCGCGGAGCGCGTCATCGCGATCGATACCGTGCCCGAGCGGATGGGGATGGCGCGCGAGGCCGGTGCCGTGATCATCGATTTTAGAAGCGAGGAGTCTACGACCGCCGTCATCGACCGCGTGAAGGTCGCGACCTTCATGGGGACCGACCGCCCGCACGTGTTGCGACAGGCCATCCATTGCTGCCGCAACTTTGGCACGGTTTCGATCGTGGGCGTCTACGGCGGGTTCGTCGACAAGATCCCGATGGGATCCGCGATCAACCGCGGCCTGACCTTTCGTATGGCGCAGACGCCCGTGCAGCACTATCTGCCGATCTTGCTGGAGCGCATCGAGAAGGGTGAAATCGACCCGTCCTTCGTCATCACGCACAGTGCCAAACTGGAGGACGGGCCGGAGCTCTACAAGACGTTCCGCGCCAAGAAAGACGGCTGCGTCAAGGTCGTAATGAAGCCCTGAATTGCCGATACGATGATGCTCGAGCACTTATTGCCCGTGATCGGGATGGTGGCGGCGCTGATGACTTCGTTATCGTACGTTCCGCAGGTGCGGAAAGCGTTGCCGCGCGGAGCGACGGCAGACCTTTCGTTGAAAACGCTTGGCATTCTTACGACGGGACTTGCAATCTGGGTCATCTACGGCGTGCTGAAAGATGACCTCGTCATCATTCTGGGCAACGGGGTCGGGGCAGCGCTTTCCGGCATGGTCCTCTTTTGCAAGATCCGGGATCTCCGTGCCTCGAACGGTTAGCAGTTTGAAATTACAGCGTGCTGAGGTCGGAACGATTGGAGCGAATCTGAGCTTACTCCTCCGTAATTTTGAGGAGTTCCATTGTGAAAATCGATGTTCGTAAGGGAATGCCGTCGCGAAAACTGGATCGTGCGACATTCGAAAGCCGTATGCGGGCGCGTTTCACAGATCCCGCTTTCGAACCACTACAAAATGAGATCGCTGCGCTCATCGAAGCGGCATGGGATGGATATGCCCATTCGCGCAAATCGCCGCATACCCAACAGGCCGGTGAGGACTATTCTGATCCCGACTACGAATTGTCGGTCGATTGGGTGAAGACGAAGCAGGCCATCGATGCTGCCCAGCAGAAACATGACGATGCAATGCGTCAGAAACGTATTTTGCTCATCAACGGATCGTCGCGCAGTGATCAGACCTGCCCTGGCGAAATGTCAAAGACGTTTCGACTGTGCAAAACTTCAGAGCGTACCCTGATCGAGCATGGCTTTGCGGTGGATTTCCTCGATCTCTCGCACCTGACCTCTGAGCTCGGACGACAGATTCACCCCTGCAAATCCTGCGTCTCGACAGCAATGCCACTCTGCCATTGGCCCTGCAGTTGTTATCCTAACTATTCTCTGCAGCAGACTGATGACTGGATGAACGAGATCTATCCGCTCTGGGTCGAAGCGCATGGAATCATGATCATTACGCCGGTCAACTGGTATCAAGCACCAACCGGTCTGAAGGCCATGATCGACAGGCTGGTCTGTGCAGACGGTGGTAACCCCGATCCCACCAGCACCCATGGCAAGACAGCCGCGGAAGCCAAAGAGATCGAACTGAAAGGCTGGGACTATCCGAAACATCTTGCCGGACGGTTGTTCTCGGTCGTCGTGCACGGCGACAGTATCGGCGCCGAAGGTTTACGGCGCGGTCTCGCGGACTGGCTCACTGATCTGGACTTGATTTCGGCAGGCTCGCTGGCGGAGAAGGATGGGTATATCGGCTACAATGAACCCTACGCGACATCCCATCACGCTTTGGACGACGATGATGCCTTCCAACATGATGTGCGGACGGCGGCAACGGTGCTGGCCCGAGCGATCCGGATGCAGGATGAGGGCAGGTTGGCCCAACCGGATGCGGGGTTGCGTCCGGCTGCACCGAAATAGGTGACTAGGTGCCTGTCAACGCTGTCATTGTCACTGCGTCCAATATTTGCTTCTGGATTATTCACCGATCTTAGCTCTAGCTTCCGAACTGGTAATAGACAGCTGTAGCTTCTGGGTCTCCGTTACGACGACGAACTTCTTCGCTAATCGACGGTGTACAGAGGCAGAGGGGGTCTGGAGGACGATCCAGTCTCCTTGGACGTGCTCAACGACACCGACGTGCAGACCATCAGATCCAATAACTTCCAAACGTGAATCCGATGGAAAATGCTCTAGCGCGGTCGGGTCCTGTTGTGGCATGGGGGCGCTGATATTCGGTTCTGCGCGCGGGGTATTGCCCCCGATTTCAGCAGCGAGGGACTCGACAAAATCTTTCACGGTCACGACCGTCCTCCCATCCAATGCTGTTTTTATTTTTAGCAGATTGCGACGAAGGGCATTATGCCGCCATCTTGCGGCAGGATTCCGCGCAAGCACGGCAAGTCACGACGCATTCATCCATATTACCAACACGTTCACAGTCGGCCGCGCATTCGGCGCAAATCTCAGCGCATTTCCGGCATGTGTGCTTGTGGTGAGGGGTCCCGATCAGCATGAAGTGAGCAGAGGTTCGGCACATCTCAGCACAAGCCATCATCAAACTGAAGTGCTTTGGCTCGACATGCTTGCAGCCCATCTCCAGGCAGTGGTTCATCGCCATGCTGGTGCAGGTCTTGTAGCAAGATAAGCACGCATCGATGCAGCGTGTCATTTCCTCGGCATGCATGGTGTTTTCCTTTAGCTCTTGTCGCCCAGGTGCCTCTTGTGCGTCTGTTCCGGCGCCACCTTGCCGGTTTTCTCGTCCTCCCGTGTGGGAGGCTGGGACTGATCTTTTGAACTGGGGTCACGTGCCCGTTCCTTGGTTTGCGGCTGCTCCTGGCTCTTTTCGTCTAGGGTTATGTCCTGATCAGATCTCGCCATGACTCTCTCCCAACGGAAAAGCCCCGGCGAACCGGGGCCCACCGCATCAAACGAACGGAGTTCCGTAGTAGTCGTCAACCTTGCGATAGCGGCCGGAGTCCTGCCAGTCCCAGTCCGCCTCGCTGCTGTACTTCGGCGCGCCCTGAAGCTGCTCCTTGGTCACGTTGGTCAGGTAACCGCCGAGCTCGGTGTCGTATTTCAGAGTCTGCCACGGAAGTGGGTAGTGGTCGTCACCGATCCCCAGAAAGCCGCCGAAGCTCAGCACGGCGTAAGATGCCTTGCCGCTGACCTTTTCCAGCATCACGCGCTCGATGGAGCCGATCTTCTCACGGTCGGGGCCATACACCGCGGTGCCTTCAACCTTGTCGGTCCCGATGAGATTGCCGGTTTCGCGTTCAGCCATAACGTCCTCCTCTAGTTGTAATAACGGTAAAACAGGAGGCAATCTGCATTGTTCCTAAAGGAAATGTCGCACGGCTAAACGATCTTCAAACGTTGATACTCGCTGAGGCGGCCGCAATGCACCGCGGGAAAGCCAGCAGAAAGCGCGGCTTTGGCCACACTCGATGGCCGCTTTGAAGCAGAGCAGATTGAAAACCAATCATGACGTTGAGCGTCTCTGACCGACAAATAAGGTATCTCTTCTATGATCGACCGGGCGGCGCAGATTGGTAATGAAGCCGAAACACTAGTTACCTTACAGGTCACTAGAAGTGCAGCAAAATACGCTATCGGACGTGATCGCCCCTTCTGCTTTCGTATAAGCCGGTGCCCTCCGGTCTACTGTGGCATTCGAAGAGACATTCGGCGTTTGAGATTGGAAACGACCGCGTTGCAACGCGCCATTTCCCTGCTCGCAAGCAAAAGCCTCGCCGAGCGAGGGACGAGGCTCTTGCCGTCTGAAGTCGGCTTGAGCGGGATTGCGAACCGCTCAATTTGAGAGACGCAGCGTTACGGGAAAGTTTCAACTTGGTCGCCGAACAGTCGGAATCGCTCGACTTGTTCCCGCTCAGGTTTGCGACAAATTGCTATATTCCGCTGCGGAGCGCATTTGCGAAAATTCGATCTTCGTGACTTTGCGGAGCCTGGGAATGAAAGGGCATAGTTCTGACGCCGGTGGCGAGCGGCGATTAGACTTGGCGACGTTGGAAGACGGTCTGTGCGACCTTCAGGTCATGGCGGTTGAGCTTAAAATGGAAACTACGGACGCCCTACTGCGGATGGCAATCTTGGACGTTCGGCAGGCCATGGGTTTCCGTAAAAAGCTGGACGGATGAGATCTCGTCGCAGCGGGGAAAAAAAGCCCCGCCGGAGCGGGGCAGGTAATGGGCCGTCTCGGGAGGATCGGACACCCGCTTTGGCAACCCCGGCTATTGTGCCGCGTTCCCTAGTTCTTCTTCTTCGGCACCTTTGCGCCTTTCTTGCGAGCCTTGGAAAGTCCGATGGCGATAGCCTGTTTCTTACTTTTCACTTTGCCGCCCTTGCCGCCTGGCCCGCTCTTGGCGGTGCCTTTCTTGGCGCGGCGCATTTCCTTCTTCACCTCGGTGCCAGCGCTCTTCGAGTACTTGCGCGTGGTTGCTTTCTTACCTGTTTTCTTCTTAGCCGTTTTGGCCTTCTTTACTGTCTTTGCCATGGGCTTCCTCGTTTGATTGCGAACACCAATCGGAGGAAACGTTCCAAGTTCCTGACGTCCATCGCTGAGCGCCGGAGGCGAGAACTTGATAACCGCCTTGATTGTCAAGCGGGATACTAGAACGCCCATCGAGCCCAGTAGGACCTCACCTGCGAGCATCATCAGTAAAAGG
>NZ_JBIISY010000102.1:0-20965 GCF_044340795.1 Tardiphaga sp.
CTCCCGCGATACTAACGCACTGCACCATCTCCTAACTTCCTGACGCATCCGGCCCATAACCCTTGGACTGGACGCTACACGCTGTGATTTAATCGGCCTTGTACTGGCTGCCTTGATCGCAATGTCGTTTCGGGAAGCTGCTTCATGACGTCCATCGACCATACGGACATCGCGCCCGTCGGACCGGCCACCTCGGAACGAGACGTCCTGTTGCTGTGGATGATCTTTACCGGCCTGTCCGTTTTTGCCCTCGTCCTGCTGTGGCGATACGGCATGATCGACCTGATGGTCACGTCCGATCGCACCTATATTTCGAGCGTCATCGGCGCGCTCTATATCGCCACTTGCTGCCACTGTTTCATGCGCACCCGTGCGATCGCGCGTGAAGGAGCAGCGGCAACGCGTTGTCGTGCATTGCTGAGCACCCCCGAAGGATTGACGGCCCTTACCCTGGATCGGCCGCGATTGCCGGACGGCATGGTGACGGACCACATTCGTAATCTGGTCACCAAGGCCAAAGCGCAGGGCAACGGCCGGATCGACCAGACGCTGCTGTTGCGCGCGCTGGCGGATCGGCTGCGTGGCTCGAACGGCTTCGGCGCATTCGCATCAGACACGCTGATGAAGCTCGGGCTGCTGGGAACAATAGTCGGCTTCATCATCATGCTGGCGCCCGTCGCCACGCTCGATGCCGCCGACAAGGCCGCGATGCGCGCGTCGATGGGTCTGATGAGCGACGGCATGGCGATGGCCATGTATACGACGCTGGCGGGACTGATCGGATCGATCCTGGTCAGGATACAGTACTACATTCTCGACGCCGCTACGCAGCGGGTGTTTTCCGATGCGGTGATGCTGACAGAAACGCGGGTCACGCCGGTTCTGGAAGCGCGTCATGGCGGATGACTTCGGCCTGTATCCGCCCGACGAAAATTTCGATCCGCTCGGCGTCATGCTGTTCAAGGCGCTGCAGGTCATCGCCTTCCTGTTCTTCATCGCACTGCTGGCAGTGTCTCCGGATGCAAAGGACGGCAAGGTCGACTCCAAAGCCGAATTCATCATCACGATGGACTGGCCCGACAGTCATCCCGATGACCTCGATCTGTTCGTGCAGGACCCCATCGGCAACATCGCCTGGTACCGGCATCGCGAGGCTGGTTTCCTCACCCTCGACCGCGATGATCGCGGCGGCGCCAACAATTCCATCACCGTCAACGGCAAGAAGATCGCCTCGGCGATCCGCGAGGAGATCGTCACCGTCCGTGGCATCGTGCGCGGAGAATACACGGTCAATGTCTCGCACTTCGCGGCGACGACGGGCCAACCGGTCCCCGTCAAGATCAAGGTCCAGAAACTCAATCCGACGGCGCAGGTCGTGTTCGACGACAAGCTTATCCTCGATCACACCGGCCACGAACGCACTGCGGTGCGCTTCTGGCTCGATGCCGAAGGCAAGGTCGTGGATGTCCAGCAGCGCCACAAATCGCTGCTCGAAACCTTTCGTAATGCCCGCGCCAATGGCGCCGATCTCGATCCCAAGACCGGCGTCAGGATGCCGCGCCGTGAGTAGCGGCCAGCAATCCATGGTGCTGACACTGTCGATCGGTTACGCGCTGATCGGCGTGCTTCTGCTGACGATCCTGGTCTATGCGCGCCTCGGCTGGCGTGCGAAGGCAGCTGTCGTCGTGGTGACCAGCGCCTTCTATATTGTCAGTTTCATCGGCCTGCGCGGCCTGCTGGGCTGGGCCAGCATCGACAGGCTGCCGCCCCGCTTCAAGCTGCTGCAGGCGCGCATCGTGGAGCCGCATTCACTGGCCGGCGAGCCCGGCGCAATCTATCTCTGGGTGGAGGCGCTGGATGATGACAATCGCCCGAGCGGATTCCCGCGCGCCTATCGCGTTGCGTATAGCGAAAAGCTTGCGGAAAAGACCGACAAGGCCATCAGCGAGATCGCGGCAGGCAATCCACAAGGCGGACGTGCGGCCGATTACGGCAGAGGACAAGGCGGCCTGCTCGATGCCGCTCGGCAATATATCACACCGAGCATGATCATGGAAACGTCAGGTGGGGATCCTTCAACCGGCAGCGGTCCAGTCGCGCCGCAGGACGCGGGCGAAGCCATGTCGTTCACACCCCTGCTCCCGCCGCGCATGCCGCCGAAGGACCAGTAACGCGCGATCGCGTAAGTAACGATGCGTCGTCATAGGTTCGACTGGAGCGGCGTTCGGGTCAGTAGCCGCCTCAATCCCGCTTGCCCTGCACCCAGTGCTCGAGCATCTGCAGCGCCATGGCGCGGTCGTCTTCGGAGGCCTTGGCGATAGCCTTGGCATAGCTGTCGCGGATCCAGGTATCTTCCGGACCGGCATTGTCGCGGGCCAGTGTCAGCCACATCAGGCCGCGGGCCATCTGGCGTGGCAGCGCCTCGCCGTTGAACAGCATCTGGCCGAGCAGCGCCTGGGCCTGATGCTGGCCCTTCTGGGCGGCCAGACCGAGCCACCGCACGCCGTATTTGGCGTCGCGCGGCGTGCCGATGCCCTTCAGATACAGGCGGGCCAGATCGTACTGGGCGTCGGCATTGCCAAAATAGGACGCGGCGTAAGAGAACATCTCACGGGCACGCTCGGCGTCCACCTTGATCTTCGAATTCGGGATGCCGTCGAGATAATAGCGGCCGAGCGCCACGAAGGCATTGGCGACGATCGCGGCCTGCGGCGCCGAGGGTGAGTCCTCGGCATGGGCATTGGCGATCCGGCTGAAATATTCGAAAGCGCGCAGATCGTCCTGGGCAACGCCATTGCCGTCCGCATACATGCGGCCGAGCTTCCACTGGGCGATGGGATGTCCGCCTTCGGCCGCATATTGCAGGGCGGTGAGCGAGCTGTCGGCTTTTGCAGCCGGCTTCCTGGCAACCGGGGCGGACGCGCCGGGCATTGCGGGGATCACCGACGGCGCCGCATCGCTGCCGCCAACCGGCGAGCCATCAAATGCGAGAGCCGGCCCAGCCACAACGGCTGCGCTCCACGCCAACGCGACGAAAACGATACGCTCAAATATCCGCATAACTATGGTTCTCGAGGTCGCCGCCGGAAGAGCGAGCGCCCGTTATGGCAAATCTGTCCTGACACGCGATGGTCGCGTGGAATCCCGACCGGACATTGGTCGCGCAGGCAGCCCTATCGGACGTGCGCGCATCCCATCCGCGGTCGGTCAACTTTCCGTTAGAAATCCCGGCCTCGAACGAGGTTACGGTGAATGACACGTCTATCGCCTGATTCCCTGTCACTCCGACGACAGCGCCGGATGCGGCGGTGTGTCCGTCGGCAGAACGCGAAACGTCCTGGTGTGCATGTAGGGTCACGGCCGTCGAATTCTCCGCAATCGGCCGGCCCGCAACGGCAAGGCCCTGCGGGACGTCCTGATCGAGCAATGTCGTTGTCAGCAACGGGATGCTGGCAATTTCCGGTATGTCTTTGACGACATCACGGCTGACTGAGTGCAAACCGGAGACAAACGGAGTCTTTTTGAAGATTTCGTCATGCCGGGACGCGATCGCAGCGGCGAAAGGCCAATGCAGGTTCATCGCTCGGCGGCGCCCCTGCAAATGCGGTTTGATGTTCGTCCCGGCGTCCATCGTGAACCTGGTGTCCCGCGCCACTCCAAGGATCCGGGACAATCCCTTTGACATCCCGCCGATCTGGAGCACGCCCGCCTTCTGGCTGACGAGACATGATCTCACGAAGCCGTGTGGCCAAATAGCGGCGGTTGCGCTTACCACCGCTTGACAGGGTTAAATGCTGGGGAACTGTGGCGGACAAGCAACAGGCGTTGCGTCGGGGCAACCATGTCCCGTAGCCCGGATGGAGCGCAGCGCAATCCGGGATTTAGAGCCTCAACATATCGCTGGACCCCGGATTTCGCTGCGCTCCATCCGGGCTACCAATGGTCTCAGGTGTTCAGCACCCGGCCATAGGCGTCCAGCACGGCTTCCTTCATCGTTTCCGAAATGGTCGGATGCGGGAAGATGGTATGGAACAGCTCCTCTTCTGTCGTCTCCAGATTCATGGCGACGACAAAACCCTGGATCATCTCGACAACTTCGGCACCAACCATGTGCGCGCCGAGCAGCTGGCCGGTCTTCTTGTCGAAAATCACCTTCACCATGCCCTGGTCCTCGCCCTGGGCGATGGCCTTGCCATTGGCGACGAAGGGGAAACGGCCGACGCGGATGTCCTTGCCGGCTTCCTTGGCCTTGGCCTCGGTAAGGCCGACGGATGCGATCTGCGGATGGCAATAGGTGCAACCCGGGATCAGCGTCTTGTCCATGCCATGCGGGTTCATGCCCTTGATGGCCTCGACGCAGATCACGCCCTCATGCTCGGCTTTGTGGGCGAGCATTGGGGGACCGGCGACGTCGCCGATGGCATAGATGCCGGGGACGTTGGTCTTGCCGTATTTGTCGATGACGATGCAGCCGCGCTCGGTCTTCACGCCGAGCTTCTCGAGACCGAAGCCCTCGATATTGCCGACCACACCGACCGCCGAGATCACACGATCGAATTCCTGCGTCACCGGCTTCTTGCCGTCATCGATGGTGGCGACAACGCTGTCGGCCTTCTTGTCCAGCTTCGTGACCTTGGTATTGGCAAGGACCTTGATGCCCTGCTTCTCGAACTGTTTTCGCGCAAAGGCAGCGATCTCGGCGTCTTCCACCGGCAGGATCTGCGGCAGCACTTCCACCACCGTCACCTCGGCGCCGAAGGAACGATAGAACGACGCGAATTCGATGCCGATGGCGCCGGAGCCGACCACCAGCAGTGACTTCGGCATCTTGTCCGGGTTCATCGCTTCAAAGTAGGTCCAGACCAGCTTCTTGTCGGGCTCGAGGCCCGGCAGCACGCGCGGGCGGGCGCCGGTGGCGACGATGATGTGTTTTGCGGTGTAGCTGCCCTCGCCCAGCGCGCCCTTCGGTGCTTCGGCCTGCGACTTCTTCACCGAGAACTTGCCGGGCGCCTCCAGCGTCGCCTCGCCCCAGATCACGGTGATCTTGTTCTTCTTCATCAGGAACTCGACGCCGCCATTGAGGCGTTTCACCACGCCGCGCGAGCGCGCGATGACAGCCTTGATGTCGAAGGAGACGTTGTCAGCCGACAGGCCGTAGTCCTTGGCATGCTGGAAGGCGTGGTACATTTCCGCCGAGCGCAGCAGCGCCTTGGTCGGGATGCAGCCCCAATTGTTGCAGATGCCGCCGAAATAGGCCTTCTCGACGATCGCCGTCTTGAAGCCGAGCTGCGCGGCACGGATGGCCGTCACATAGCCGCCGGGACCGGAGCCGATGACGACGACGTCGAAGGAATTGTCAGACATGGGTTACTCGCTCTTGCTTCCCTCTCCCCTTGTGGGAGAGGGTGGATGCGCGCGCCTTGGCGCGCAGACGGGTGAGGGGTTAGTCTGGGCTGCGTCGTAGATGGCTTCGAGAACCTGCTCCGAGCGCTGCAGAATGTCGTTGTTCCAGAAACGAAGAACGCGAAAACCTCGCTCCGTCAAATCTCGATCTCGCTTCTCATCGCGCTCACTCTCCGCATGCTGGCTACCATCGGCCTCGACGATCAGACGTCGTTCGAACGAGACGAAATCGACGACCCAGGGACCGATGGGCACCTGCCGGCGAAACTTCAAATTTGTCAGGCGGCGGGATCGCAGTAGGCGCCACAGCGTCTTCTCAGTTTCGGTCGCATTCGTTCGCAGCGATTTTGCGAAGGCGCGTTTCTGATAGGACACAGGCTGGTGCATACCCATCACCCGTCTCGGCCGCTTCGCGTGCGATCCACCCTCTCCCACAAGGGGAGAGGGAAACAAGAACCTCACACCACCATCATCACGGGATTTTCGATCAGCTTCTTGAATGCCGTGATCAGCTCGGCGCCAAGCGCGCCGTCGATGGCACGGTGGTCGCAGGAGAGCGTCACGCTCATCATGGTCGCGGCGACGATCTGGCCGTTGCGGACCACCGCCCGCTCCTCGCCGGTGCCGACCGCCAGGATCGAGGACTGCGGTGGGTTGATCACCGCGGTAAAATCCTTGATGCCGAACATGCCGAGATTGGACACGGACGATGCACCGCCCTGATATTCATGCGGCTTCAGCTTCTTCGCCTTGGCGCGCGCGGCGAGTTCCTTCATCTCGTTAGAGATGGCGGAAATCGACTTGACCTCGGCCTGGCGGATGATCGGCGTGATCAAGCCGAACGGCAGCGCCACGGCGACACCGATGTCCGAATGCTTGTGGCGGAGCATCGCAGCTTCCGTCCACGATACATTGGCTTCCGGAATCTTCTGGAGGGCGACAGCCATCGCCTTGATGATGAAGTCGTTGACCGAGAGCTTGTAGTTCGGCTTGCCGTCCTTGTCCTTGCCCGCCGCCGCATTGATCTCTTCGCGGGCAGCGGAAAGCTTGCCGAGATCGCAATCAACGGTGAGATAGAAGGTCGGCATCGAATTGGTGGCAGCGGTGAGACGCTGCGCGATGGTGCGGCGCATGGAGTCATGCGGCACGGTCTCGTAGGAGCCCTCCTCGTAAAGACCGAGGATCGCCTGATCGGACATTGCAGGCGCACCGGCAGCCCCCGTCGAAGCAGCGGCACCAGCCGTCGGTGCCTTCAGTGCACCGCCCGACTTCGCCTTCTCGACGTCTGCCGCAACGACGCGGCCGCGCGGGCCGGTGCCGTTGATGCGACCGAGTTCGATGCCGGCTTCCTTGGCCAGACGGCGCGCCAGCGGCGACGAGAACACGCGCACACCGGTGTTCGCGGCGGCCTGAGCGGGCGCAGGCGCGGCGGCCGGCTTCGGCGCTTCCTGCTTCGTCTCAGACTTGCCCTCAGCCTTCGGCTCGGGCTTGGCCTCCTGCTTGGCTTCCGCCTTCGGCTCAGGCTTCGCTTCGGCCTTGGCGTCCGACTTGCCGCCGCCGCTGGCCGCAGCCTTCACGTCTTCGCCATCGGCGGCAAGGATCGCGATCACGTCATTCACCGGCACATCCGAGGTGCCTTCCGGCACGAGGATCTTGGCGATCGTGCCTTCGTCGACAGCTTCGACTTCCATCGTCGCCTTGTCGGTCTCGATCTCCGCGATCACGTCGCCGGACTTGACCGCATCGCCCTCTTTCTTGAGCCACTTGGCAAGGTTGCCCTTTTCCATCGTGGGCGACAGCGCGGGCATCAGAATGTTAATCGGCATTGTCAGTGACCTTGTTGCGACCGCGGCGTGGTGGCGCCCATGTCGGTCGGACGAGCAATCTCGGCTTCGAACATATCGACGATGCGACGCAGCGCCTCGTCCTCGGTGAATTCGCTCTCGCGCCCATAGGCGCGCGCGGCGTGGCGCGCGATATCGACCAGCAGCAGGCCCCACATTTCCGGGTCCTCGAAGGCGCGCATGAACGCGATCGACAAGCCGCCATCGACGACGAAGGCACGCAACACTTCGGTTGCGTCCTCGCGTCCCTCGACATCCGGCGGCAGCGATTGTTCCTTCGGACCGGCCATGTCAACCTCAACGCTCTGAATCGTGAAAATACATCCTCGAATCCAACTCAATCGAAGATACGCTATCCAGTTCGTTGCCGGTTACGCCAACGATCTCTTTATCCGCGTTCAACGATGGATACTGGTCGTCGTATACTAGAACCATGGCCCAACAGGCTAACGGCTCATCGGATGAACCATCACGCCCGGCAAGCCACCATTGACTTGCCGAAGTAATAGAAAGTACTTCCACAATCTTTTTGGGCATCGCGCGACCTCAAGATCGATAGCAGACGGTCTTGGCGGCAGCGACGACCTCGGCCACCGAGGGCAGCGCGAGCTTTTCGAGGTTGGCGGCGTAAGGCATCGGCACGTCCTTGCCCGACACGCGCGCGACCGGCGCATCGAGATAATCGAACGCACCTTCCATGATGCGCGCGGAGAGTTCGGCACCGACGCCGTTCTGCTGCCAGCCCTCCTCGACACAGACGACGCGCGACGTCTTCTTCACCGATTCAAGGATCGTTTCGGTGTCGAGCGGGCGCAGCGTGCGCAGGTCGATGACCTCCGCCTCGATGCCTTCCTTCGCCAGTTCCTCGGCGGCCTTCAGCGTGTAGGTCATGCCATGCGACCACGAGATCAGCGTGACGTCCTTGCCGGCACGCACGATCTTCGCCTTGCCGATTGGCAGCACGTAATCGTCGAGCTTCGGCACTTCACCGGTCTGGCCGTAGAGCATTTCATGCTCGAGGAAGATCACCGGATTGGGATCGCGGATCGCGGCCTTGAGCAGGCCCTTGTAGTCGGCCGCATTCGACGGTGCGATCACCTTGAGGCCGGGGATCTGCGAGTACCAGGCCGAGTAGTCCTGGCTGTGCTGAGCGGCCACGCGGGCAGCGGCGCCGTTGGGGCCGCGGAACACCATCTGGCAGGTCATCTGTCCGCCCGACATGTAAAGCGTCTTGGCGGCGGAGTTGATGATCTGGTCGATTGCCTGCATGGCGAAGTTGAAGGTCATGAATTCGACGATCGGCTTCAGGCCGGCCATGGCCGCACCGACGCCGACGCCGGCAAAGCCGTGCTCGGTGATCGGCGTGTCGATGACGCGACGGGCGCCGAATTCCTGCAGCAGGCCCTGGGTGACCTTGTAGGCACCCTGATATTCGGCGACTTCCTCGCCCATCACGAAGACGTCGCCGTCGCGGCGCATTTCTTCGGCCATGGCATCGCGCAGCGCTTCGCGGATGGTCATGGTGACCATCTCGGTGCCTTCCGGGATATCCGGATCGGGCAGCAGCTCGAATTTCGGCGCTTCCGGCGTCTTGGCGCCCTTGGCCTCTTCCTTCTTCGGCGCGTCGGTCGGCTTGGCCTCCGGCGTCTTTTCGGCGTCGGCAGGCGGGGCAGAGTCCGCAGCCTTCTTCGCTGGCTCCGGTTCGGCGTTGGCATCCTCGCCTTCCGCAACGATGGTTGCGATCGGCGTGTTCACGGCGACATCGGCGGTGCCTTCCGGCACCAGGATCTTGCCGAGCGTCCCTTCATCGGTCGCTTCGACTTCCATCGTCGCCTTGTCGGTCTCGATCTCGGCGATCACATCGCCGGACTTGATGGTGTCGCCTTCCTTCTTCAGCCACTTCGAAAGGTTGCCCTTTTCCATCGTGGGGGACAGCGCGGGCATCAGCACTTGAATTGCCATAGTAACTCCGGATCGCTCTAGCTTGCGCGCTTCTTAGCGGTAGATGTCGGTGTAGAGCTCGGACGCATCCGGCTCGGGATCGTTCTGTGCGAAGTCCGCGGACGCGTTGACGATCTCGCGCACTTCCGCGTCGATCGCCTTCAGGTCCTGCTCGCTCACCTTCGCTTCGAGCAGACGGTTGCGCACCTGCTCGATCGGATCCTGATCGTGGCGGATCTTCTCGACTTCCTCGCGCGTACGATACTTCGCAGGGTCGGACATCGAGTGGCCGCGATAGCGATAGGTCTGCATTTCGAGGATGTACGGACCCTTGCCGGCGCGGCAGTGCGCTACGGCCTTGTCGGCGGCAGCCTTCACGGCGCGGACGTCCATGCCGTCCACTTGCTCGCCCGGAATGTTGAACGACACGCCGCGCTTGGAGAAGTCGGTCTGCGCCGAGGAGCGCACCACCGAGGTGCCCATGGCGTAGCGGTTGTTCTCGATGACGTAGATCACCGGCAGCTTCCAGAGCTCCGCCATGTTGAAGCTCTCATAGACCTGGCCCTGGTTCGACGCGCCATCGCCGAAGTAAGCGACCGAGACATTGTCGTTCTCGCGATAGCGGTTGGCGAAAGCGAGACCGGTGCCGAGCGAGACCTGCGCGCCGACGATGCCGTGGCCGCCGTAGAAATGCTTCTCGCGGCTGAACATGTGCATCGAGCCGCCCTTGCCCTTCGAGTAGCCGCCGCGGCGTCCCGTGAGCTCGGCCATCACGCCATTGGCGTCCATGCCGCACGCAAGCATGTGACCATGATCGCGGTAACCGGTGATGATCTGGTCGCCATATTTGAGCGCCATCTGCATGCCGACGACGACCGCTTCCTGGCCGATATAGAGGTGGCAGAAACCGCCGATCGCGCCCATGCCGTAAAGCTGGCCGGCTTTCTCTTCAAAGCGCCGGATCAGTAGCATGTCACGCAGCGCGCGCATCTCCTGATCACGGTTGAAAGCGGGCGGCGATGATTTGGCGTCATTGCTCGATGCCTGCTCAGCGGGAGCGCTTTTCTTCGTTGCGGCCATGAAAATTCCGGATGCGAGAGAGGAAGTTAGTTCTTCCTACTCCAAGTGCATTCGGCATGAAAGGGATTGCGTCGCGCGGAATGCCACACTGTTATTTCGCACTGCAGCGAGAGCGCGAAACTTTAGAACACCATAGCGACGCGTTTTGTAATTTGAGGAATAGAAATGAGCGATGCTGTCGTTTCATCGCAATATGCGGCGACGAAGCGCTAACCATCACATTCACGCAGAGCTCAATTGCTCCACAGGATCGCGACTCACGATGCGCGCGTATGAATCTCAGTTCGGCTTAAGCACGCGGACGACGTCACGCGAATGCGCGTAGTCGAGCTGCCAGCGGACACGCTCGTCGAGCATGTCGGGATCGAGGCTGTTGGAGCGAAGCAGTGCCACACGCTGCTCGGCCCTTGCGCGCTCCTTCCGGAGTTGCACCAGTTCGGAGGTCAGCGCAGTGATCTCCTGATCGAGCTCCTGCCGCGCATTGAGGCCATACTTGCCGGTATAGGCATTCATGCCGAAATAGCTGACCAAGAGCGCGGCCACGGCATAGAGCACGAGGCCGGTCAGGACCGATTTCAGGCGGGTATGTTTGACCATGCCTGAAAATGCGACGGCCCGGTTAAAGCGACGCTAACAACCGGGCCGCGAGGCGAACAGATCTGTTATTTCTTGTGCAGGGCGACCCAGGCGGCGAAGGCGTCGATATAGGCCTGCAGGACCGGACGGATCGACTCCTTGACGATCTCGCCATTCTCGTCGAACGCGTCGGCGATGGCGTTCAGATACATCTCCGGCTGGCCCATGATCGGACCGGTGATGCCCGGCAGGACCTGACGGAGGTTCATGGCGGCAGAGACGCCGCCGCCCGGTCCGGGCGCATTGCCGACAATACCTGTCGGCTTGCCGAGGAACGAGCTCTTGCCGAACGGCCGCGAGCCGATGTCGATGGCGTTCTTCAGCACGCCCGAGGTGCCACGATTATATTCCGGGGTGACGAAAATGACCCCGTCACTGGCCTGCACCGTCTCGCGGAACTTGAGCCAGTCAGCCGGCGGATTGGCCTCGAGATCCTGATTGAAGAAGGACAGGTCGTGCAGCGTCACGATGTTCAACTTCAGCGACGCCGGGGCGAGCCTGGCGAAGGCCTTGGCGACCTTGAGCGAAAACGATTGCTGGCGGAGGCTGCCGACGATAACGGCGACGCTGTGGGTGGTCATGAAATGCCCTTTGAAATAGCGCCGTTCGAGGCGCGAACCGATAGGCGCATTCCTTCTCCCATCCCGCGGAATCATGCAAGTGCATGGAACCGTCGAGCGAATGATTGACGCCGTCCTGCGGCGCGTTGGCGTACACATCTCCGTGACGGCACGACATGCCAGCCCGCCCCGGTTGCCGAGTGTCGAACCGATCGCCCGGAGCGCGCGACCAACCACATGACCCGCTCCGGAGTGGCGACCTCCGCAACGGCTGTTACACTCCCAGCGTCGCAATCCACGAGGCGTCCGATGCGCAAACTGGGCCTGCTGGCTTCCCTCGCCGTCACTGCCGCGTTGCTGAGCCAGCCCGCCCTCGCCGACAGGCGCGTCGCGCTCGTGATCGGCAATTCGGCGTATCAGAACGTCATCAAGCTGGCGAACCCGGTCAATGACGCCAATGCGATGACAGAGACGCTGAAGGCGGCGAAGTTCGACATCGTCGAGGCACGCCGCGACCTCAAGGCGACCGAGATGCGCCGCGCCCTGCGCGATTTCTCCGACAAGGCGCGCGACGCGGATGTCGCCGTCGTCTATTTCGCCGGCCACGGCATTGAGGTCGATGGTACCAACTACCTCATCCCGACAGATGCACTGCTGGAGCGCGATACCGATGTCTATGACGAGGCGTTCTCGCTGGAGCGTATCCTCGTCACCGTGGAGCCCGCGAAGAAGCTACGGCTGGTGATCCTGGACGCGTGCCGGGACAATCCCTTCGTGAAGACCATGAAGCGCACCGCGGCGTCCCGCGCCATCACCCGCGGCTTGGCCAAGGTCGAGCCGGCCAGTCCCAACACGCTGATCGCCTATTCCGCCAAAGCCGGCTCCACGGCGCTCGACGGCGACGCACGCAACAGCCCGTTCACCGCAGCGCTGGTGCGCCATATCGCGACCCCAGGCCTCGACTTGCGAAAGGCCTTCGGCTTCGTCCGCGACGACGTGCTGAAGGAAACAGGCAATCGCCAGGAGCCCTATGTCTATGGCTCGCTCGGCGGCAATGACGTGCCGCTGGTGCCGGTGGCCTCGTCCGCGACGTCACAGAGCGTGCAGGCCGAGGTGCGACGCGACTATGAACTTGCCATGCAGGTGGGCACTGGCGATGGCTGGAACGCGTTCCTGGCCCAGCATCCGAACGGCTTCTATGCCAACCTTGCCAAGGCGCAGCTGGCCAAGATCGCCGCTGACAACGCACACACGGCCGCTGCCGAGAAAGCGCGCCTCGCCGCCGAGGAGAAGGCGCGCCTCGCCGCTGACGGCGCCAAGCAGGCTGAGCAGACGAAGGCCGCCACCGACGCCAAGGCGGCCGAGGACGCTCGGATTGCCGCCGAAAAACGCAAGCTCGCCGAGCAGGAGCGCGTCGCAGCCGCCGAACGATCGCGCGCCGCCGCCGAAGCCAGGGTCGACGCGGCGAAGAGCGAGACGCCCACGCCCGCCCCGGGCGGCCCCCAGCTTGCCGCCGTCTCGCCGGCCGAACCGTCGAAGGCGGCGACCTCAACCGACCTGGCGCGTCAAGTGCAGGCCGAGCTGCATCGCGTCGGCTGCCTGCAGGGATCGATCGAGGACAAGTGGACCGCCGCCTCCGGCAAATCGCTCGAGCGGTTCAACCGCTATGCCGCCACCAAATTCGACAGCAAGGCCGCGAGCGCCGACGCACTCGACGCGATCAAGGCGAAGTCATCGCGCGTCTGTCCCCTCGCCTGCGCCCATGGCAGCCGCGCGGATGGCGACAGATGCGCAAAGATCGTCTGCCGTCGCGGTACGGTGCTCAATGAGGACAACGAATGCGAGAGGAAGCGCAGCCGCACTGAAGCGGGCCGCTCCACGCCGCGCCGCGAACGCCTGGAAGAGATCGACCGCCCGCAGGTGCAGGCCCGCACGCCGCGCGCGGCGCAGCCCTCCGGCCAGATCGTCTGCGACGCCGCCGGCTGTCGCCCGGTCCGTCCCGGCTGCCGGCTTGTCGAGAAGGACATGCGGATCGGGCTGACAAATGTAGAGGTGTGTAATTAGAACGCAGCTGTAGGGCGGATTAGCGCAGCGTAATCCGCCGCAGAGTTTCCACAGGAAATCGGCCGGCGGATTACGGCTGCGCCTAATCCGCCCCACGATCCCGCTACTCCAGCCGTTCCATTTCCCGCAGCGTCGGAAACAGCTTCATCCAGATCAGCGCGATCGCCACTGTCCCGAGCCCGCCGATCAGCGCAGCCGGCACCGTGCCAAACAACGCAGCCGTGACACCGCTTTCGAACTGGCCGAGCTGGTTCGAGGTGTTGATGAACAGATAATTCACCGCACCGACCCGGCCGCGCATCTCGTCGGGTGTGGCGAGCTGGACCAGCGAGAAGCGGATCACCACGCTAACCGTATCCGCCGCGCCAAGCACGGCCAGTGCGATGACCGACAGCCACAGCCATTGCGAGACCGCGAACACCGTCGTCGCCAGACCGAAAATGATCACGGCCTGGAACATGCGCATGCCGACCCGGCGATTGATCGACCAGCGCGTCAGCACGATGGTGGTGAGCAGCGCCCCCACCGCGGGCGCCGCACGCATGACACCAAGCCCCCATGGGCCGGTCTGCAGGATGTCGCGGGCGTAGATCGGCAACAGCGCGGTGGCGCCGCCGAGCAGCACGGCGAACAGATCGAGGGAGATGGTGCCGAGAATGTTGGGATTGCTGCGCACGAAAGTGACGCCGGCGAACAGCGTCCGTAGCGACGGCGGATCCTTCACCGCCACCTCGCGCGCGAGCTTGATCGCGAGGTTGAGCAAGGCGCCGATGATCCAGAACATGGCCATCAGCACGTAGGGCATCGACGGCGACAGCGCATAAAGGATGCCGCCGAGCGCCGGGCCACAGATCATCGCGACCTGAAACACGCCCGTGGAGAGCGCCGTCGCCTTTTGCAGGTGACCTTCCGGCACAACGCCCGGCAACAGCGCAGAGCCGGCAGGCGCCTCGAAGGCCGTGGCCGCGCCGATCACCACCAGCGCAACAAAAATCTGCGGCGCGGTGATCCAGCCGGCATAGGTGCCCCAGGCGAGCAGGACCGCGGTGACGCCCTGCAGCAACTGGCACAGCATCACCACGCGGCGGCGGTCGTAGCGATCGGCGATATGCCCGGCGAAGAACACCAGTGCCAGCATCGGCGCGAATTGCGCGAGACCGACCATGCCGAGCTGAAAGGCACTGCCGGTCATCTCATAGATCTGCCAGCCAACCGCCACGGCCGCGATCTGCGAAGCAAAACGCGAGAAGCTACGCGACACCATGTAGTAGAGATAGGGCGGATGGCGCAGCAGCAGGCGCGCGCCATCGCTCACGACATGGGCAGATTGATCGGCGAGTGTCATCCAGGCAAGTTCGGATTGATCAGGTACTTCTCGCCGGTGGCGCGCTTCGCATAGGCGCGAAGGTTGTCGAGGTTGAGGACATCCTGAAGGGAAATGGTCTTGGTGTAATGGCTTGCAAAAGTGGTCTTGAGCTCGGCCACCACGCGGGCGCGGAGCTTCGCGGCATCGTCCTTGCCGATCTTCTGCAGGAACGGAAACAGCAGCCAGCCGCCCATGCCCCAGGCCATGCCCGGTGGCGACAATTCGATCGGGCGCGGCTCGAGCCGGCCATAGACATAGACCTGCTTGTGAGTGGTCGAGCCATAGCGGCTGTAGACCTTCATGGCCTTGACGGCCGCGGCCTCCATCGCATGCAGGATCTGGCCCTGCAGCTTGCCGCCGCCGGTGGCATCAAACGCGATCGTCGCGCCGGTCGCTTCCAGCGCGGCGACGAGATCCTCGAAGAAACCCGGCGCCGTCGTGTTCACCACATATTTCGCGCCGATATCGCGCAGGATTTTCTCCTGCGCCTCGCTGCGCACGATGTTGACGAGATCGATGCCGTCCTTCTGGCAGATCTTGTTGAGCATCTGGCCGAGATTGGACGCGGCGGCCGTGTGAACCAGCGCCTTGTGCCCTTCCCGCCTCATGGTCTCGGTCATGCCGAGGGAGGTCAGCGGATTGACGAAGCAGGACGCGCCCGCTTCCGCCGTCGTGCCGTCCGGCAGCAACAGCACTTCCTTCGCCTTGATGACGCGATACTGCGCATACATGGCGCCGCCGATCATCGCGACCGTCTTGCCGAGCAATGCCTGCGCGGCCTCAGACGACCCGGCCTTGACCACCGTGCCGGCGCCTTCATTGCCGACAGCCATCGATTCATCCAGACGACCGCCCATCGCTTTCAGATTGGCTTCCGCCACCCTGGCCGTGACGACGGCGGATGCGCCGGAGCCGGTCACCTTGGCCGTGGCCGGATCGGCAGCGCCGAGCAGCAGGCCGAGGTCGGATGGATTGATGGGAGAGGCTTCGACGCGCACTACGATCTCGTCGGGACCGGGCGCCGGGATTGTCACCTGCTGCAGCGAAATCTCGAGTTCGCCGCTGCTCTTGATGAGGGACCGGAGTTCGAGGCCGGTGGTGATGTCCGCAGTCATGTCGCTCTCCCCTGCTGTGCTGCGGTCTCTGCCGCGTCAGTAGATGCCGGGTATGATGCGCTTGGTTTCGCGCATATAGGCCCGGTAGTCGTCGCCGAATGCTTCGGTCAGCATCCGCTCCTCGTGATCGATGCGCGTAAAGAACAGGATCGCGATGGCGACCAGTCCGCTGAAGGCTGCCATGGCGTTCGGCAGCAGGAAGGCCTGCGCCAGCGCCCATAGCCAGAACGACGCATACATCGGATGCCGGATCAGGCGATAGACGCCGCCACGCACGATCTGGTGACTGTCACGGATTTCGAGACTGGCCGACCACTGCCGGCCGAGATCCTTGTGCGAACGCCGGAACAGCCAGAGCGACAGCACATAGACCAGAGCCCCCACCACGACGGCGGCATAGTTGAGCTGGTAATTCAGCGCCGCGGGCCAGCCCGATGCAAGCCAGACCACAGGCACGACGACCAGGCCGATCGTGGCGACCGCCAGCAGGATACGCTCGCGGCTCCAGCCAACCGCTTTCACGGTCGCCGTCTTGCGCGCCTTGCGGGCATAGGGATAACGGATGATGAACCAGGCAACGAGCCCGATCGCCCAGACATAGATTCCGAGAAGTGACGCGGTCATAGTCGTCCGTTCAGGCCATCATGCGGCATTCACGGATGCCCCGGCCTGCGGTTGAGAGGAAGCATCGGGTGCCAGCAGCGCGCCATCCGCACCAAAGCGCGTGACGCCGCCACCGACGGCCGTGATCTCGTCGAAAGGCAGCGGGCCGCACAGGATCATGCAGTAATCATAGGGCGCGCGCTGCTGATTGCCCATCACCATTTGATAGTGGATACGCATGAAGCTGAAGCGATAGCGCTTGAACTGCTCCATGCCCATCATGTCATGCATCTGGATGCGGCGGATATTCGGGCGGCCGTCGCTGCGCTCGCGGCTGACGCGTTTCAGCGTCACCGGATCGAAGCGATAGAAGCTGATCACGTCGTCGCGGGCATGATATTCGGCCCAGCGTACTGCCGGCGTATCGGCCACGAGCTTCGACGCCTCGCGAACACTGGTGCCGGCCGGATGCAGCGCGAATTTCGGGATGGTCGCGCTGACCGTGAGCACGCAGATGGTCGGACCGTGCTTGGTCAGATCCGGATCGAGCTTGAGCGCCCGCGCCACGGTCTCCATCACCAGCGCCGCGCCGAGGCAATGGCCGACGATCACGATCTCGTCCACATCCGCCTTTTGCGCGCGCGCAACCAGCGTTTTGGCGAATTCGTCCACGCGCGCCTTCATCCTCGGTCGCTGGCCATAGACGTACTGCCGCGAGAAAATCCAGTCGTCGAACACGTGATTGATCGGCTTGCGCCAGCCGTAGTGGTGCAGCAGCGCCGTGAACACGGCCGCAGCTGCGATGACACCTGCGATCCACGCCGTAGCGCCTGACATGCCGAACAGCCAGATCAAACCATAGCCAACGGCCGCACCGGCCGCTGCGAAGGCGGCGATCCACAGATACGAGAACAGGAAGAAGCCGGCATATTTCCAGCTCGAATAGAAGAAGCGGAACAGGGTTCCAGTCACGATCCAGTTGCCGAGCGTGACGAAGGCCGCGCCCAGCCGCGACAGCATGCCCCGCGAATGATCCTCATTGATGAGGTCATCCCAGCGCAGCATCTCGTAGGTGATGTCGGTCTGCCAGTTCGGACCTGATGCCTGCGCCGGCCAGGACGCACTGACCTCGCGCGCATCGGGCGTGCCCGGCGCAGTCACAGTGACTCCCCAGGTCTTCTGGAACGTGCCCAGCGACTTGCGGAACCGCTCGAGTTGCGTCTCCGGCGAGATCGGATCGTAACCGCCGATATGGAAGACGTGTCGCCGCGCGATCATCGCCCGTTCGCTCCCGATTGCATCCCGCATGGTCATGGGCGGTGCATAGCAAATTCGCCGGATCGCACAAACCTGCGCGACCGGCATATGACGGTCATCACGCAGGTTTTTGTCGCTCACAAGCCACACAGAGGTGGTTTTGCAACTGCCCCCATCACAAAACCGGGACATATGGCAGGACTGTGATTGACGCGACCGTTCGATGTCTGAACATGTCGCAGGATTTCTCGTTGGAAAGAAAGAAAAATGTCGATCGTTCTTCAGGGCTCGCAGCGGCCGTCCCGGACCCTTTCTTGGACCTCCCCGGCGGCCGTTCTGCTGATTCTCTGCACTGTTTTCGCAGCCACCCTCGCCGGTTCCACCGCGGCAGACGCCGCCGCCCGCCGCCCCGGCAAGGTCTATCTCTATCGCGGCCTGATGAATGTGTTTTCGCTCGGCATGGACCAGCTTGCCAGCAAGCTTCAGGCTGCCGGTGTCGCCACCTCCGTGAGCAACCACACCCTGTGGAGCAGCGAAGCCAACGAGATGATCGCGAAATATCAGGCTGGTAACCGCGAACCGATCATCCTGATGGGCCATTCGGCCGGTGCCGACGCCACCATCTCGGTTGCCCGCAAGCTGGCGCAGTACAACATCCCGGTGGCGTTGATCGTCAATTTCGATCCGGTCGCCCCCGACGCTGTTCCGAGCAATGTGAAGCAGATCGTGAACCACTACGTCGCCACGGGCTGGGGTCAGGCTGTTGCCGCCGACAAGCGGTTCAAGGGCAAGCTCGCCAACGTCAATGAGAGCCGCACCACTAACCACTTCTCGATCGACAAGGACGAAGCTTTGCAGCGCCAGACGGTCGCACGCGTGCTCGCGGTCACCGCCGGCGGTATCCGCCGCAAGCCGCCCGCGCCGCCGAAGGATACTCAGGTCTCGGCCGCGCCGCAGTAAGATAAAGATCGTTCAAACAGCGACGGCCGAGGCTTCCGCCTCGGCCGTCTTGTTTTTCCAAGGCGCTTTGCCTCAGACCAGCAACACGTCGTGCTGCGCCGGCGCCTTCACGATATCGACATGGCCGGCTCCGGGATCATGCTGGTCCGACACAAGGCCGGTCGAATCAGCGTGCAGTTCGACAGTCTTCATCTCCGGGAATGTCAGGGGAAGTGCGGACTGCGTGACCGGTTCCGCGGCAGCGGGCGCGGCTCGTTGGGTAGACGATGCAAAAGCGAAATTATCGCTGGTGGACGGACCGAGGATGTCCTGAGCCGCGACCACACCTGCCGGGTTGCCAACATCCGCCGTTGCCAGTGTGGCATCCTTGAACTTCATATATTCGACGTTCGTGAGATAGTCGGTACCGTCGCGATTGGTGACGCCGTCCGCAACGATGGTCTGTGTTCCCTTCTGACTGATCGTGTAGTCAGCAATTGAGCCTGAAAACACGGCCGTATCGGTGCCGGCTCCGCCATTGATGATATCGTTGCCAATGCCGCCGGCGATGTAGTCGTCGCCGGCACCGGCGCGCACCACGTCATTGTCGTTATTGGCGCCGAAGAACCAGTCTTGGTGGTTCGTCGTATCGAAATTGATCATGCGCACATAGAGATCGAACGAGCCCGGCGAACTCGCATTGGTGCTGTCCGCGGGGCTCATCTCGACACCATTCACGCTGATGTCCTTGAAATGCAGCGCCCGCCCCGGTGTCGAGTTGACGAGCTCCACCGCAAGGCTCGTGACCTGGGTGGGATTGTCGAAGGTGAAGGTCTGGGTCTGATATTCCGACGGATGCGAGGCCGGCGTGAATTCCCTGATGCTGTCGATGGGCTGGCCGTTGACAATCAACCGCGCCTGCGCGGCCTCGCCATTCACAACCGATCCATAGCCCGTGAGCGTCACGGTCGTTGAGGTCAGGCGCCCCGGTTCGGACGGGCCGGCCACGATGACGTCATTGCCGGCTCCGGCGAAAATCTCGTCATGGCCGAGGCCGCCATGAATGATGTCGCGCCCCGCACCGCGATCGATGATGTCACCGATCGCCGAGCCATATGTGGTCGTTTCCGGCAGATATCCGTTGCCCTTGAAATACTGCTCGACCACCTGTTCCGCCGGCTTGTGCTGTGGCGAATAGCCGGTCTCGTTGGGCTGATTGCTGAGATCCCACTGCCAGAACTGAACGCCCTTCAGCCATGACCCGCCTTGCGTGCCCCAGACCTGCATGAAGGCGTTGTAGGCATCGGCCTGCTCGGCCGCATCAGGTGGCGCTTTCGATGACCCGCCGCCGGGATTGATCGCCGTGCCATCGATGCTGCGATAGCCGACCTCGGTCATCAGCACCTGTTTGCCGTGATCCGTTGCCAACGAATGCAGGAAATCCACCGGCGACTGGTGATCGAAAGCACGCGCGTAATAGGGATTAAACGGCACCTCGTTCCAAGCATTCACCAGTTCGCCGACCGTCGGCTCCTTGCTCGCGGTCAGTGGCGGATAGGTGTTGACGCCGATGATGTCGAGGTCGTCCCAGAAGCTCACTTTCGAGGCTTCGTCGGTGGCTGCTGCGTAGGTGATGTCACCGCTATAGACGGAGCGGACCGATGAAATGATGTCGCGCCAGTAGCCCTCATATTGCGGGCCGGACAGGCTGCTCATTTCATTGCCGATAGCAAAGGTGCCGACATCGCCCTGCTCCGCAATGCCAGCGAGATGCACGACTTCCGCCTTATAAGAGGAGAAGAACGCAGCAACGTCCCCCGGCGCGAGACTGTGGGAAATCGTGCCGTCGAGACCCGACAGGTTGGGCTTGAACACAATGTCGAGCCCGTTTGCGTGCGCCGCCTTGAATCCGGCCAGCAGCGAGGCATCGGTCTCGGTCTTGCCTTCGACCGCCTTGACGTCGTTGCCGGTGCGATTGTCGGTCCATATCCGCGTCGTCAGCGCGACCGAATTGGATCCAAGATTGGCAATGTTCTGGAAGGCCTGATTGGCCGAAGGGCTGGCGAATTGTCCGCCCCATTCAGACAGGGCCCCGAACCCCTGGATGTCGAAGATGTCAGGCATTCGCGCTCTCCATCTGCAATGCAGTGAGAGCCT
>NZ_JBIISY010000342.1:0-4908 GCF_044340795.1 Tardiphaga sp.
CTGATTTGCTGTTCACCAACTTTTTCGCTTCTCGCAGCTTCAGGCATCAGACTCTCTATGAGATCGAGATCGCTTCTCACAGCAGCAACACTAATCTGAAACTCTACACTAGTTGCAGACCAATCAAACTTGTCGAGTTCCGCGTTTGCGCGCTTTTGATCCCCCTTCAGTTTAATCGCGAGCGCATAGTTAACAGCCATCATTCTGCGCATGGACTCCAATCCACCTTTGCCAGCGTGATGCAAACCGTAGTCTAAAATTTTTTCGGCGATATCATACTCATCGGATCGCAAGAGTTCATATGCTGTATGATTCAAGCTTGAATCGGCAGTTCCACGGTCTGCTGGAACAAGCTTACGCCACAAGAACTGACTGAGCTTAATACTCAGCTCCTGAACCACTGAAACAGCGCCAACGAAATACTCGCTATCGACTTTTAAGATATCACCGATCTTGCATTTGACTTCGACGCCGTGCTCTTTGCACTTATGGAGATACCTCGCATTCACACAGCCAGCATTGTGAGTAAAAAGATTCCTTCGCTCACAAATCTCCATAAACGCCTTCACGCAATCTTGCTTGGTATCAACATTCGCGTTGAACAGCTTTCCGATAGATACTAGCTGCTCAAAATGATCTTGATACATTATCTCATCAATCTCCTTTTCGAGAAGATACTCTGAAGCATCAGAGATCGATGAAAACTGCGAAATTTCCTTCAAACTCATCGCGCGGTCAATTTTTGACAACAGCGCAGGCTGGGTCGAGAGTCCGACACGTATAAGCTTACGCAAGAAATTATCGTATTCACTAACTAGACCGATTAGCAGCAAACCGGGAAGCTGGTTTATGCCTTGAATTCCATCTGCTCCTTCGCCGATTGCTTGCATGATCTCCGGAAAATGAGCTGGATTGAAAGAGTAAACTGACCGCTCAGGATCCTCGTGAGACAAGGTTGCATGCTTCATAAGAACCGGCCTTATGGAGAACGAGAATTGAAGGTCCATTGCCGCACCATCAAGAAGCCCCATCAATTTATTCAACGAGCGATGGCGAGATACCGCGCCAGCCAACTCATTTTGAATCGCCTTAAAAGACATTGAAGACGAGTCCGTTGTCGGCTCCCGTTCTATTTCTTCTCTTTTAATTTCAGGAAAAGGAATTTCCTTTGCTGCATCGATTGACGGCGAGAACGCAAATGCTCCGTGAAGTTGGCGCCCATTGTTCTGTTTAAATACCGTCAGATATCCCAGCGGGAAGCGTTTTGATTTTTTTGTCGTCGTCTTCTTCGCCACGAGCATTCCCCACCATCTGTCGGCTCGCGTAGATCGCGCTACAGATCGACCGCCGAAACTCCAACGACACCTAAACTCATGAGAGGATGCCGGCAAGTACCAGAGGGACTACAACTTGATCTATCCTGACGCTTTTCGAATTCATTCCCTGAAGACAAAGGAAACTCCGATGACCTCCGTGTTACATTCAGTTGGATTGCCGGGTTAAGCCTCGCAACAACAATTCGAGCCTGCCCCTACGCCGCCGCGCTTCCGCGGCTTCCCTGATCTCCGTGATGATCTGCTTCGAAAGCGCTTCCAGATCGCCCGGATTGCGCGAGGTCACGATGCCGCCGTCGCTGACGCCCCCCTTGTCCTGCCACTTCGCGCCGACATTGATCACGTGACCTGCAGCGGGCCGATGCCGCGATGTCTATGCGGGAGTGCCCTGTGTATTTACCGATAGCAGAGGCGGTCCCCGCATGGCGGCGGTCATGAGTTGCGGGAAATCTGGCATCATGGACGGTCCCGATTGATGGACAGGATCTTCGAACAACGGCAGAACTTGTCGTAACGTCGCGGTTACGGGGATGCCCATATGCATGGGAAAATCTGTGTTCGTGCTGTGCCAAGCGCGAGGCACCGTGAGCGCCGCCTTAATATCCGGGCGTGAGTTCAAAGCCCCGAACCAGTCCCATTGCCCCACGACGTCCAGCTTCCGAAACATAAGAGGCACGCCAATCTTGGCGTTGAACGTCACAACGCGCGAACGCGTGGCCAGATCGGCAGCAGCTTCCTTGCTTTGATGAGCGATGGCATACAGGGCCTCTGAAATCACGAGATTGCCTTTGGAATGCCCCACCAACAGCGGAACTTGAAAACGCTCGTCCGTCAGCAAAGCGATCAAGGTTTGCGTGTCCTTGCTCGTACGGGTGAACGCGAGACCATCGGTTGCCTCGAGCTTTCTTTCCGTCTTCGTGAAAAGCTTCGTCGCATCGTCGAGCGACTCGAACATATGCCGCATGCTGTTCAGCGCCCCGAACCAGAAAAAGCCGCCGAGCGCTTCCGTGAGAACGTCTGCTAGACCATAACCCGACACAACCGCGGCCACCTGGCCGCCAAGCGCATCCGCCACATTGCGTGCAAAGGCTGCGGCTCCAATTGCAGAACTGCCGACACCGGCAACAGCCAAGGCGGCGACTGCTCCGCCGTCTTGCAAGAAGTCCTCGGCCGTCAAAAACAGACGCAGGTGCCCCTGCCCGGTGGGAGGCACAACCAAAACTGTCCCCTCGCGCGCGAGCCAGAATGCCAGTTCAGGCGTCTCGTCATCGGTGATGACGCCGATATCGTAGAAAACGGCATCAAGCACCGCATTGCGTCTCTGGATCGCGTCGAGTGCCACGGTGCGAAGGGCATTGTCGGCGAGCTTGGCAGGCAGTGCGGCCGTCCGTTGGATCTGAACATTGCCGAGCGTGAAGACCGTCTTCATTTTCACTCTCCCAGGTTGCACTTGACCACATTTACGCAAATGTGCAGCGCAAACTAGAAGAATCTCGTGACAGACACTGGAGCGAGTGCCACTTCGGCAGCAAAAAAGACGGACCTCGCGGACCGTCCTTTCGCATTGAGATCGATTACCGCTTCAATGGGCAATGGCGACAGAGCCTACTACTCCTACGCCGCCGCCCTCTCCCCGGCTTCCCTAATCTCCGCGATAATCGCCTTCGAAAACGCCTCCAGATCCCCCGGATTGCGCGACGTCACGATGCCGCCGTCGCTGACAACTTCCTTGTCCTGCCACTTCGCGCCGGCATTGATCACGTCGTTCCTGATGGAATGATAGGACGTCATCTTGCGGCCCGCGGCGATGCCGGTTTCGACCAGGAGCCACGGCGCATGGCAGATCGCGGCGATCGGCTTGCCGGCCGCATAGAACGCCTTGATCAGCGCCAGCGCATCGTCATTGACGCGCAGCAGATCCGGATTGATCTGGCCGCCCGGCAGCACCAGCGCGTCGTAATCGGCATCATTGGCGCCGGACAGCGCCACATCGACCTTCACCGACTGGCCCCAGTCGTCGCCGTCCCAGCCGCGGATGACGCCATGCTCGGGCGAGACCACATGCACCTCGGCGCCGGCCTCGCTGAGCCGATCGCGCGGCACCTCCAGTTCCGACTGCTCAAAACCATTGGTGGCGAGAATGCAAACGCGCTTGCCGGTGAGTTTCGCGGCCATCAGGACCTCCATCGCTGTGTGTGATGCAGGGGCAATGAGAGACGGCGGGCATCGTTCCTGACGGGAAAGGGGCGATTGGGTGGCGGACGCCAGCGGGAACGGCGTTTGCGGCGGGCTCCGGCTTCGCTCTGCGAGCTTCGCCGGGCGCGGCCCGGCTCTCCCCATTGAGGGAGGGCGCCCTGCTGCCAGAGCGCTGGCGCAAGCAAAAACGGCGGACCTTGCGATCCGCCGTTTTGATAGCTGGACTATCAGTGAAACCTAAGCGCGGGCACCTGCGGCGCGCTTGGTGGCCCGCCGGGCCGGCGCGGCCTGACTTGTAGCCGCGGCTTCGCGCTTGAGGCGCTCGGCACGAAGGCGCTCCATGTTGGAGTAGAGGTGCTCCTGCGCACGCTCGTGCTCGGCCATGGCCTTCTCGGCGTCCTTCTGACGCATCAGGTTACGTTCAGCTCGCTCGATCGGAGTGAGCTTGTGCGGAATGCTTTGCTCGGTGTGCTGATCTGTCATGGGGATACAACGCGTGGAACGCCAATGGGTTCCACAACGCATGCCCAACCAGGGACCCTGCATTCGGCTAATCGCCAGCGAAATGCATCGTTCCGACGTCTGGAGCGCGGACCGCCCTCCATATGTGGAACGCCCCTCACCCGAAACCTTCGGTTTCGACCTCTTCCCGGCGGGGAGAGGTATCCGGGCGTCGCTTCTCGCTTTGGTATCTGTCGAACGAAAATGCCCGGCGCGAGGCCGGGCATTCTGACAGCGATCGTGGCTGGTATCAGTTGTCGAGGAACGAACGCAGCTTGCGGCTGCGGCTCGGGTGCTTCAGCTTGCGCAGCGCCTTCGCCTCGATCTGGCGGATACGTTCGCGGGTCACCGAGAACTGCTGGCCGACTTCTTCCAGCGTGTGGTCGGTGTTCATGCCGATGCCGAAACGCATGCGCAGCACGCGCTCTTCGCGCGGGGTGAGCGAGGCGAGCACGCGCGTGGTGGTTTCGCGCAGGTTCGACTGGATCGCCGCATCGATCGGCAGCACCGCATTCTTGTCCTCGATGAAATCACCGAGATGCGAGTCTTCCTCGTCACCCACCGGGGTTTCGAGCGACAGCGGCTCTTTTGCAATTTTCAGGACCTTGCGGACCTTCTCCAGCGGCATGCCGAGCTTTTCGGCCAGCTCCTCAGGAGTAGGCTCGCGGCCGATCTCGTTCAGCATCTGGCGCGAGGTGCGGACGATCTTGTTGATCGTCTCGATCATGTGCACCGGAATACGGATGGTGCGCGCCTGGTCGGCGATCGAGCGGGTGATCGCCTGACGAATCCACCAGGTGGCGTAGGTCGAGAACTTGTAGCCGCGGCGATATTCGAACTTGTAGACCGCCTTCATCAGGCCGATGTTGCCTTCCTG
>NZ_JBIISY010000343.1:0-4882 GCF_044340795.1 Tardiphaga sp.
CCAGGCCACCCGCCTGGCGCGCATGATGGTCACCCGCTGGGGCCTCTCGGAAGAGCTCGGCACGGTCTCCTATGGTGACAACAATGACGAGGTGTTCCTCGGCATGCAGATGGGGCGCCAGCAGGCTGTCTCGGAAGCCACTGCGCAGAAGATCGATTCGGAAGTGCGCCGCCTCGTCGAGGATGGCTACAAGGAAGCGACCCGGATTCTCACCGAGAAGCGCGACGATCTGGAAACGCTGTCCAAGGGCCTGCTCGAATTCGAGACGCTCTCTGGCGACGAGATCAAGGACCTGCTCGACGGCAAGAAGCCGAATCGCGAGTCGGTGCTGGAGCCGACCGGTCCGCGCACCTCCGCCGTGCCGCCTGCCGGCAAGCCGCGCCCGCGCCCGGATTCGGGCATGGAACCGCAGCCGCAGGCGTAATCTCGCGCACACGAAATGCGAACGCGGCCGAAAGGCCGCGTTTTTCGTTGGTGCGGCAAGTCGGCACGACCCCGGAAAGTCCCGCGTTCATTTACGGTTCTGCAAGCGCCGACTGGCAGGTTGCTGCCCGAGAAACGCGTCACAGGGAGCCGGCATGGCCGCCGCGCATACGGCATCTGACAGCCATGGACAGTTCGCAGGCCTGCTTGCCCGGCTGTGCGTCATGCTTGCTGCCGCACAGCTCGTTGCTCTTCCCCTGCTGTGGTTCTCGAATGACTGGATCATTGGCCGTGAAGGCGTCGCGATCCCGACGGATTTCATCAATGTCTGGACGGCTGGCCGCATCGCTTTGACCGGGCATGCAGCCGACGCCTATGACTGGGCGATCCAGAAACAGCTGGAAGTCGTCACGCTCGGCCGCGATTTCGAGGGCTATTATGCGTGGCATTACCCGCCACCGTTCCTGTTCGTCGCGGCTGCGCTCGCCATGCTGCCTTATGTGCCAGCCTATATGGCCTGGCCGGTCGTCAGCTTCATTCCATTCGCCATCGTCATGCGCGCCATCGTGGGGCGGCCGTTCGGCTGGGCTCTGGCTGCCGGAATTCCCGTGGTGCTGGCCAATGCGATGGTCGGTCAGAATGGCTTTCTCACCGCGGCGCTGATCGGCGCCACGCTGGTGCTGCTGCCGACGCGTCCGGTCCTTGCGGGCATCTGTCTCGGGCTTCTGAGCTACAAGCCGCAATACGGCCTGCTGTTTCCATTGGTGCTGGTGGCCGCCTTGCAATGGCGCGTGATCATGGCGGCGGCTGCCACCGTGCTTGTCATGGCGGTGATCAGCCTCGGCGTGTTCGGTCTGGATGCCTGGACGGCGTTCCTGCGCTGGTTGCCCGTCGCCTCAAGCACGTTCCTCGACAATGGCGGTGCGTTGATCTGGGGCAAGATGCAAAGCGTCTACGCCGCGACACGCTATCTGGGCGGCAGCGATCAAATCGGCTGGGCACTGCAAACAACGGCCGGCGTCATCACGGCGATTGCCCTCATGATCCTGTGGCGCGGCCGTGCGCCCTACACGATCAAGGCTGCAGGCCTCGCGGTCGGCATCCTCCTCGCGACGCCCTATATCTTCCTCTATGACCTGATGGTGCTGGCCGTGGCCATCGCCTTTCTCGTGCGTGCTGGCCTGCAGACCGGGTTTCATCGCTTCGAGTTGCCATTGCTGGGCGCTGCCGGCGCCTTGCTCTTGCTGTTCTGGCTGGTGACGGCCCCGGTGGGATTGATCGCGACGCTGCTCGTCGCCGTCGTCGTCGCGCGACGGGCCTGGCGTGTCTATGTGCCGGTGACGGAACGAGCGGTGCCATCGAAACTCGCGGCTTCTATCTGATGACTGGATTGCAGCTTTCCCCGGTGACGACGAACAAGACGGTCCCGCCAGCGCTGGTGATCGGCTGCGCCATCCTTGCCATCCTGCAGATCGCGTTCTTTCCGCTCTACTACGGCCATGGCTGGATCCATGAAGATGGCGGCCTTGGCTCGCCCACCGATTTCATCAATGTCTGGTCTGCCGGTCGTCTGGTGCTCGATGGCCATCCGGCATGGGCCTATGACTGGGACATCCAGAAGAAGGTCCAGATTGCTGTGCTGGGCCAGAATTATCCCGGCAATTTCGCCTGGCACTATCCGCCGCCATTCCTGTTCATCGCGGCACTCTTGGCGAAGCTTCCCTACGCAGTGGCCTTTGCCGGCTGGGCCTGTATCAGTGCCGTGCCTTACCTCGCAGCGATGCGGGCGATCGTCTGTCGGCCGTTCGGACTTCTGCTGGCGCTCGCGTTTCCTGTCGTGTTCACCAATGTGCTGGTCGGGCAGAACGGATTTCTCACCGCATCGCTGATCGGCGGCATGCTGGTGTTGCTGCCGTCGCGGCCGATCCTTGCGGGCATCTGCCTCGGTCTGCTCAGCTACAAGCCGCAATATGGCTTACTCTTTCCGCTTGTTCTCATCGTGGCCGCGCAGTGGCGGGCTTTTGCCAGTGCAGCCGTCACCACCATCGCGCTCGCTCTGGTGTCTTGGCTCGCCTTTGGTTTCGAGAGCTGGCAGGCCTTCGTCAAATGGATGCCGATGTTTTCGCAAGCCTTCCTCGTTGAAGGCCGTGCTCCATGGGGCAAGATGCAGAGCATCTTTGCACTGATGCGCTATCTCGACAGCAGCGAGACGCTGGCCTGGACCCTGCAATGGAGTCTCGTTGCTATGGTCGCGGCCTCGTTGGTCTGGCTTTGGCGCAGCCAGGCCCGTTACGAATGGAAGGCAGCCGGACTTGCGATCGGCGCATTGCTGGCGACGCCCTATCTGTTTCTCTACGACGTGATGGTACTGGCGATTGCCGTCGGCTTCATCGCCCGCGTGGGCCTCGCGGAGGGGTTCCAGCGCCACGAATTGCCGATGCTTGTCGCGGCATTCGCGCTGATCATCGCCTACCAGTTCCTCGGCGCACCGACAGGCTTTGGTGCTACATTGCTTGTCGCGGTGGTCGTCATCATGCGCGTCGCCACCGAGCGCGCCTCGGCCACACCCGTGCGCGAGACGATGGCGATCGCCTAGAGCTTCACCCGGATGCCGCCATAGATCGCGAAAGGTTGGCCAGGTACCTGGGTGCGCTGGTCCGTGAGCGAGATCGGCAGGCCTGCCTTCGACGTGCCTTCGGATTCGAAATAGGTTCCGAACAGCGCGTAGCGCTTGTCGAACAGGTTGTTGATGACGCCGAACAGCGTGACATTCTTTGTCACCTCGTAGGACGTGTGCAGATTGACCACCGCATAGCTCGGCAGTTTCTGGTTCAGGTTGCTGTCATCGCCCACGTAATAGCGTTCACCCACCACCACGAGATCGGCACCGACTTTCCATTGCGGGGTGACCAGATAGTCCGCGCCGAACTTGAACTGGTGTTGCGGAATGCCGGGGATGCGGTTGCCGGAGGTGACGAAGATATTGCCGTCGTCGTCGGATGATGGGTTGTTCGGCGAGGCCAGCGTGCCGTTGAAGCGGTAGGTGGCGTCGATATAGCTGTAGCCGGCATAAGCGATCCAGCGCGGCGCCTTGTATTCGGCGGAGAGCTCGATGCCCTGGCGCCGTGTCAGTGGCACGTTCTGATAGTAGCCGCGACCCTGGATGCTGCTGGCCAGCGTGATGATGTCGTTGTTGCTGTCCGTGCGGAACAGGCCGGCCTTCCAGTCCAGAATGCCTTCGGCAAAGGGCATGTTGCCGCGCAGGCCGGCTTCATAGGTGTGGCCGACCACTTGCGTGAGCGGGGGATCCGAGACCAGGAAGTTCTCCAGCAGGCAGGGCCGGTCCGGATTGGAGCAGCCGAGTTCGAGCGGCGTCGGCGCGCGATTGGATTCCGAATAGCCGCCATAGACCGTGAGGCCGGGGACGATCTTGTAGGTCAGGCCGACCACCGGATTGAGCCGGGAGAATGTAGAGTCGGTGTTGAGATCGGGGCTGGTGCCGAGCAGGTCGCGCATGCTGATCTTGGCGACGTTGTAGCGCGCGCCGGCGGTGGCCGAGAGCTTGTCGGTGATGTCGAAGGTGTCGTTGATGTAGAAGCCGTAATAGGTGTTGCGCGAGGTCAGGCTGACCGGCGTGTAGCCGATATTGCCGAGCGTATGGACGATCGAGCCATTGCCGGGAATGGCGGGATTGTTGCCCACCGTCAGGTCCGGATAGATGTAGCCCAGCGTTGACGTCGCATCGAATGCGGTGCTGCCGCGATCGACGCTGGCGCCAATCACAAAGTGATTGCCGTGGCCGAAAATGCGGTCGTCATTGGTCGCCTGCAGCGATGCGCCATAGGTGTCGGATTTCGTGTTGGTGCGATCGATCGAGCCATAGGGCACCGGCGAACAGGTGTTGCCGACACCGGGCGGGCAGGGGATCGGTTGGTTGTTCTGGTCGAGCAGCACGAACTGGTTGCGGAAGGCAAGTGCCGCTGCGCCGGTGAAGGGCGAGGGCCGCGGGAAGCCGTCGTCTTCCAGGCATAGGCGATTGGGAAAGGACGACGCATTGCTGCAGCGCTCGAGTTCGGCATCATTGCCGTCCACGTGGTTCTGGCGGAAGAAGCGGCCATAGACATTGCCCTGCAGCGACCAGGTGTCGGTAACGGCGATCTTGCCGTTGAGGCCGACCAGCGCCATGTCGTTGTCGGTGGTCTGCGGGGTCGTGTAGACCGAGCGCCAATCATTGGCGAGCATCTGCACCGGGGTGGCCGCTGCGACGCCGAACGAGCTCTTCGACACCGCGCCATAGAGATGGAATTCGCTGCGGTCGTCGCGATAGCCGATGTCGCCATAGAAGCGGCCGAGTTTTGCCGGCGACTTCTGCCGCCAGCCGTCGTCGGTGAGGCCCTGCGCGGCGACATAGATGCCCCAATTGCCCATCTCGGCGCCGTATTGCATGCCACCCTGGCCG
>NZ_JBIISY010000103.1:0-20749 GCF_044340795.1 Tardiphaga sp.
TCTGCGGTTCGGAAAATTAGGGGCGAATTAGATGGCGATTAGAATAACTCGAAGTCGGCTCGATCGGCCCGGTGCTGTGGCACAGGTGTCGCAAATCATCTGCTGTGGATTGAAATCACTCTAAACATCGGTCTATTGGCTCACCGCGGCGGAATTATCCGACATGCGCGGGCGTTCATAGGGGCAGGCGCAAATCCATCACCGGCGATGCATCGCTGTGATGAGGCATGCGCGTCCACGATTGTATAGCTCCCACTGCCGAGGCATCATTTCGAACCATGCGTGTTCTGTTGATTGAAGACGACGCCATGCTTGGCAAGGCGCTGGTGCGCGGCCTGAGCGAAAACGGCATGACCGTTGACTGGACGCGCAACGGCGTCGACGGTTTTGCGGCGCTGGACCGCTCGGGATACGCCATGGCGCTGATTGATATCGGCCTGCCGAAAATGTCGGGGCTCGATGTCCTCAAGGCCAAGCGGCAGTCCGGCCTCGCGACACCTGCGCTCATCATCACCGCGCGTGACGGCGTGTCCGACATGGTGGCCGGGCTCGATCTCGGCGCCGACGACTATATCGTCAAGCCGTTCGAACTACCGGTGCTGCTGGCGCGGATGCGCGCCGTGATGCGCCGCGCCAATGGCCGCGCGCAGCCGCTGATGACGGCCGGTGACATCACGCTTGATCCATCGACGCAGGTGGCGACGTTCCGCGACATCAGGCATCTGCTGTCGGTCCGTGAATTCGCCGTGCTCAATGCGCTGATGGAGCGGCCCGGCCAGATTCTCTCGCGCAGCCAGATCGAAAGCCGGATCTATGGCTGGGGCGAGGAGGTGCAGAGCAATGCCGTCGATGTGCTGATCCACGGACTGCGCAAGAAATTCGGCAAGGACATCGTGCGCAACGTGCGCGGTGCCGGCTGGACGGTGACGAAGGAGGGGACATGACCTCGTTGCGCAAGACCGTGATGAACTATGTCACGGGGCTCCTGGTGGTCATCGGCGTGGTCGCAGCCATCACGTCCTATCATTTCGTCAAGTACGAGGTGAACAGTTTTCAGGACAACGCCCTGCATGAGGTCGCGATGGCCGCGGGTTTCGTATTCCGGCAGGATATCGAGCCGCGGATCGATGCCGAGCTCGAGGATCAGCTGGTGATCCAGATCTGGGACGAGACCAGGACGCCGCTGCATCGCTCCGGCCCGGTCGTCGATATCCCGCTGCAGGCAGAGCTTGGCTATGCCGATGTCACCGCCGGCGGTGAGCGCTGGCGCGTGTTCCGGTCGCGCGACGGCAATCATGCGATTCAGGTCTCGCAGCGCTGGAGTGCACGCGAGGAAGTGGCGGCCTATGCCGCGGCCGGCGCATCGGTGCCGCTGATCGCGGCGATCCCGATCGCATGGCTGCTGATCTCATGGGCCGTGAAGCGGGTTCTGTCCGGCCTCGGCAAGCTGTCATCGGAGATCGGCGAGCGCAGCGCCGACGCCAAGGATGCACTCGGCCTGCAAGGCGTGCCGCTCGAAGTGGTGCCGCTCGTGACGGCCATGAACTCGCTGATCGAGCGACATCAGCTCGCATTGGAAACCCAGCGGCGCTTTGTCTCCGACGCGGCGCATGAATTGCGGACGCCGCTCGCGGCCCTGCAGATCCAGATCGACAATCTGCGTGCGCGGGAGTTGAGCGGTCCGTCCCGGGAGATCGCGCAGGATCTGCTCGACGGCATCCGTCGCGCGTCCTATTCGGTCAACCAGTTGATGACGCTGGTGCGTGCCGACGCTTCCATCGAGAGCGAGGCGGAAACGGTGGATGCGCAGGATCTGATCGGGCTGATCGCATCCGGCTTTGCGCCGGTGGCCGAGGCCAAGGGCGTGACGCTGACCGTGGTGCCGCAGCCGGCCTGCGAGCTGAATGTCCGCGCCGACGATCTGCGCCTGATCGTGTCCAACCTGATCGACAATGCGGTGCGCTATACGCGGGCGGGTGGCACGGTCAGCATCGGGACGCAGCAGTTGGAAGACCATCTGGTGATCGAGGTGCTGGATACCGGATGCGGCATTCCGGAGGCGGCGCTCCCGCATCTCTATGATCGCTTCTTCCGGGCGGCGCCGGTCGATATCGACGGCACCGGTCTCGGCCTCGCGATTGCAAAGAGTGCGGCAGACCGCAGCGGCTTCGTGCTGACCATCGAGAACCGCAGCGATGTCGTCGGTGTCCGCGGGCAGGTGGCGATCCGGCTGGGTGCCGCGGTGCCAGCTGCGAAGGCTGCCTAGGTCTTGCCGGCTGCGCGCTTGTTCTCGTCCGGCACTGTCTCGGCCAGAACGCGCAGCGTTTCCGGCTGGCGCAGCACGATGCGCTGGCGGCTGCTGTCGATCAGGCCGCGCTGCTCCCAGTTGCTCAGGGTGCGGCTGACCGTGAAAATGGTCGCGCCGGTCATTTCGGCGATGTCCTGCCGGCTGAGCGGAAAATCGATCGCGATACCGTGATCGCTTGTGCGGCCGGACTGATCGGCCAACCGGAGCAGGGCATGGGCGATGCGCTGCTCGACCTGTTCGGTGGACATTTCGACGACGCGGCTATGCGCCTCCTGCAACCGGCCGCCGACTGTCTTCAGCGTATTGGCGGCGAGTGCCGGAAACTGCACGGTGAGCCGTGCCCAGGCCGTGACGGGCCAGGACAGCACCACGCTGTCCTCCACGGTGGTGGCCGTGGCGGGATAGTGGGTGAGTCCGATCGCCTGGGCGACGCCGAAGATCTCGCCGCTGGAGACGTAGCGGACGATCACCTGTTCGCCGGCCGGCGTCATCTTGGCCGCACGGATATGGCCGTGCAGCAGGAGGAAGAAGGCGTGCACCTCCGCGCCCTGTTCGAACACGGGCTTGCCCTTTGCCACACGCAGCGAATGGGCGTCGCGCAGGATAGTCTCGCATGCGGCCGTGTCGAGGCCCGCGAAGAGCGGCAGATATGCAACCAGGGAAGGATCGATCGACATGGCGTCTCGCATTCTCGTGCCTGCCTTCTAGACCGCGCCTGTTGACGGCGATCAAGCGGAAGTTTGCGCTATAGCAATGTGGCATTGCCGCGCTGCGCCTAGTTTCCAGTATCCCGCTGAAGATGCGGGGAAACTGGAGAAAGTTCGATGCGCAAGGCTGTCATGCTTGCAACCGCCACTGTCCTGATCTCGCTGGCCAGCGCCGCCACGGCTGCGGAAGTCGAGGTCAAGATGCTCAACAAGGGATCCGACGGCACCGCGATGGTGTTCGAGCCGGCGCTTGTCAAAGTGCAGCCGGGCGATACGGTGAAGTTCGTCGCTACCGACAAGACCCACATGGCTGAATCCATCAAGGGCATGATGCCCGCGGATGCGACGCCTTTTGCCGGCAAAATGAACCAGGATGTTGCGGTGACTTTCGACAAGCCCGGCGCCTACGGCATCAAGTGCATGCCGCATTACGGCATGGGCATGGTGGCGCTGGTGGTGGTCGGCACGCCGGCCAATCTGGACGAAGCCAAGGCCGTCTCGCATCCCGGCAAGGCCAAGCCGAATTTTGCTGCGCTGTTCGAGAAGGCTGCGAAGTAACAGACCTTGAGGAGGTGACGATGCTCTCGCGTCTCCGTGCCATTGCCGATGCACCCCTGCTCTCGGCGGGATTCCGACCTTTCTTCCTGCTCGGTGCGCTTTATGCCGGGCTGTCGATCCTGGTCTGGATCCCGGCCTTTCATGGCCGGCTGGAGATCGCCTCGGCCTTTGTGCCGCGCGACTGGCATGTTCACGAGATGCTGTATGGCTTCCTGTCGGCAGTCGTGACCGGCTTCCTGTTCACCGCCATCCCGAACTGGACCGGACGCCTGCCGATCCGCGGCCTGCCGCTGCTCGGCCTCGCGCTGTTGTGGATCGCTGGGCGCGTCGTCGTCACCTTCTCTGCGCATACCGGATGGCTGGTCGCCATGCTGGTGGATGCGGCTTTCCTGACGCTGGTGGTGTTCGCTGCCGCGCGCGAAATTGCGGCGGGCAAGAACTGGCGCAACCTCCCTGTGGTCGGCATCGTCAGCTGCCTGCTGATCGGCAATGTCGCGTTTCATCTGGAAGCGCGTCATGTCGTGATGGCCGATATCAGCATCCGCATCGGGGTCGCCGTCATCGTGCTGCTGCTCTCGCTGATCGGTGGCCGCATCATTCCGAGTTTTACGCGCAACTGGCTGGTGCGAGAGAATCCCGGGCGCCTGCCGGTGCCTTTCGCGCGGTTCGACAAGATGGTGCTCGTGCTGACCGTGGCGGCGCTGCTGCTGTGGATCGCGCACCCGCTCGATTCCGTGACCGCCTTGTTCCTTCTGGTGGCAGGACTGCTGCATATCGTGCGCCTCGCGCGCTGGGCCGGCGATCGCACGATGCGGGAAGGGCTGCTGCTGATCCTTCACATCGGCTATGCTTTCGTCCCGGCCGGATTCCTGCTCTCGGCGGCGGCAGGGTTCAAGGATGTTCCTGCGAGTGCGGGCCTTCACGCCTGGATGGCGGGTGCGGCCGGCGTGATGACGCTGGCCGTCATGAGCCGGGCCACGCTCGGCCACACCGGACAGGCGCTGCATGCCTCGACGGCGACGGTTGTGATCTATGCATTGATTATCGTCGCAGCGCTGTTGCGGATCGCGGCCGTACTGATACCGGGCGTCGTGCCGCTGCTGCATACGGCCGCGCTCGCCTGGGCGCTGGCCTTCATCGGCTTTGCAATTGTCTATGCGCCGCTGCTGATCGGGTATCGGAAGAAGCGACGGGCCGTAGCCATGTAGGGTGGGCAAAGGCGCGAAGCGGCGTGCCCACCTTCAAGTGCACGGCTGGTGAAGGTGGGCACGCTTCGCTTTGCCCACCCTACACATTACGCATTGATCGCGGTGTTGCCCGCATTCGAGAATGCCACCTCGATCAACGTGCCGGAGCTCGGCGCGCTCTTGATCTGGAAGCGCGCGTGATTGGCTTCCACCAGCGCCTTGGTCAGCGACAGGCTGACACCGGCGCTTTCGGTGTCGCTGGGGCCGGAGCTGCGGAACGGCTCCAGGGCCGCCGCCACCTCGGTCTCGTTCAGCCCATGGCCGGTGTCGCGCACGCGCAGCACGACGTCGCCCTGGTCGGAGAGCGCAGTGGACACGATCACCTGTCCGCCGGCATTGGCGAGATGGATCGAACTGCCGATCAGGTTGAGTGTGATCTGCCGCAGCGCGCGGGCATCCGCCACGATAGTGGGCAGCAGATGCGACAGCGAGGTGCGGATGATGATGCGACCGCGATTGGCCTGCGGCTGCATGACAGCAACGCACTGCTCCACCATCTCGTTGAGATTCTGCGTCGAGAAAGCAAGATCGATCTTGCCGGTCTCGATGCGCGAGAGATCGAGCAGGTCATTGACGATGGCGATGACGCGCTCGCCGGAGGCGCGGATGTCGCGCAGATATTCGCCGTAGCGCTCATTGCCGAGCGGGCCGAAGCGCTGGTCGATCATTACATCGGCAAAGCCGATGATGGCATTGAGCGGCGTGCGGACTTCGTGGCTGATGCGCGCCAGCACATCGGCCTTGGCCGTGGCCGAGCGATCGGCCTGGCGGCGGGCGTTCAGCAACTCGGTCTCGGTCCTCTTGGCCTGGGTAAGATCGCGGAACACGGCGAAGAAGTTCGGGCCCGCGGCACGGGTGCGGCCGATGATCAGGGACAGCGGCACCAGGCCGCCGGCGCGGACCTGGCCGAGCGCTTCGCGGCCGTGATCGAGCAGGCTGGCAACGCCAGCCGCTTTCACGCTGTCGAGATAGTCGCTGACGATGCGACGGCTCTCATGGGCGAACAGCTCGACCACATTGCGCTGGGTGAGCATTTCGCCGTCATAGCCGAACAGCGCTTCGGCGCTGCGGTTGCAGGAATTGATATTGCCTTCGGCGTCGAACATCACGACGCCCTCGGCCATGGTATCGAGGATCGCGGCGAGATCTTCCGCGTCCACATGGCCGGCGGGCAGGGGCTCTTCCACCACCGGCTCCGGCACAACGGCGGGCGCTGCAGCTTCGGTCTGCGCCGGCGCAAAGATCAGCGCATGGGCGGGCTCGTTGTCCCACGTGATCGCATGCAGGCGTGCCGATGCCGGCGTGCGCAGGGCGCCGTCGCCGGCCTTGTCATTGGCGGAGATGGTCACCGTGGTGCCGCCGTCGGAGGCGCTCGATGCCGCCGAGACATCCGGCTCCACCTGCAGCGTGTCGAGGCCGCCGGCCTCCTCCAGCGCCGCGATGGTCGGATAGTTCATCTGCGCGAGGAAAGCGGGATTGGCATAGACCAGACGATCGAGGCGATAGATCAGTACGCCCACCGGCATCAGGTCGAGCAGCATGCGGTCGCGCGCCATCTCGCCGCGTGGGGCGGCGGGCGGCGTGGTCAGCCAGGTGGCGGCCGCTTCCGTTTCACTGTCTGCCGTGTCGATCGGCTCCACGGGCGCGGTGCCGGGCGCAGCGATCAGGCCGGTCTCGGATTCCAGCCGTGCCGAAAGCTGGCGCGCGAGCTCGTTGAAGGCGCTGTTCTCGCCCGGCGACAGCTCCGGCGATCGCGGATCGCCTGGTCGAAACTGAACGACGTTTTCGGGTGGGTGCACGGTGGAGATCGCTTCGTTTGTCTGGATCGGTTCTGTCGGTGTCGGCTCTGAAATTTTGTCGTCAGGTGGCGTGATCAGTTCATCGATGCGGTCGTCGACCGGTCCGGCCTGCGCCACATCGGCCGAGAGCGGTTTCGGTGGCGAATCGTCCGGTGGATCGCCCGGCTTCGGATGCTGCTGCGCGATCAGGCGGTTCATGCCGTCGAGATCGCGGCAGATGCCGAAGCCGCGATAGCCGGCGGGTTGCCGGCTGCGATCCTGCAACGGCAATCCGGACAATTCGACGGCAAGACGGCCGCCATCGTCCACCGGCCACAACAATGTGACGCCGCTCCAGGTCTGCCGGGTCGCCAGCGCCTGGGCAAAACGATGATCGGGATCGAGGGTGAATTCTGCGGAGATGTCGCTCCACTTGCGGCCGGACATCGCCGCGGCTTGCGGGCCGATCAGGCGCGTGAAGTCGCCGGAATCGATGGTGAAGGTATCGTCGGCATCGAGCTGCCAGACGAAGCGCAGCGGTATCGTGCGCGGTGCGAGTGGCGGCAGTGTCTCTGGCGTCGGCTGCGCGGCAACGTCACTGACAGCAGCGCTTGCAACAACAGGCTCGGGCTCGGGCTGAATGTCCGTTGTCTCGGTCGGCGCGAACAATTCCTCGAACGTATCGTCGGCGTGATCGTCGTTCGCCTGTTCAACAGGCGCCAGGGCCGGATCGACTTCCGCGACATCTGCGAGCAATGCCGCTGCCGGCGCATCGAACGCGTCATGCGGCGTTTCAGCCGCGAGCTCTTCCTCGCTCGGCGCGGGATGCACCGCACCCGGCGCGATCAGGGCGACGAGGCCGGTATCGCTGCCGCTGCCGACACGCTGCAGCACCATGCGGCCGAAGCCGATCGGCGTCTCTGCGCGGCCATCCTTCAATGCGTGATCACGCGCCGCATTGAGGCCGGCGTCATTGAGATTGCGGAAGCCGAGCAGCGCGCGTGCGGTATCGCTGGCGCCGACAAACAGACCATCACGCGCAAAAGCGGCGATCGGCGTGTCGATGCCATCGGTGAGATTTTGCAGCCGCTGCATCAGCGGCATGCCGCGGCCGGCAATGCTGTCCGCTGCGATGACGAGCAGGCCGGCTTCGCCATCGGCGAACTCCAGCCGCGTGCAGGCGCAGGTCATCAGTCCGCCGAGCGCGGCACCGAAACCGCGCAGCCGCTCCAGCCGCGTGGTGTCGCTCACCTGCATGCGCAATGCGAGCTGGGCGATCTGGCGGCGATGGGGGTCGGCAGCGCCGAATTCACGTGTCGCAAGATCAGCCGCGTTGCGGGCGCCGAACAGTTTGACGCCGACCGGGTTCGCCCACAGCACCTTCGTGCCGTCGAGCGACCACAGCCACGCCGGCTGGGCGCTGGTGGCGTGCATGGCGAGCCGTGCATCACCGACACCCCGCAACTGACTTTTCGCACTGCTCATTGGCACTTCATGGCTGAGTCGCCGGAGGTCCGCCTCGCTCGAACGGTATGATCTGCGGGGCAAACGGCAACATGCTTAACACTTCGTTAGTATCGCGCGCGGGCGCGGCGAGGTCCATGTCTGCGGGCTCTTCCCACAGGCCTAAGCAACGATAACGTTAATTTCGCGGGCAGGTTCTTGATCGGGCTGAACCATTCGCCGCAGCCCGTCATTGGATGTTGCAAATGAATGACAAAGGTTCACGATGGCTGAGGCCATGATTGCGCCTTGCGTCATAACGGCGATGCCAAGCATGGCTAGGCTGCGAGCGGATGCACGAAGGCGAGGCTGCACGGGTCTCGTCCGTGACCAAGGGAGAGGGACATGACCGAGAACAAGTTCGAATTTCCGAAAGAAATGCGCGCAATGGCCGAGGCCAGCTTCGATCAGGCCCGTCAGGCTTTCGAGAAGTTCGTTGCCAATGCGCATAGCGCCGCCGCGTCCATCGAAACGCGCGGTGAAAGCGCCCGCGCCAGCGCCAAGGATGTCAGCGCCAAGGCGATCAGCTACGCCGAAAAGAACGTGGCAGCCTCGCTCGATCACGCCCAGAAATTGCTGCAGGCCAAGGATCTCGGCGACGTGATGCGCCTGCAGAGCGAATATGTGCAGGCCCAGATGAAGTCGCTGGCCGATCAGGCAAGCGAAATGGGCCAGATCGTCAGCCGCGCCGCCATGGACGCCGCCAAGCCCAATAGCTAAGCAATTTAGGTTCTTTATCGGCCGATTTAGGTATCATATGCACGCGAAAGTCGTGCGCGAATTCGTTCCATGACGTATGCGCGCATTTTTTCGCTTGCTTATGCAATTTTGCAATGCAATATTGTGTTGCATCGCACAAATCCGACATGATATTGCGATAGTTAAGATCACGCGCCGCCTAATTCTGAGGCGCACACGATGCTTCCCGCTGGTCGATCCACGGCAACGATGCCGTTTTTGCGATCCGCGGTCTGTGACTTCACCCCGATTTTTATCGTTACGAAGGATGCACGTTATGGCTGACCAGATCGATCCGTTCTCCTCCTCCGTTATCCCGTTCCAGCTGCCGGAGCAGGTCCGCGCTTTCGCCGAAAAGGGCGTGAACCAGGCGCGTGAAGGCTACGCCAAGTTCAAGGATGCGGCCGAGACCCACAACAGCACCGTGGAAGCCGTGTTCAACACCGCCACCAAGGGCGCTGCCGAAGTGTCGACGACCCTGCTCGACATCGCCAAGACCAACACCAATGCCGGCTTTGATTTCGCCCAGTCGCTGATCGGCGTGAAATCGCCGTCGCAGGCTTTCGAGCTGTGGTCGGGCTTTGCCAAGAGCCAGTTCGAAGCCCTCACCGGCCAGTCGAAGCAGCTCGCCGAGCTCAGCCAGAAGATCGCTTCGGAAACCGCCGAGCCGATCAAGACCGGCGCCAACAAGCTGTTCCAGCCCGCCGCCTAAGCGCGAGAGCTGATTTAACCACCGAAAGCCCGGGCCTCGGCCCGGGTTTTTGTTTTGGGGTTTGTTTTTGCCCGATAATTCCGGTTCTCAGTGCAAACGCGGCCTTGCCAAAAAGGGGCGTTGCACCTAGTTTCCGCCCCGTTCGCCGCCCCCGCTTCGCGAGGGGCCGCAAGGATGCAGTTGTAGCTCAGTTGGTTAGAGCGCCTGTCTGTGGAACAGGAGGTCGGTGGTTCGAGCCCACCCAACTGTACCATTCACCGGAATCAATATTCGCAAGTTCAGAACGGGTCCGTTGGCTCGGCAAATCCGGGTGTCGCGTTTCCGCTGTGTGGATTCTGGCGAGAGCAGCGAATGTGATGATGTCCCTGCAGACGAAAATCGTCCGATTCCGCCCCTGAGATTGAGCCATCGACGTCGGTGAGTTGGCCCGCGGAGAAGCCCCGTTTAATTGAAGCGTTCGATAAATGTCAGCGCCTCGTCGCCTGACCAATCTATCTGGCCAAGGAAATAGCCTTCAACGGCGCCAGACTTCCCAATGATGTATGTAATCGGCATGGCATAGAGCACAAACGGGCTCAGTTGCTCGCTGTCCTTGCGATTGATCAGCGATTCTGGCGCCAGGCCAATCGCGAGTTTGGATAGGCCGAGCCCTTTGGCGAATTCGGTTATCTTTCTGGGCGGCTCGCGATCGGCCGCAATCGCCACGATCTTCAAACCGGGAAGCTGCTTCGCTGCCAGCCCCTGAAGTGCTGGCAATTCCTGCCGGCAGCCAGGGCACCAAGTTGCCCAGAAATTCACGATCACGCGCGATCCCCTGAATGCAGTGAGATCAATCGACTTGTTGTTGATCAGCGGGATCGCAACGGATGGAACCGGATGTGCCACTCGCAGCGAAATGAAACGGCTTCTGAAGTCCTGATTGTGTGTGACTGCTGCGGCCGCGTCTGGCGATGAGGATGCAAGGGCGACAAGAGCCGCACTGCTGCCTGCGAGAAAGCCTCGTCTGCTGATCGGGTGATGCATGATCGGTGTTTCAATTCCTCAGATAGGACCAGCCAGCTTCCTGCAATTCGATCACCCTCGCCGGGCCGCTTGGCATGCTGTCGACGTTATCGATCAGGGGAATCTGACGGCCTTCCGATCGCTCCATGCCAGCCTTCGTGAGCTCACACACGACGAAGCGGATCGCGCCGGGATTCACCATTCTCAGGGTCTGGAGCAGGTCCTTGATGGGCGATGTGTCGAGGCGAAACATATGCAGCCCGGCATTGTAGGCGACGATCTCGATCGTCACGTCTTCATTGATGGTTTGATAGTAGCGCGGCAGATTCAGCGCTGTGGAAACCACGGCGCGCATGGTGGTCGGATCGTCGGAATTGATCGACATGACCAGGCGGTGTGCTTTCTTCGCAGATACTGCAGGAGCCGGGGCTTTGGAGGATCTCGTATCCAGGGATTTGGAAAAGAGTGCGTCGGGCAGTGCAAGCATCAGCAGCACAGGAAGGACCAGCGCCGACGAGAGAAGCAACGATGTCGCCAGGCGTTTTCGATTCCATCCAAACATTGTCATCTCAAGCGGCATTCAAAACATGTGAGAGCGATCCACGCTCGCGCGCTGCTGTAGGTGAGTGCCCGTCCGACGTTTCACAAGAAGGCATCGTTTTGAAACCTGGGCACATATATGTGCCTGCGTCATGTTTGACCGAAGCTGGCGCGATCCGGCTAGGACCACCACGAGCCTTCCGGGAATCTGGGCCAGTCCGAAGGCGGGAGGTGGGTGACGGTCAGGCGCTGGGCCCAGTAGCGCGCCTCGTTCTCCCAGAACAGCCGGCTCTCGCTCTCGATCTTGGCCCGCTGCAGGCAAAAGCCGCGCATGGCCTGATAATAGGTTGCATCATCCACGAACACCTCCTGTGTCTCATGGAAAGCTAGCGCCCGCGTTGAAATCGTCGTGACCCGATTGGGGTAGACCTCACAAAAACGAAGCCGGTCCTGCTGCCGGAACCCCGGCGCCTTGCTCCACGTTTGCCTTTAAACGGAGGAGAGCGCGATGGAGACCATCGAGATCAGTGACACCGGGATCGCTGTCATGTGCGACATCGCCCGCGTCGCCGGGTTTGACCTCGACGACGACAAGCGGGCGGTGGTGGAGCAGCTGATTGCGCAGGGGCTGGTCGCCGAGACCGGGAAGCGCGAGCCTGATCCGAAATATGAAGTCACCGCGAAAGGCCAGCGCGAACTGGATGCGCGCGGCGTGGGTGTCAATGAGGCGTGAGCGTCCGCGCGACGCTCACCCGTTCGGGCAGAGCGTGGCGGTGACGCCGTCGCTAACGGCCTTGGTCCAGATCGCGGCGCCGGTTTCGCTCAGATGGATACCGTCGCTGGTGAAGCCTGCAGGCATGGCCGGCATCGCGATCAAATCCGCGCCGGTGTCTCGGGCGATGTCCGGCAGAGCGGCATTGTAGCCGTCGACACTCTGCGGCGTGCGGTTGCCGACATCCGGCTTGCCCGGTTCGAGCGGCGTAACGGCGACGACAGCGAGGCGCGTGGTCATTGTCTTCAGTGCCGTCAGCAGCGCAGTGTAGTTCCGGCGATAGCTCTCGACGCTGTCTCTGGTCTCCGCATCATTCAGGCCCAGCGAGACGACGATCAGGGCCGCCTTCTTGTCGCCGATGGCCTTCTTCAGCATGCCGTCGAGACCGCTTGATGCGGTCGAACCATCGATGCCCGCATTGACGACGGGACGCTTGCACAAAGTGCGCGGCAGCTGCGCCTGACGCACGATGCTGTCCCCGAGCACGATCACCGGATCTTTCGCCTCCTTCAGTGCCGATTTGATCAGCAGCGGGCGAGGCGGCGCACTCTGTTCGCCTTTCGGCCAGACGATCCAGACGACGAGAAGCAGCGAGGCGATGATGCCGATGCGGACGCCGTTCATGCGACATCTGCCAAATGTGTTCGTCGTGCGATCATCGTTCCGGAAACCGTGTCGAGAAAAAGGATGATCAGCAGAAACTACAGGAATGTCCGCAAGACAAGCCCGGTGGGTGCGGCATCCGTGCCGCAGGCGGGTGGCGACTTGCCAAGATGACGCCGGTCGCCGACACTTTGCGCACAATCATCAGGGAGGATGCGATGTCCGGGGGCGCGAGAGCGGCACTGTTGGTGACGATGCTGATGGCGGGCTGCGGAGCCGCGCAGGCGCAGGGCTATACCGCCGATGAACAGGCGCTATGTACCGACGACGCCTTCAGGCTGTGTAGTTCGGCCATTCCCGATGTCGACCGCGTGACCGCCTGCATGGTGCAGAAGCAGGCGCAGCTCAGTCCCGGCTGTGCGCAGTTCTTCCGGCCGGTGGCCCAGCCGACGCCGGCAAGCGCACGCAAGGCGCCAGCCAAGGCACGCAAGGCGAAGGTGGCGAAACGCACGAATTGAAGCGGTAACGCGACGCCGCGATGAACCCGTGACAAACTGACACGTTGGGAGCACAAGCAGGGCGTCACATCTCCTTGCTTCGAGGAGTTACGCTTGAACGACGCTGATATCGACTACAAGGCCGAGATTGATCGGCATTTTCTCTGGTTTGAAACCAAGCTGCCGGCAGGTCCGGCGCGTTTTGTGAGTTTGTTGCGCAGGCCTTCGTCACGGCTGGTCCGCTTTCCTCTCGCGATCCTGCTCGTCATCGGCGGCATTTTCAGCTTCCTGCCCATTCTCGGACTGTGGATGCTGCCACTCGGCCTCATTCTGATAGCTCAGGATATTCCGCCGCTACAGAAGCCAGTAGCGCAGCTGCTTGGCTGGCTGGAGCGTAAATGGCTGGAGCGGCAGGCGGCAAAAGCCGCCAAAACCGCGCAAAGCGAGCAAGCCTCGCAAAAGCAAAATCGCAGTAAGTAACATCCGGAAATGTAGTTGGATGCGACAATGTGGCGGCAAGCGTACTACCAATGACTCACTTTTAGCGCTGTTGCGCCGCAACCTGTGACTCAAAAGCCAACATTTGAGGAAATACAGCCACATAAATCTATCACCGGCAAAGTTTTGGCTTTAACGAATCAGTGGACTGATTCATTTTCGCCGCCGGGGTCAATCTGGAGGCCAACATATGAACGTGATTGTTTTCGCTTCGCGTAAAGGCGGATCTGGAAAGAGCACCTTGGCTGCTCATCTTGCCGCGCAAGTCCATAAGCCCAACAAGCCATGCCTGCTGATCGATGCCGATCCGCAAGGATCGCTCACCCTGTGGCACAAGCTGCGCGGAACAAATGAACCCGCTCTGAAAGTAGCAAACCGCAGCGTGTCCGAGATCGTCGCCGCTGCAAAGCGCGATGGTATCGAATGGGTCTTCATCGATACGCCGCCGAATACATCGGCCGTCGTTGACGATGCCATCAAGAACGCAACCATGGTGATCATCCCGGCGCGTCCGGGCGTGTTCGACGTCGATGCCGTGCAGGCGACGATCCAGTCCTGCCGTTCGGCCCGCAAGCCTTATGCTGTGGTCATCAACGGTGCCCCGGCACGCCGCGATGAAAACGAAAGCCGCATCGTATCGCTCGCCCGCGAAGCCCTTGCCAAGTTCAAGGCGCCGGTGTGGTCGGGTCAGATCACCAATCGTGCGGATCTGTTGCTCGCCCTCGGTGAGGGTGAAGGCGCCCGCGAATATTCGGCGGATGGTCGCGCAGCCAGCGAGATCAGCAAGCTGTGGACCGCGATCGAACGTTCGATCAAGGCCATTCGCGGTCAGGCATCGGCCAACGGCGCGATGCACAAGCAGGCGGCCTGATCGCTCCTGCTTCCTCCGATCCCCGAAAAACGCGCGACGTTCTCGCGCGTTTTTTGGCGTTTGGAGGGCTGATTACGCGACCCTGGCGTCAGCCTCGATCTCGACGTCGACTTCGATGGCCGGCTGCAGCGGTACACCCTCGGTGACATGGACGAAGTGATCGATGCTCGCCGGCTTGCCGAGCAGATAGCCCTGCACTTCGTCGCACTTTTCGTCGTTGAGGAACTGGAGCTCGGCTTCGGTCTCGACGCCTTCCGCCAGCACCGGCAGTCCGAGCCCGCGGCCGAGCCCCACCACGGCGCGGACGATGGTTGCCGCCTGGCCGTTGTTGTTCACCGACTTGATGAACGAGCCATCGATCTTGATCTTGTCGAACGGGAAGGCGCGCAGGTTCGACAGCGACGAATAGCCGGTGCCGAAATCGTCCATGGCGATGCGCACGCCGAGCGCCTTGATCCGGCGTAGCGCCGAGAGCGCGCGATTGAGGTCGCGGATCAGCGCCGTTTCGGTGATCTCGATCTCGAGGCGCGACGGTGACAGGCCGGTCTCAAGCAGGATCTGGTGCACCATCGGCACGAAATTGTCGTGATAGATCTGCACGGCTGAGACGTTGACCGCGATGGTCAGCGGCTGCTTCCAGCTTGCAGCTTCCGCGCAGGCGGTGCGCATCACCCATTCGCCGATCTCCAGGATGGCGCCGGTGTCTTCGGCGATGGGAATGAAGATGGCGGGGGAGACCACGCCGCGGGCCGGATGGGTCCAGCGCAGCAGCGCTTCGAAGCCGATCACGGTGCCGCGCTGCATGCCTTCCTGCGGCTGGTAGACGAGGGCCATCTGGCCGCCGGCCACGGCGCCGCGCAGATCGTGCTCCAGCATGCGGCGGTCGCGCACCGCGTCGCCCATGCCGGTCTCGTAGAAGCGATGGGTGGCGCGGCCCTCGGTCTTGGCGCGATACAGCGCGGTGTCGGCATGGGCCAGCACGGATTCGCGATCGGCGGCATCGTCGGGATATAAAGCGATGCCGATGCTGGCCGAGACGCTGCCGAGCTCGGATGCATCATCGCGGTCGCGCAAGACTTCCAGCACGCGCACTGCCAGTTTTTCCGCTGCAGCATTGTGCCGGATATTGGGCATCAGGATCGCGAATTCGTCGCCGCCGAGACGCGCCATGATCTGGCCGTCACCGAGCAGGCCGCTGACCCGTGCCGCGATGGTCTGCAGCACCTTGTCGCCGGCGGCATGGCCGAACAGGTCGTTCACTTCCTTGAAGCGATCGAGATCGATGCACAGCACCGCGTGTTTGCGGCCGATCTGTGTGCTGGTGAGTTCTGCGTCGATGCGATCGTTGAAATGGCTGCGATTGGGCAGGCCGGTGAGGGCGTCGTGGTGGGCGAGGAAGCGGATGTGCTGTTCGGCTTCTTTGCGTGCACGCAGGTCGCGCACGGCGATGACCTGATGCGGCCGGCCGGCAAAGTCGATCTGCCGCAGGATCAATTCGACCGGAACGGGGGCGCCATGACGCGGACGCAGATTGGCCTCCACCGGCATGTTCGGATTCGCCATCAGATCGGCGCGCGGCTGATCGTCGGGGAAGCAGGCATCGAGAGTCTCGCCGACAAAGCTCTCGGTCGAAGCGCAGGCGAGCGCGGCAAAGCTGTTGTTCACGGTGACGATGTTGTCGCCGTCGCAAACGATCAGACCTTCGACGGCTGCGTTGGCGAGGCCGAGCATGCGGTCGGCTTCGAGATCGGTGCGGCGGCGATCGCGGATGTCGAGCGCGATGCCGGCCACCGCGAGGCCGATGATGGCGAATGAGATCAGCGCCACGCCGAGCGCGAGCCAGCCCGCGGGTACCGACAGCGGCGAGACTGCGATGCTCGGATCGGGCACGATGGTCACGGCGCTCATTGCCGTGAAGTGATGGCTGCAGATCGCCAGCGTCAACAGCAATGCGCCGCCGATGCGCCAGGACAGCTCATTGCGATGCAGGCCGACGGGAAGCGCCAGCGCACCGAGCACCGCGCCAACCACGATCGACGCGGTCACCAGCGCAGCATCCCACTGCATGGTGGCCTGAACTTCGAACGCTGCCATGCCGGTGTAATGCATCGCCGCGATGCCGCCGGCGACGACGCCGCCACCAATGGCGGGACCGGCGCGGAAATTCGGGATCAGCGCGATGGCGAGGCCGGCGCCGACGAGCAGGATCGCGGCCACCAGCGACACCGCGGTCAGCACGACATTGTAGCCACTCGGCAGACCCGGGGAGAATGCCAGCATGGCCACGAAATGCGTGGCCCAGATGCCGAACCCCGTCGAGATCGCGGAGACGCCGAGCCAGAGATAGCGCATTTCGCCTTCTGCATTCCGCGCGTGGCGGAGCAGGGTGATGGCGGTGATGGACGCGATCGCGCAGATGATGGCTGCAAGGCCGACGAGGCGAAGATCGTGGGCGTTGGCGATGCAGTTATAGATCGTGAGCATGAAACGCGTACCGCAGGTGAAAATTCTGAACCTGCACGCGACGCTAGATATAAGTATGTAATGACACGTAAATACCTATATTCGCGTAGGTATGTACGCTAGCGGACGCACTCGCTTTTAGCGGTAAAGCTGCACAGTCGGACGCTGCGTTTGCACCGACCTCTGCGTGTGTTGTGGTTTCGCGCTCATCATTGCGTTCATTGACGGTAACTCGACATCAACCCTGTCTGCGAAGTCGCGGCGCAGCATCATCGCGCCGTCATCGATCGACGCGGCTCACGACATCCATCAGCTCGGCGATCTTGCGCCGCTGATCGGCCTTGTCGCCGGACGAGATCGCATGCTCGACGCAATGGGCGACGTGATCGCGCAGGATCTCTTCTTCCACGCGCCGCAACGCAGCCCGCGCTGCCGCGATCTGCGTGACCACATCAATGCAGTAGCGGTCGTCCTCGACCATCCCGGCAAGGCCGCGCACCTGGCCCTCGATCCGTTTGAGGCGTTTTAAACAGGACGTCTTGATCTCTTGGCGCATGCAGCTCATATACCCCCATAGGGTATCTGTTTCAAGAGGCGACGACGTGACCGAAACGACGCATGCGCACGCCCATGGTGGGCACGATCACAAGCACGAATCCTGCTGCTCGCATGGCGATCACGCATCGGCCCCCGCCGCGCCGGAGAAGGTGCTCGATGTCGTGTGCGGCATGACCGTCGATCCCGCCACGGCCAAGCAGCGGTTCTCTTACAAGGGCCAGGAATACTTCTTCTGTGGTGCGCGGTGTCGCGAGCGCTTCTCCGCCGATCCCGAAAGCTTCCTGCGACCGCGCGAGCCGGCGCCGCCGATGCCGGCAGGCACGATCTATATCTGTCCGATGGATCCGGAGGTGCGCCAGGAAGGGCCGGGCACCTGTCCGATCTGCGGTATGGCGCTGGAGCCCGAGACCGTGTCGCTCGATCACGGCCCCGATCCCGAACTGATCGACATGACACGGCGCTTCTGGATCGCGCTGGCGCTGACCTTGCCGGTCTTCGTGCTGGAGATGGGCAGTCATCTCGGCCTGATGCAGCTGGTGCCGCAGGTGACGTCGAACTGGATCTCGTTTGCGCTCGCCACGCCGGTGGTGCTGTGGGCGGGCGCGCCGTTCTTCGTGCGCGGCTGGCGCTCCGTCCTGTCCGGCAATCTCAACATGTTCACGCTGATCGCCATGGGCACCGGCGTGGCGTGGATCTACAGCGTCGTGGCGACGCTGGCGCCGGGCGTGTTTCCGGCGGCGTTCCGCGATCATCACGGCGCCGTCGCCGTCTATTTTGAGGCCGCCGCCGTCATCACCGTGCTGGTGTTGCTGGGGCAGGTGCTGGAACTGCGCGCGCGCAACCAGACCTCCGGTGCGATCCGTGCGCTGCTCGGCCTTGCGCCGAAAACAGCGCGGCGCATCGGCGCATCCGGCGACGAGGATATTGGCTTCGCCGACATCCGCATCGGCGACGTGCTGCGCGTGCGGCCGGGCGAGAAGATTCCGGTCGATGGCATGGTGCGCGATGGCCGCTCGTCGGTGGACGAGTCCATGGTCACCGGCGAGTCGATGCCCGTCACCAAGCAGAAGGGCGATCGCGTCATCGGCGGCACGGTCAATCAGAGCGGCGGCCTCGTCTTCAAGGCGGACAAGGTCGGCCGCGATACGATGCTGTCGCGCATCGTCGACATGGTCGCCAGGGCGCAGCGTTCGCGCGCGCCGATCCAGCGATTGGCCGATCATGTCGCCGGCTGGTTCGTGCCGCTGGTGCTTGCCGCCGCGGTTGTCGCATTCGCCGTCTGGGCGATGGTCGGGCCGGAACCGCGGCTGACTTATGCGCTCGTCGCCGCCGTCACCGTGCTGATCATCGCCTGTCCCTGCGCGCTCGGTCTCGCCACGCCGATGTCCATCATGGTCGGCGTCGGCCGCGGCGCCGGTGCGGGCATCCTGGTGCGCGATGCCGAGGCGCTGGAACGGCTGGAAAGCATCGACACCATCGTCATCGACAAGACCGGCACACTCACTGAAGGCAAGCCGTCGCTGGTTGCGGTCACGCCGGTCGATGGCGGTGACGACGCGACGTTGCTGCAACTCGCCGCCAGTGTCGAGCGCGCGAGCGAACACCCGCTGGCGCAGGCGATCGTTGCATCCGCAAAGCAGCGCGGGATCGCGCTGAAGGACGTGGCGGACTTCGCATCACCGTCGGGCAAGGGCGCTTCAGGTGTAATCGACGGCCAGCGCGTCGCGCTCGGCAATGCGATGCTGATGAGCGAAATCGGGATCGATACGTCGCGTTGCGACGACATTGCCGAAGCTGCACGTCAGCAGGGCGCGACGGCGATCTTTGTGGCCATTGACGATGCCGTGGCCGGCGTGATGGCCATCGCCGATCCCGTGAAGCCATCGGCGAAGCAGGCACTTGATCAGCTGCGTGCCGAAGGTCTGCGCGTCGTGATGCTCACGGGCGACAACGAGACGACGGCACGCGCGGTGGCGAAGACGCTCGGCATCGACGAGGTCGAGGCCGGCGTATTGCCGGAGCGCAAGAGCGATGTGGTGACGCGACTGCGTGGAGAAGGCCGCCGTGTGGCCATGGTCGGCGATGGCGTCAATGATGCGCCGGCGCTCGCCGCTGCCGATGTCGGCATTGCGATGGGCACCGGCACAGACGTCGCCATCGAGAGCGCGGGCGTCACGCTGCTCACCGGCGATCTCTCAGGGCTCGTGCGTGCGCGACATCTCTCACAGGCGACGATGCGCAACATCCGCCAGAACCTGACTTTTGCATTTGTCTACAATGCCGCCGGCGTGCCGATCGCGGCTGGCATTTTGTATCCGGTGTTCGGCATCCTACTGTCGCCGATGATCGGTGCGGCAGCCATGGCGTTGTCGTCGGTGAGCGTGATCGGAAATGCGCTGCGATTGGCGAAGGTGAGATTGGACTGAGCGGAATGTGTAGGATGGGTTGAGCGCAGGCGCGAAGCGCCGGAGCGATACCCATCACCGCAGGCTCCAGTGCTGGTGGTGATGGGTATCGCTTCGCTCAACCCATCCTACGAACAGAGACAAAAAAAAGCCGGTCTCTTTCGAGCCCGGCTCTGAGGTATTGGCCTTCGAGAGGCCGACACAATCACCTTCCAAGAGGGATAACTGAGACCCGCTCCACTGGAGGAGGGGGACAAATGCGCGGCGCGAGCCTCAGCGTTTGGATAGTATGATCCTCGCGGAGGCCCTGCAGCAACGCATGACTTGTCATGTCTGACATGTCGTCAGCGTAGACATGGCAGCCCGCTGAATTTGCGGGTTATGAGGGCCAGCGCTGCGCCTTGCTGACGATGAAGTCGCGGAATACCTGCACGCGGGCCACGGTCTTCAGCTCTTCCGGATAGACAAAATATGTATCGAGTTGAATCGAGTCGGACTCGCTGAACAGCTGCACGAGGCGGTCGTTCTCTTCGACCAGATAGTCCGGCAATGCTGCGATGCCGAGGCCCTGCTGGCAGGCGCGCATCAGGCCCAAAATATTATTGACCTTGAAGTAAGCCTCGCGCGGGCCATTGCCGTTGCGGCCGGCATCGATCAGCCAGCTGCGGTTCTGCAGGTGCGGAGACACCTGCGCATCGCTCAGCATGATGATGCGGTGGCCGTCGAGTTCGTCGAGCGTACGCGGGGTGCCGAAATGCTTGATATATTCCGGCGAGCAGTAAGCGTGGAAACCCATGGCGAACAGCTTGCGCTGGATCAGGTCCGGCTGGGTCGGCTTGCGGGTGCGGATCGCCACATCGGCCTCGCGCATCGAGAGGTCGAGTTCCTCATCGGTGACGATCAGCGAGATGCGGATTTCCGGATAGAGCGCAGTGAATTCGCCGAGGCGGGGGATCAGCCAGTTGATGCCGACGCCCGGGGTGGTGGTG
>NZ_JBIISY010000345.1:0-4876 GCF_044340795.1 Tardiphaga sp.
GCAGATCAGTTTAGTTACCGATCGGCTTGGGCACGATCTGCGCTATGCGGTCGATGCCACAAAGATTCAGATAGAACTTGGTTGGGTGGCGTCGCGAAACTTTGCCGTTGGCCTACGAGAAACAGTCGACTGGTACTTGATGAATGAGTGGTGGTGGAGTGAAGTTGGAGGAGGCGATGACGCCGAAGTGTGACAAGCTCGAACTCGCTGATCCATTTTGCGTAGTGAATGCTTAAGATCCAAAATTATGTAAAGATAGGATCTCTCTGTTCGATACAGAATGTCGAGCGATTTCTAGACTATCGATAAAAGTACCAGCATTTCTTGATTTTCCTATAGGTCGACAAATTTAGAATGTCCGCCTCCGATGTACGGAAGCGGACATTGATTCGATCTGCTATATGCTGACGACTGCAGGCAGTCGCAGGCAAACTTGTGTCTCCCTGAAATTCACGCCGCCTTTGCCGTCGCCACATGGGTCGCGATGGCGTCCATCAGGGGCGGTGAAAGGCAGTCATAGGGTTCGAGACCCAGTTCCTTCAGACGCGATCGGATGCCGCCCATGTCGGCTGGCTTCACGCCGGATTCGATCACCGAAGATACGAAGGCTGCGAAGCCGGGCGCGGCAGAGCCGGTTTCCTCGAACAGCTCGGGGTGGATGAAGTCAAGGCCGTAGAACGGGTGACCCTTGTTCTCGATGCGGCCATACATATGCGTGCCGCAGCCGGTGCAGGCGTGGCGCTGGATCACCGCAGCGGCATCGACGATGCGCAGCTTGTCGCCATTCTCTGTCACCGTGACATTTTCACGAGGGACCACGGCGACGACGGAGAATGTCGCCCCCTCCGGCTTCCAGCATTTGGTGCAGCCGCAAGCGTGATTGTGGGCGACGTCGCCCTTGACCGCGACCTTCACTTTTCGGTCCGCGCATTTGCAGACCAGCGTGCCACCGGCGAAATGACCGCTACCTGCCTTGACGCCGCCATCGACTGACGGATGGATATGAACAGTCATCAGTTGATCCTCCCTGCTTGGTTGCCTTGATCTAGAACACCACGACTGAACGGATCGACTTGCCTTCATGCATCAAGTCGAACCCCTTGTTGATCTCGTCGAGTTTCAGCACGTGGGTGATCATCGGATCGATCTCGATTTTGCCGCCCATGTACCAATCGACGATCTTCGGCACGTCAGTGCGCCCGCGCGCTCCGCCAAAGGCAGTGCCCTTCCATACGCGGCCGGTGACGAGCTGGAACGGGCGCGTGGCGATTTCCTTGCCGGATTCCGCAACGCCGATCACGACGGAGACGCCCCAGCCGCGGTGGCAGGCTTCCAGCGCCTGGCGCATCACCGTGGTGTTGCCGGTGCAATCGAATGTGTAATCCGCGCCGCCATCGGTGAGCCCCACCAGATGCTGGACGATATCGCTGTCGATTTTTTTCGGATTGACGAAATGGGTCATGCCGAAGCGGCGGCCCCATTCCTCCTTGTCGTCATTGATATCGACGCCGACGATCCTGTCGGCGCCCACCATGCGAGCGCCCTGGATCACATTGAGACCGATACCACCAAGGCCGAACACGACGACATTGCTGCCGGGCGTGACCTTGGCGGTATTTACCACGGCGCCCACTCCGGTGGTGACACCGCAGCCGATATAGCAACTGGTGTTGAATGGCGCGTCATCGCGAATTTTCGCGACCGCGATCTCTGGCAGGACGGTGAAGTTGGAGAAGGTCGAGCAGCCCATATAGTGATAGATCGGCTTTCCCTGATAGCTGAAGCGCGAAGTGCCGTCCGGCATCACGCCCTTGCCCTGGGTCGCGCGGATGGCGGTGCAGAGATTGGTCTTCTGGCTCAAGCAGCTTTTGCACTGCCGGCATTCCGGCGTGTAGAGCGGGATGACGTGATCGCCGGGTTTGACCGAGGTGACGCCGGAGCCCACCTCGCGCACGATGCCGGCGCCCTCATGCCCGAGAATGGAGGGGAAGATGCCCTCGCTGTCAAAACCGTCGAGCGTATGGGCATCGGTATGGCAAATGCCGGTCGCCTTGAGCTCAACGAGAACTTCACCGGCCTTCGGTCCTTCGAGATCGACTTCGACGATCTCCAGTGGCTTCTTGGCTTCAAAAGCGACTGCGGCACGCGTTTTCATGGTCTACTCCCTGTGTCACGCAACGATGCGAGTCAAAGCTTCGGCGGCAGGTGCAATCATTGCGGCTTTCCCATGCAGGCGCTTTCTGCCGCGGTATAGGCGGCGGGTTTCTCTTCGCGCTTGCCCGGGCGTACACGGCCGACGGCGTCATTGGCGCGGGCGCGCAGATAGATGTAGAGGTCGTCCATATAGCAGGCGACATTGGTGTTATCGCCGAAGGCAGGCATCACGCTTTCTTGCGATGCATTGACGTTCTTGCGCCCGCTGGCGACGACTTCGAGAAATGCCTCATAGGTCATCTTCTGCAGCGAATCCCTGAGCGCGGGTGCGTAAGTCGAGCCCATCCCGTCCGGGCCGTGGCAGACGTGGCATTCGGAGTGATATCGGCGATAGCCGGAATAGGTGTACCAATCCACGGTGCCATCGGCGCCTACCTTAAAAGTCGGGTTGCCGTCCTTGTCGAGATATTTCCCCTCTTCGGATTTGACTGCGGCGGGATCGCCTACGTCCCCGGCGAAACTGGCATGTGCTGAAGCCACGATGATCATCGCGGCGAGTGCGAGAGTGAACTGGCGCAATAGCTTGTCCTCGGCATGCGATTTCAGAAAAGACCGGCGCATGGAGGAGAGCCATGCGCCGGGTGACAAAGCGGTCAGTTTACTGAGGGAGTGCAAACACCGTGAGCGAGCCGCCGAGCGCCGTGTAGTTGCTCAGGGCTGCGTAACCGCCGACTGCGCCGAGACCTGCCGTCGGATCAGTAAGGCCAGCTGCGAGACCGATGCCGGCCCAGCCACCGACGCCCGACAGGATCGCGATATACTGCCGGCCGTTGTTCTCGTAGGTCGTGACATTGCCGATGATGCCGGAGGCGGTCTTGAACTTGTAGAGTTCCTTGCCCGTCTTGGCATCGACAGCCTTCAGGTAACCTTCGAGCGTGCCGTAGAACACGACGCCGCCAGCAGTGGCGAGAGCGCCTGACCAGACCGAGAACTGCTCCTTGTTGGACCAGACGATCTTGCCGGTCTTGTTGTCCCAGGCGATGAAGTTACCCATGTGGGTTTCGCCCGGAGGCGGATACATCGACAGCGTCGCACCGACATAAGGCTGACCCGCGGTGTAGTTCACCTTGAACGGCTCGTAATCCATGCAGACATGGTTCGTCGGCACGTAGAACAACTGGGTGTCCGGCGAATAGGCGGCCGGTTGCTGATCCTTGGTGCCGAGCGCTGCCGGGCAGACACCCTTGGTGTTGACGTCCTCGCCCTGCTTCTCGGTGGAATACTGATCCACCACCTTCGGGCGACCATAGGTCGGTGAAGACTTGTTCATGTCGACGCCGGTGGTCCAGTTCACCTTCGGATCGTATTTCTCGGCGACGAGCAGTTCGCCGGTGACGCGGTCCATGGTGTAGGCGAGGCCGTTACGATCGAAATGCGTCAACAGCTTGCGGTTCTGGCCGTTCATCTGCTGATCACTGAGGATCATTTCATTGACGCCGTCATAGTCCCATTCATCGTGGGGCGTCATCTGGTAGACCCATTTGGCCATGCCGGTATCGGCATCGCGCGCGAAGATGGTCATCGACCACTTGTTGTCGCCAGGGCGCTGCTTCGGATTCCAGGTCGAGGGGTTGCCCGAGCCGTAATAGACGAGGTTGAGTTCGGGATCGTAGGACGTCCAGCCCCAGGTGCAGCCGCCGCCGATCTTCCACTGATCGCCTTGCCAGGTCTTGATGCTGGAATCCTTGCCGACCGGTTTGCCGAGCGCCATGGTCTTGTCGGGATCGAACATGATCTGGTCGTCCGGCCCTTCGGAATAAGCGCGCCAGGCGAGCTTGCCGGTTTTCAGGTCATAGGCGGTCATGTGGCATTGAACGCCGAATTCGCCGCCAGAAATACCGATCAGTACCTTGTCCTTCACGACCAGCGGCGATGACGTGCCGGTGGCGCCCTTGCCGGGATCACCATTCTTGACGGTCCAGATTTCCTTGCCGGTCTTGGCATCGAGCGCCACGAGCGTGGTGTCGGCCTGGTGCAGGAAGATCTTGCCGTCCGCATAGGCCACACCGCGATTGACGGTATCGCAGCACATCACCGGAATGACGTTCGGATCCTGCTTCGGCTCGTATTTCCAGACGATCTTGCTGTCCTGCGCCAGATCCATCGCGAACACCTTGTTCGGGAAGGGCGTGTGCACATACATCATGTTGCCGATGATCAGCGGTCCTCCTTCATGCCCGCGTAGCACGCCGGTGGAGAAAGTCCACGCCACCTGCAGCTTGCCGACATTGCCGGCATTGATCTGATTGAGCTTGGAGTAGCGCGTGTTGGCGTAGTCGCCCGCAGGCATCACCCAGTCCTTCGGGTTCGCCGCCATTTTCGACAGTTCATCATTGGCGATGGCAACGCCGGCAGCCGACGCTGCCATTGTGCCAAGACAGGTCGCGAGTAGCACCTTTCGCATCGTGATGTCCTCCCAGACATGTATGTGCGGGGTCGTTGATCGACCCGGCTTCGCTTTTGGTGATCGTCAGCTAATCACGTCTGCACAACCGTTCTTGCCCAAGAGCGAAGGTGGCTTGCTCGACAGCGAAGCTGCGTAAAATAAATTCGTCGTGCAGGCCCGGTCTCTTGCATCTTTTGCACTGCACGCGACGAACCGGATGTTCCACCAATGGTTGATCTTTCGCTTGACGGGCCTGATCGCAAATCGGAGGATCAG
>NZ_JBIISY010000344.1:0-4876 GCF_044340795.1 Tardiphaga sp.
TCGGCCTGATTCTGCGCCGTTCGATGCGGAGGAATTGAAGGTCATCGCCCATTTCGGGCGCTATGTCGAAAAATCCCTCCGGCTCTCGATCCAGCTGATCGATGCGGAAGTGTCCAAGATCGGCCTCGCCGAAGCGCTGGCCAATCTCGGCATGGGGATTTTCGTTCTAGACGCGCTCGGCCGGGTGATTTTCCAGAATCAATCGGCCGAAGCGATCATGGGTGACACGATCCAATTGCATCAGCAGCGCTTGCTGCTGACATCGCGGGCGGAAAACCAGGCTTTCCAGGATGCGATGGCGAGTACGCTGCGCGCGGAACCGGTCGATCTGCTGGTCGATCCCAAGCCGATCCTCGTCCAACGGGAATCCCCGCAGCGGCCGTTGCTGATTTATCCGATGTCGCTCAAGCCCCGTTCCGATCTGAACGACGATTTCGTCCGCCGCGCCAAGGCGGTCGCCATCGTGATCGAGCCAAGCGCCGAGGAACCCGCGGATCCAGCCCTGGTGCGCGATTTCCTGGGCCTGACTCTGGGCGAAGCCCGCGTGGCTTCGCTGATCGGTTCAGGACTTGCCCCGAAGGAAGCGTCAACCAGATTGGGCATCGCAGAGGAAACCGTGCGCACCGTGCTGAAACGCGTCTTCGCCAAAACGGGTGTCGGACGGCAGGCCGAACTGGCGACCTTGCTCACCAGACTGTCGATGGCCACCAAGATGAAATGATCGCTGCAAAGTCCGCGGATTTATATACCAAATGGGGGATGTGGGACTCGCTCGCCTATGCGACAAGAATCCTGCGATGGTAAACCTCCATTGCAAGACATCAACGGCCCCGCGCGTTCACCTGCCGGGGCCGTCTTTTTTTTTGCAGAAGAGCTCCCTGCCGATTGATGGATCAGGCGCTGACCATCGTCCTGATCCGCCGCGACAACACGTCGAGATCAAAAGGCTTGGTGATCATCTCCATGCCGGGCAGCAGGAAGCCTTCGGCCATGGCGACGCTTTCCGCATAGCCGGTGATGAAGAGGATCTTCAGATCCGGTCGTGTCTCGCGCGCCTGATCGGCCAGCTGACGGCCGTTCATGCCGGGCAGGCCCACATCTGTGACAAGCAGATCGATGACCGGTTCACCACGCAAGGCCGCGAGCCCGGACGGACCATCGACCGCCTCGAGCACGCGATAGCCCTCGTCCTGCAGCATCTCCACCACGACCGAACGCACCACGGGCTCGTCCTCGACCACCAGCACGGTTTCACCAGCGGACCTGTGCTCGTCGCGCTGGGAGCCTGTCACCGCTTCGGATGCCGTGCCCTCGAAGCGCGGCAGGTAGAGATTGACCGTGGTGCCCAGGCCTACCCGGCTGTCGATGCTGACATGCCCGTTCGACTGCCGTGCGAAACCGTAGATCATTGACAGGCCAAGCCCGGTGCCCTGCCCGATCGGCTTGGTGGTGAAGAACGGATCGAAAGCCCGCGCGAGTACCTCCGGCGTCATGCCTGTGCCGGTGTCGGTGACGGCGATGCAGATATAGTCGCCGGGTGTCAGCGCCGGCGTATCCGCCGTGATGGTACCGACATGGACATTGCGGGTGGCAATACTCAGCCTGCCGCCGTCGGGCATCGCGTCGCGTGCATTGATGGCAAGATTGAGCAGCGCGCTTTCCAGCTGGTTTGGATCGCACAATGTCGACCACAGATCAGAGACAGCTGCGATTTCGAGATGCAGCTTCTCGCCGATGGTTCTCCTCAGCAAGTCTTCCAGCGACGCGACCAGCGCATTGGCATCTACAGGCTTCGGCACCAGGGGCTGACGGCGCGCGAAGGCCAGCAGGCGATGCGTCAGCGCCGCGGCGCGATTGGCCGATGTCATGGCGGCATCGATATAGCGCGGCAGGCTTTCGGTGCGTCCCTGGCCAAGCCGGGTCTGCATCAGATCGAGCGAGCCGACGATCCCGGTCAGCAGGTTGTTGAAGTCATGCGCGATGCCGCCGGTGAGCTGACCGACCGCTTCCATCTTCTGCGACTGCCGCAGCGCCTCTTCGGTGGCCTTCAAACGCTCGGCGGCCGCCTTCTCCTCGGTGACATCGCGGGCCAGGCAATAAATGAGCTCTTCATCGGGCACGGCGGTCCATGACAGCCAGCGATAGGAACCATCCTTGTGGCGGAGGCGATTCTCGAAGCGCACGGTCTGCTGCCCCGAAGCGAGTTTTTCGACTTCGGCCATCGTCTTGGCCTGATCGTCGGGATGTTCCAGCCAGCGCGAGGTTCGATCGAGCAGATCGGACTCGCTCCAGCCCAGCACCTGCGTCCAGGCCGGATTTACCGTGCGCCAGGCGCCGCTATAGTCGGCGACCATCAGCAGATCGCGCGACACACTCCAGATCCGATCGCGCTCGCGCGTCTTATCCCGCACGCGCTGCGCCAGCGTCGCGTTCAGTTCGGCAAGCTTCAGTGCAAGCTGCCGCGCTTCTTCCTCGCTGCGCAGCAACGCTTCGCGCGCCTGGATCTCCTCGGTGACATCGGTATGTGCGCCGACGAGACGGAGCGGCTTCCCCGCTTCGTCCCGCTCGATGATTGCCTTGACGGAAATCCATCGCAACGCGCCATCGTTCGGACGCACGATGCGATACTGCACGCCATATTCGCGCGCACCGCTCTTCACGGCCTCGATGAACTTGCGCTCGGTCGCCTCGCGATCTTCGGGATGGACGCGCGCCACCCATTGTTCATGCGTCTCGTTGATGGCATCCGCAGGCAGGCCATGGATGCGCAGATATTCAGGCGAACGTCGATTGCGGAACCCGGTGCGCAAATCGACTTCGAGACCGCCGATGCTGCCGATCTCCTGCACACGGGCCAGCTCGGCCTCGCGCTCGCGCAGCGCGATATTGGCTTCATGGTCCTGCGTCACGTTACGGCAGATCACCATGACGCCACCGATGCCGTGCTCGCCATCGAGGGGGCTGTAACCATAGGTCCAGTAGCCGTAGGTCAGCTTGCCGTTGCGCGTCACCGGGACCAGCTGGTTTTCATGCCAGGTCGGGCCACCGCCCGACATCACCTGGTCGATCTGCGGGCCAATCATGGGCCAGATCTCCTTCCAGAATTCCCGGCCGCGCTGCCCCAGCGCACGGGGGTGCTGCTGGTCGTCCAGCGTTTCGCGATAGGCATCGTTATAGAACTGGATGAGGTCGTCCCCCCACCAGATGAACATCGGGTGGAAGGTGTTGAGCAGGATCCGTATCGCGGTGCGCAAGCCCTGCGGCCATGTCGGGGGGGCGCCGAGCGGGGTGCCGGTCCAATCGTAGGCGCGCATCAAGGCGCCCATTTCACCGCCGCCGGCGAGGAAATCGACCTGGTTCTCTATGCGCTCTGCCGCCATATGCGGAAACATCAATCCGTATGAATTACGGAGAGAATTTAGCCGGCGCGGATCGCAGGCGCAAATTGCATTCCGCCGTAGGACGGATAAGCGAAGCACAATCCGCAGAAGCTGCGACTATTTGATGAGTCCGGTCGCCTTCAGTGCGCGGGTGATGGTACCGGAGACATCGAGCGCGCGGCGGCCCGGGGGATCGCGACGGATGCTACGCCGATCCTGTTCCACACGTGCCTGCTGCGGGCGGGATGGTCGGCTGCGCGACTCGTCCGGGGCAGACGTGCGGATCGGCATCTGCTTCGTCAGACCGAAGAACTGGGCGATGTGCCAGGACGATGCGATGCCTACGTCGAGCAGGAATTTCGACGCTGTGCCGTAAGCATCCTCATGGCCCGCAATGGCTAGCGGAGTGCCATGCGCCATGCCGGTGATGGTGTAGGATTCCACAACCGTCTGGCCCTCGCTGTTCCACCAGACCTCGCGCGGATAGCCGTCGACATCTGCCGCCGACATCGGCGCATCCGGGAGATCGTGCAGATCGAGCCACTGCTTTACGATCTCACCTGCATTGGCCGGGTTGACGGTCCGATCAGCGGCGCCGTGCCAGACCGACACGCGCGGCCACGTCCCCTGATGCGGCGACGCCTTGCGTACGAGGTCACCAAGCTCCTGACCGCTGCGTGACGGCGCGCGATACATGCCAGCCAGCGCCTCCTGTGTCGAATGCGCGATGCCGTAGGGCAAGCCGGCGATGATGGCGCCCGCGGCGAACACCTCCGGATAGGTGGCGAGCATCACTGACGTCATCGCGCCGCCGGCAGAGAGGCCGGTGATATAGATGCGCGTAGGATCTACGCCATGAGCGATGGCCGCGTGTTCGACCATCTGGCGGATCGACAACGCCTCGCCGCTGTCTCGCGCAATATCGTCGGATGCGAACCAGTTGAAACAGGTGTTGCTATTGTTGGCGCGCTTCTGTTCCGGCATGACCAGCACGAAACCGTAGCGCTGAGCCAGCCTGGACCAACCGGTGCCCACGTCGTAGCCAGCCGCGGTCTGCGTGCACCCATGCAGCACGACGACCATCGCCGGCTTGGGCGCGAGTTGGTCCGGCGCATAGGCGAACATTTTCAGATTGCCAGGATTGCTGCCGAATTCGGCGATCTCCTCGAGCGGGCTGTCGCCAACAGGAAGCTGCTGCCGCCCCATCCCGTTCAATGCGCCCGGCATTTTCGGCAGGTTGCGGAAGAACTCGATATTATCGGCAAGGGACACGGCAGCTCCTGAGGGTCGGCGCTGAGATAACAGCACCGACGACATATGGTTGCTGCACTGCAAAATTATAGTGATTCTGCAATCAAAACCCCATCACGGATTCGCGTGCAAGCGAAAATACTTTGTCACAAAGGTATTATGAGAGGCAATCAGACGATTGCGTGCTGAAAACGACGGCTCGTAGCGACTGTGCTGCTCGCCAGGAGAACAACGCAATGCGAGGC
>NZ_JBIISY010000346.1:0-4866 GCF_044340795.1 Tardiphaga sp.
GCGGCATAGAAGCGGCGCAGGCGTTCGCGGATATCGATATCGGCCTTGAACAGCGCGAGTACCTTGGCGGTGTAGTCATCGCGATAGCGCTGATAGCTCTTGATGTAGAGCGCGCGCTTGTCGCCGAAGGCGCCATAAAGGCTCGGCCGGTTCATGCCGGTGGCGGCGCTGAGATCGTCCAGCGAGGTCGCGGCGTAACCGGCGCGGCGGAACAGGTCGAGCGCCTGGCCGATGGCCACGTCCGGCTCATAGGCCCGCGGCCGCCCGCGACGCTTGCCCTCTCCCGCCCCACTTGCCCCGCCGGAGCCCGGCTTTTCTTTTTGTACCATTTCGCAATTTATTCCTTGACCGCTGCATTATTGTGCGAGACGGTACGAAAATCAATCAATGACGCCCCTTCACGGCGTCACCAAGCGAAGGAAGCACCCATGGATCTCTATTTCTCGCCGATGGCCTGCTCGATGGCTACCCGCATCGCGCTTTATGAAGCCGACGCCGATGCCCGGTTTGTCGAGGTCGATCCGCCCAGCAAGACCCTGCTGCAGGACGGTTCGGACTTCTACGGCATCAATCCGCTCGGCCTGGTGCCGACGCTGCGCACCGATGACGGGGTGGTCCTCACCGAAAATGCGGCGATCTTACAGCATGTGGCGGAGCGCTTTCCGGATTCGCCCATCGCGGCCGGGACCGGCATGGAGCGCAGCCGGCTGCAGCAATGGCTCTGTTTCATCGGCACCGAATTGCACAAGTCGCTGTTCCAGCCGCTGCTCTCGAAGAAGGCACCGCCTGAAGCCCAAGCCTATGCCCTCGAGATTGGCCGCTCGAAGCTCGACTATCTGGAGACCCACCTCAAAGGTCGCACCTTCCTGCTCGACCGCTTCAGCGTTGCCGATTGCTATCTGACGACGGTCCTGAACTGGACCATGGTGATCCCGCAACTGGATCTCGGCCAGTGGCCGGCGATCAAGGCGTATCACGCCGGAATGCGCCAACGCCCCAGTGTCATGCGGGCCGTCGGCGAGGAGTTCGAACTGTTCAAGGCCGAACAAGCGCGTCACAAGGCGGCGGCGTGATTACGCCACCGCGCGGCGGCCGATGATTGCAAAACGGAGGCGGCTGGAGATCCAGTCGATGGCCGCCACCGCCACCAGGATCATCAGGATCAAAAACGACACTTTCTGCCATTCCAGCACGCGGATCTGTTCGGCCAGTTGCAGGCCGATGCCGCCTGCGCCGACGATGCCGATGATGGTGGCCGAGCGCGTGTTCGACTCGATGAAGTAAAGCACCTGCCCGGCGATCACCGGCAGCACTTGCGGCATCAGGCCGAAACGGATTTCGTGCAGCGGGCTGCCGCCGGAGGCGCGGATGCCCTCAACCTGTTTCTTGTCCGCGCCCTCGATAGCTTCGGAGAACAGTTTGCCGAAGGCGCCGAAATCCGACACCGCAATGGCCAGCACGCCGGCGAACGGGCCGAGGCCGACCACATTGATCCAGACCAGCGCCCAGATCAGCGTATCGACGCCGCGGATCGTATCCAGTGAACGACGCACCGGGAAACGCAGCCAGGCCGACGGAATGACGTTTCGCGCGGCCAGAAGACTGACCGGCAATGCGAGCAAGGCGGCCAGCGTGGTGCCGAGCACGGCGATGGACAGCGTCTCGCCCATCGCCTGCAGATAGGCCGGCAGCGACGAGCCAGGATCCGGCGGGATCATCATCATGGTGATCCAGCCCAGTTGCTGAATGCCGTTCAGCATCCGTGCCGGCGAGAAATCGAGCTCGACGAGACCGAATATCAACAGCGCCAGAGCAGCCACGAGAATCGTCGGCACGGCAGCGCGTGATTTCAGCGGGCGATCGAACACGTCGGGATAGCGGCTGCGCAGCTCGCTGGTATTGATATCAGGCTGCTTGCTCACGACCGCGCCTCCTTGCCGAACAGGCGGCCACGCAGCCAGCCGGTGCTGATATCGATCACGAAGACGGTGACGATGATCATCAGCAGGATGGCGCTGACATCGGAATAGTAGAATTTCCGCACGGCGACGACGAGTTCCTGCCCGATGCCGCCCGCGCCGACAAAACCCATCACCGAGGCGCCGCGCACATTGATCTCGAAGCGAAGCAGCGTGTAGCTGGCGAAGCCGGCCGAGACCTGCGGCAGCACCGCAAAGCGCATGCAATCGATCCAGCTTGCCCCCGTGGAGCGGATGCCCTCCACCGGCTTCATGTCGATATTCTCGACGATCTCGCCATACAGCTTGCCGAGCGCACCGACGCAATGGATCGCGATGGCGAGCACGCCGGCCATCGGGCCGAGGCCGAAAGCGATGACGAAGATCAGCGCGAACACGATGTCCGGCACCGTACGGCAGAATTCCATGAAGCGCTTGACGACGAAGCGCAGCCAGCGCGACGGCGCGGTGTTCTCGGCAGCCAGGAAATTCAGGCCAAATGCCAGCAGCGCGCCGACCACGGTGCCCACATAACTGATCAGCACGGTCTCGCCGAGCAGCTTCAGCCACTTGTCCCAGCCCCAGAACCATTCGCCGATATCGTTCCACACCCGGACGCCGCTTTCGAGCGTGAAGATGCGATCGAAATAGCTGAAGAAGTTGCCGATCTTCTCGATGAAGGTCGCGACATTGACCTCGGCGCCGATGGCCGCCACGAACAGAACGACGACACAGGCCGCAACCGACAGCACCGTGCGCAACCGGCGACGCGACACCGCCTTGCGATAGGCGTCGTTGAGCGCGGCGAGTTGCTGGCTCGGCAGGATGGAGACGGCGGCGGGCATCGGGATAACCTTCAAACGGCATAAAAAAGGAGCCGGATCATGCCCGATCCGGCTCCTGTCGAAAGTTGGGTGTTACGACGCCTTCTTCTTGCGCAGGGCGTCGACGAACTTGATCAGGTCGATGGTCGCGTCCCAATCCTTGGTGGTTGCGGCATGGAAGCCCTTCTTCTGGCCGTCCGACAGCTTGTCGAATGCGGCCTTGTCCTTGGTCGGGGCTTCTTCGAACGCCTTGCGGATGGCGACCTTCAGGCTCTCAGGCAGGTCCGAACTATAGGCATAGGGGCCGTTGATGATCGGCGCCGACTTGTGGATGATGCGGAAGTCGTCCTTCTTCATCGCCGAACCGTCGGCATTCTTCAGCATGCCCTTGTGGAGCATCTGCTGCAGGGTCGAGTCGGCGTCGTTGGTCCACTGGTTGGCAACGACATCGACGGTGCCCTGCGACAGCGCGAGCATCGCGTTTTCGTGGCTGCCGGTGAACACGACCTTGCTGAAGAAGGCATCGGCATCGGCGATGCCCATCTTGTCGAGTTCGAAGCGCGGCACGTTGTTGCCCGAAGTCGAGTTCGGATCGACGAGGCCGAGATTCTTGCCCTTCAGTTCCTGCACGGTCTTGTACGGGCTCGTCGCCTTGACGAAGAACACCGAGTAATAGCCGGTCGAACCATCGATATTGATGTCGTTGGCGAAGGCATCGGTCTTGACGCCGGTGAGACGGGCGCGGGCGAACGAGGCCGAGCCATAGCTGGCGAGATGGATGTTGCCCGAACGCTGGCCTTCGATGACAGCCGCGTAGTCATTGGCGATGCGCAGATTGACCTTCACGCCCAGCTCCTTGGAGAGATAGGCGGTGAACGGCGTCCAGCGCTCGGTGACGCCCGAGGCGTTCTCGGCCGGCACGACGGCAAAGGTCAGTTCCGGATATTTGGCCTTGTAGTCCTGCGCCGAGGCAGAACCAGCGGCGAAGGCGAGCACGGCGGCGCCGAGCACGATGGAGCGACGATTGATCATGGCAATCCCTGCGTGATCTGGAGAGGTGACGGAGTTTCTTGTTGCTAGACAAAGCGTCTATCGCCGCGATGACACCATGCGCCCGAAATACAGGCAGATATCATCACGGCAATTCGATCAGGCGACGGCGGCGGCGCCATATTCCGGCACCCGCGCACCGGCTTGCACTGGCACAGGTGTCGATCCCATCACCTCATTGGCTTCGAGATCGTAGAGTTCGCGTGCGATATGTTCGGTGAGCTGAGCGGGCGCGCCGTCGAACACGACGCGGCCGGCCGACATGCCGATCAGGCGATCACAGTAAGTGCGCGCCAGATCGAGCGAATGCAGGTTGCACATCACGGTGATGCCGAAATGCTTGTTGATGCGCAGCAGGGCATCCATGACGATACGGGTATTGCGCGGATCCAGCGACGCAATTGGCTCGTCGGCAAGGATGAGGTCAGGCTGCTGCACCAGCGCACGGGCGATGGCGACGCGCTGCTGCTGACCGCCGGAGAGTTGATCGGCACGCTGCGAGGCATATTGCGCCATATCGAACTGTTCGAGCGCCGACATCGCCAGTGCGCGATCTTCATCGGGCCACATTTGCGTCAGCGAGCGCCATTGCGGCATGCCGGAGAGACGGCCCATCAGCACATTGGTCAGCACATCGAGACGGCCGACGAGATTGAACTGCTGGAAGATCATCGCAGAGCGCGCGCGCCACTGGCGCAGCTCACGCCCCTTGAGCGCGGTGACATCCAGCCCGTCGAACTTGATGCGGCCGGATGTGGGCTCGGCCAGACGGTTGACCATGCGCAGCAAGGTCGACTTGCCGGCGCCGGAACGCCCGATCACGCCGACGAACGAGCCTGGCGCGATCTCGAAATTCGCATTATCGACCGCCGCCTTGGCGCCGAACCGGCACGTCAGGCCTTCGACTGCAAGCATGAGTAACTCCAGCGTTAACAAACATTGCACGCCTATCGCTGGCGGATGACAGCGATGTGACGCGACTGTCACAATGCTCAACCCGCAGCCCTGCAGCCGGTGCAGGTGGAATTTCATTC
>NZ_JBIISY010000353.1:0-4569 GCF_044340795.1 Tardiphaga sp.
CTCGAGCAGAAGGATCTTGATCTTGTCCTTCGGGAGCGAGAGCTGCGGGGCGGGAACGGCGGTCTTTGACACGGGCGGTGTCCTCTACAGGGCAGTTGAAAAACGACGAAGCAACGGCGGCCCCTGAGGGGCTCCGGCGGGGTCGGGACGCCAGACGCTGGTTCGATTTGGCCGCATCTTTAATCCGGCCATCCCGGCACTGCCAAGTGGGGACACAACAAATTGAAAAATAAGAATTTTTGACTGCCGCCCGGGGGCTTCCCGAGGCCTTTGCGGTCGCCCGGAGAGTCGCACGCCGGTAGCGGAACCGGAACTGGCTTCCCGGCATTGTCAGCCGCTCTCCCCGACGCTCACATCCCAACCCGCGGTGCCATCATTTCCGACCTCGATCCCGATACCACAGAACAGGACGACCTGCATGGCGGACGCTCGCCCTGGTTCGCCAAACTCCCCCGTCCCGCCCGCCATCCGCTCACCGAGGACACACGCTGCGACGCATTGATCGTCGGCTGCGGCATTACCGGTGCGCTGATGGCCGAACGGATGACGCGGCAAGGCCTCGACGTGGTTCTGCTGGACCGCGAGTTGCCGGGTTACGGCAGCACCGCGGCGAGCACGGCGATGCTGCTGTGGGAAATCGACCGCTCGTTACACGAACTGACCGACCTCTACGGCTTCGAGCGCGCCGCGCGCGCCTATCGCGCCAGCTTCGATGCCGTCGGCGGATTGCAATCGCTGATGCGCGATCTCGATCTGCCCTGCGACATGCGGTCAAAATCGTCGCTCTACCTCGCCGCCGGTGAGGACGCGACCAGCCTGATCACCGAGCAGGTCTTGCGCGCACGCGCAGGATTGCCCGGCACGTTTCTCGATCATCGTGCGCTGCTCGGCGCCTATGAAATCACACGCGCCGGAGCGATCGTCTCGCCGAACTCCGCCGATTGCGATCCGATGCAGATGGCCATCGGACTGCTGAATGTCGCGCACGGCCGCGGCGCGCGATTCTACGAGGCGGAAACAGTACGCTACGACAGTGCTTCGCACAGCGTCGGTGTCTCGACGGCGGAGGGGCGGATGATCGAGGCCCGTCACGTCATCCTTGCCACCGGCTATGTGATGCCCGACATCGTGGAGACGAAGGTGCAATCGCCGTCGTCGAGCTGGGCCATCGCGACGGCACCGCAACCCGACCGGCTGTGGCGCGACGGCGTGCTGATCTGGGAGGACAGCAAGGATTATCTCTATGCGCGCACGACGCGCTCCGGCCGCATCATCATCGGTGGCGAAGACAGCGACAAAATCATCGAGCCGGATGCGCGCGATGCACTGATCCCGGCGAAGGCCGATGTCCTGCGCCAGCGTCTGAAAGCTCTCTGGTCACGTGCCGAACTGAACATCACCCATCGATGGGCGGGCACATTCGATACGACGCGCGATGGATTGCCGTTGATCGGCCCTGTGCCCGGTCATCCCAACCTGTTCGCCGCTTACGGCTATGGCGGCAATGGCATCACCTTCAGCTATCTGGCCGCGCAATTGCTCGGCGACCTTATCAACGGCAAGCGGTCGCAACTTCTCGAAGATTTTGCGCTCGATCGCGACGTTGCGGCCTAGCCAGGCCGCAGCGCAACATCGCCGAGGCATTTGCGCAGTGCCGCATTCGCAGGCGCCAAACGCCGCCATTTCCAGCACGCGCACTGATTGACAAGCAACGGACGATTGTTAGCATACAAGTGAATTTTGACGCTCCTGATGAGGGGTAGGTCGGATGAAACCGGCGCCGTTTACACGCCACGTTCCCCGCACGGTGGACGAAGTCGTGAATGCCCTGGCCGAATATGCACCGCAGGACGGACGCATTCTCGCCGGCGGGCAGAGCCTTGTGCCGATCATGGCATTCCGCATGGCGCGACCGGCGCATCTGATCGATATCAATGGAGTCGAAGGGCTCGATCGCCTCGCCGTGGAGGGCGATCATCTGTCCATCGGGGCGCGCGTGCGCCATGGCGCCTTTCATAAGCCGGTCATCGCCGGGCCGCTCGGGCTGCTGCTCGCCTATGTGGCAAAACATATCGCGCATTACCCGATCCGCATGCGCGGCACCTTTTGTGGCAGCCTCGCCCATGCCGATCCGTCCTCGGAATGGTGCCTGACATCCGCAACGCTCGGCGCGCAGCTGGTGGTGAAAAGCGTGCGCGGCGAGCGCATCGTGCCGATCGACGAATTCCTCGAAGGCATCATGACGACTGCGCTGCAGGAAGACGAGTTTCTTGCCGAAGCGCGGCTTCCTTTGCTGCCGGCTGACACGAAGTTCGGCTTCTACGAATTCAGCCGCCGCGCCGGAGATTTCGCGATGTCGGCAGCGCTGGTGACCTATCGACTAATGGATGGCAAGATCACGGACGCGCACATCGGCATCGGCGGCGCCGAGGATCGCGCGCGTCGTATACCCGAGGCAGAGGATGTGCTGAACGGACAGGTGCCCTCGCCCGAGCTGTTCGTCGCGGCCGGCGAAGCGGCGGCGCTGGCTGTCGATCCGATGGAGGATATCCAGACCACGGCCGATTATCGCCGCGACCTCGTCCGCGCCGTGACGCGGCGTGCGCTCGAACATGCACAGCAATGACGGTGCACGGGAAGACCGACCATACCAAGGGATCGGGTACGACATGGGTCGGGCGCTCGATCCGTAGGCTCGAGGACCCCGCGCTCGTCTCGGGGCGAGGACGATTTACGGCTGATCTTCCGGCGACCCATTGGGTCCGCTTCGTCCGCAGCCATGTCGCGGCGGGGACCATCGACAGCATCGATGCGCCTGATGGCATCGGCATGGTGACGGCAGCCGACCTGAAGAGCCTGAAGCCGATCAAGCCGATGCTCAGTAAGTTCAACTACGTGCCGGTCGGGCAGCCGATCCTCGCAGATGGTGTCGTGCGCTTCACCGGCGAATGCATCGCCGCCGTCTATGCACCGGCCAAGGATGAGGCAGAGGACTTTGCCGATCAGGTCGAAGTCGCCATCACCGAGACGCAGCCGCTGACCGACGCGCGCGCGGCTCTCGCCGGCGATGCACCGCGCGTCCATGCCGGGACACAGCACAATGTGATCGTCGAAGGCCATATCGTCACGCCGAAATTCGAGGATGTGTGGACATCCGCCGATCGCATCATCAGGGTCGAGGCGCGCTCGCGCCGGCAGAATGCGACGCCGATGGAAGCGCGCGCCGGGCATGCGATTTATGATCCCCTGACCGAGCGGGTAACGCTGACCTGCACCACGCAGATGCCACACCTGATGCGGACCGCGGTGTGCGATATCCTCGGCATTCCGGAATCTGAACTCCGCGTCATCGCGCCCGATGTCGGCGGCGGCTTCGGGCAGAAGATGTCGCTGGCGCCGGAATATGTGCTGCTGGTGTGGCTCGCGCGGCACCTGCGCAGTTCTGTCGCCTGGACCGAGGACCGCCGCGAGAACCTGATCGCGAGCTTTCACAGCCGCGATCAATATGTCGAACTCGAAGGCGCCTTCGACAAGAAGGGAAAACTGCTCGCCTTGCGGGGCGACATCGTCGCCAATATCGGCGCCTATTCCTGCTTTCCTACCACCTGCGGTGTCGAACCGCTGATGGCGCTGGCCGAACTCCCCGGCCCTTACGATGTCCGCGCCTATGACTGCCGATCCCGCGGGGTGATGACCAATACCTGCCCGATGGCGCCCTATCGCGGCGTCTCGCGGCCGGTGATCACCTTTGTGCTCGAACGGTTGATGGACAAGGCCGCCGGCGCGTTCGGTATCGAGCCTACCGAACTGCGCCGCCGCAACCTGATAGACGCGTTTCCCTACACGTCCGCGACCGGCCTCGTCTTCGACGATGGCACTTATCGCAAGACCATGGAAATGGCGATCGCGGCGATCGGCCTCGGCGCTTTCCGCAAGCGGCAGGAAGCCGCACGCACTGAGGGCCACTATCTCGGCATCGGCTTTGCCACCTTCTCCGAGCGCACCGGCTACGGCAGCCCGGCCTTCGCGGCGCGCGGAATGGAGATCACGCCCGGCTTCGAGACGGTCATCCTCACTGTCGATCCCTCCGGCTTCGTTGAGGCCCGCATCGGCTCGTCGCCGCATGGTCAGGGGCTTCGTACCTCACTGGCGCAGATCATCGCCGACGAGATCGGGGTCGACCCGCAAGTCATCAAAGTGGTGCATGGCGATACCGATCGCTCGCCCTATGGCTGGGGAACATTCGCCAGCCGCTCGCTGGTGCTGTCCGGCGGTGCCAGCCTGATGGCTGCGCAAAAGATCCGGGCCAAGCTCCTGAAGATGGCAAGCCATCTGCTGGAGGCCTCACCGGAGGACATCAAGCTGGAGGAAGGCTCCGCGCATGTGATCGGCACCGACCGCTCGGTCACGATTGCCTCCATGGCGCGTGCGGCCTATCACCAGACGCATATCTTCAAGGGCGAGATCGAGCCGGGCCTATCGGAGAACGCCACTTACGATCCATCGGGGACATTCTCCAATGCCTGCCATGTTGCCGTGGTCGAAGTCGACATAGAGACCGGCAGTGTC
>NZ_JBIISY010000141.1:0-16063 GCF_044340795.1 Tardiphaga sp.
ACGCTCGAAAAATTCCTCGTCGCCGAAGATGCCGGGTTGATCATCAATCCCATGATCGCCGACGGCCAGGTGCATGGCGGCGTCGCGCAAGGCATCGGCAATGCCCTGCTTGAAGAAATCATCTATGACGAGACCGGAAACATCATGACCTCGACGCTGGCGGACTTTCTGCCGCCAACGGCACGTGAGATTCCGGAAATCGAGTTGCACCACATCGAGACGCTTACCGGCAACACCATCACCAAAGCCAAGGGTCTTGGCGAAGGCGGTGCCATCGGCGCGCCGGCTGCCGTCATCTCCGCCATCAATGACGCGCTGAAACCGTTCGACGTCTCCATCGACGAAATGCCGGCGACGCCGCAGCGCATCCGCGCCGCCCTCCGCAACAGCGGGAAACTGCCATGACCGACAAGAGCGACATTACCCTCACCATCAACGGCAAGGCGCATGGGATCCGCGTCGAGGCCCGGCGCACGCTGGCGGATGCGATCCGCGAGGAATGCGGACAGACCGGCACCCATATCGGCTGCGAGCATGGCGTCTGCGGCGCCTGCACGGTGCTGGTGAATGGCGAGCCGGTGCGCTCCTGCCTGATGTTCGCCCAGCAGGCAGACGGCAAGCAGATCCGTACCGTCGAAGGCCTTGCCAAGGGCGACGAGATGCATCCAATGCAGCGCGCCTTCATGGAAAACCACGGCCTGCAATGCGGCTTCTGCACGCCCGGCTTCCTGATGCTCGCGGTCGGCGTGCTGGAGCGCGAGCCGGATATTTCCGACCACGATCTCGTCGATGTTCTGTCGTCGAACCTCTGCCGCTGCACCGGCTATCAGAACATCATCAAGGCCGTGCGCGCCGCCGCCGTCGAGATGCGCCAGTCGTGAGCGCGCCGGCCAAACCGGGGCTGGTTGGCAAATCCGTTCTTCGCAAGGAAGACGGGCCGCTGCTGCGTGGGCAAGGCAGGTTTGCCGCCGACATCAATTTCCCGAACCAGCTCCATATGCGCGTGGTCCGCTCGACCTATGCGCATGGCCGCATCGTCTCGGTCGATCTTGCCCCGGCCCTTGCGATCCCCGGTGTCGTCGCGGCCTGGAGCTTCAAGGACGTCGCCGACATCCCGCCGATCGATTTTCGCCTGACGCGGCTCGAACAGCTCGCCGCCTATCGCCAGACCATCCTGGCCAAGGACAAGGTGCGCTATGTCGGCGATCCCGTTGCCGTCGTGTTCGCGGAAGATCCCTATCTCGCCGAAGACGCGGCCGAGCATGTGGAAGTCGAGATCGAGGAGCTGCCGATCATCCTGCATGCTGATGGCGAGGTCGGCGAATTCCGCGACGGGCTACCGACCGAGACGGCGCTGATTGAGAAAAGCTACGGCGATGTCGAAGCCGCCTTCGCCAATGCGCACGCCACTGTCGAACTCTCGCTGTCCATCGGCCGGCATTCCGGCGTGCCGTTGGAAACGCGCGGCACGATCGGGCGCTATATCGCCGAAACCGACATGCTGGAAATGTATGGCGCCGCCAAGGTACCGCACTGGAATCGCGACCAGCTTGCCAAGATGTTCGGCCGCACGGCGGCGAACACAAATCTCTTTGAGGACCATGTCGGCGGCGGCTTCGGCGTCCGCGGCGAACTCTATCCCGAGGACGTGCTGGTCTGCCTCGCCGCATTGCGGCTCGGCCGTCCGGTCAAATGGATCGAGGATCGCCGCGAGAATTTGATTGCGACCAACCATTCGCGCCAGCAGACACATCACATCCGCGCCGCCATCGACCAGACCGGCAACATTCTGGCCATCGATGACGAGTTTTTCCACGATCAGGGCGGCTATATGCGCACGCACGCCGCCACCGTGCCAGATCTCGCGGCCGCGATGCTGCCCGGCCCCTATCGCATTCCCGCCTATCGGGCCCGAGGCCACATCCGCCTCACTAACAAGACGCCCGGTGGCACCTATCGCGCGCCAGGGCGCTATGAGAGCACTTTTGTACGCGAGCGCCTGCTCGATGCGGTTGCCGCCAAGGTCGGCATCGATGGCGTCGAGGTCCGTCGCCGCAACCTGATCCCGGTCAGCGAGATGCCGGTGACGCGCGCGCTGGAGACGCTTGGCACCGATATCGTGCTCGACTCCGGTGATTACGCAAGACTGCTTGACACGGCGCTGGACGGCATCGGCTGGACGGCACTACGCTCGCAGATCGGCGAACGGCGAACGGCCGGCGAACTGGTCGGCGCGGGCGTCGGCATGTTCGTGGAGAAAAGCGGACTTGGCCCCTTCGACGATGTGCGCATCACCGTCGGGATCGACGGCAAGATCGAGGTCGTCACCGGCGCCGCCTCGGTGGGCCAGGGCGTCGAGACCGTGATCGCGCAGATCTGCGCGGAGAAAATCGGCGCCAGTTATGACGCGGTCAACGTCATCCACGGCCAGACGGATCGCATCGCGCGCGGCCTCGGCGCCTTCGCCTCGCGCGTTTCCGTGATGACCGGCGAAGCCACGCGACAGGCAGCCTTGAAGCTGCGTGACAACGCTCTCGCTGCGGCAGCGGAACTGATGCAGCTGCCGGCCGATCAGCTCGATATCGTCGATGGCGAGATCGTGCGCCTCGATGGCAGCACCGGCCCGTCGATGTCGCTGGCCGAGATCGCCAAGGCCCTGCAGCCGGGCAGCAATCTCGTGGGCGACAGTGAGCCCGGGCTGTTTGCCGAAGCGTCGTTCGAGTCAAAGCACATGACCTATCCCTATGGGGTGCATATCGCTGTCGTGTCGCTGGCGCGCGATACGGGCGGGGTCACGGTGGAGCGCTATCTGGTCGCCTATGACATCGGCAAGGCGATCAATCCGATGCTGATCGACGGCCAGATTGTCGGTGGTGTCGCGCAGGGCCTTGGCGGCGCGCTGTATGAGGAATTCAGCTATGACGACCGCGGCGAACCGCTGGCGGTGACCTTTGCGGATTACCTGATGCCAACGGCGCGTGAAGTGCCGCCCGTGGACGTCATCATCACCGAAGATGCGCCGAGCCCGCTCAATCCGATGGGACTGAAAGGCGCAGGCGAAGGTGGCGCCAATGCGGTCGGCGCGGCGATTGCGTCCGCGATCGATGATGCCCTCGGACAGCCCGGCGCAATCACGCGGTTACCGGTATCACCGCAGACCGTCAAGGAATTGATCAACCGACTGTGGGGCGGATGAGCCGAAGGCGTCATCCGCCGGCCGAGTGCATGGCTCAAACTCCGCGGCGGATTACGCTGCGCTAATCCGCCCTACGGCACAGCGCCTACGTAATCTTCTTCAACAACCGCGTCAGTGTGCGCTGCTCGTCCACTGTCAGCGGCCTCAATGTTTTTGTGGTGACATCCGCTGCGACACGGATCGCGGCCTCAACCACGCGGCTCCCCTTCTCTGTCAATGACACCGCGCGGCGGCGGCGATCAGTGGGATCGGCGCCGGTCGCCACCAGGCCGCGCAGCCCGAGGCGATCGACCACGCCCTTGATGGTGGCGGCATCGAGATAGACCAGCCGACCAAGATGGTTCTGCGAACTCGGGCCGACCTCATGCAGCTTCGCCATGACCGCGAACTGCGTCTGCGTCAGCTCATCGACCATGTGGGACATGAAGATCGAGGTGTGGCGCTGCATGGCGACGCGCAGCAGAAAACCGACCTGCGCATCGAGCTCATAGCCGGCGGGCGCCTCGGCACCGACCTGTGACTTCACCTTGCTCGACTTCTGCATCACGACGGCCCTGCTCCCAGACGTCTTTTATGAACCATCCGCAGTGACAGGAACAGATCAAGTTTTGATCGCTATACGGTGAGATAAGCGCGCTGGATGTCGACGTTCTCCGCCAGTTCGGCCATGGTCCCATTCCATCGAATTTGACCTTTTTCGAGCACATAGGCGCGATCGGACACCAGCTCGGCGAAATGGACGTTCTGTTCGGACAGCAGGATGGAGACGCCGGCCTTCTTCAGTTCGATGATGGTGTTGGCCATCATCTCCACAATGACTGGGGCGACGCCTTCGGAGGGCTCGTCGAGCAGGATCAGCAGCGGGTTGCCCATCAGCGTCCGCGCCACAGTCAGCATCTGCTGCTCGCCGCCGCTCATGCGGCCGCCGGGCCGATTCGGCATTTCGCCAAGATTGGGAAACAGCGCCAGCAACTTCTGCTCGGTCCACAGCGGCGCATCCACGCCGTCGCTGAATTTTCGCGATGGCTGGCGGCCGATATCGAGATTTTCCAACACGGTGAGATCGGAAAAGATGCGGCGATCCTCCGGGACGAAGCCGAGACCCAGCCGCGCGATCTGATAGGGCTCGCGGCCGGAGATGTCGTGCCCGTCGAATGCGATCTTGCCGGCGGATTGCGCCATCAGGCCCATGACAGCTTTCATGGTGGTAGTCTTGCCGGCTCCGTTGCGACCCATCAAGGCTACGACTTCGCCGCGGCCGACCTCGAAGCCGAGATCGTACAGGATCTGCGCGGCACCATAGGAGGCGCGGAGATTTTCCACCGTCAGCATCGGCGTGCTCATGCGCGCGCCTCCGCCTTGAAGGTTTTGCCGGTGCCGAAATAAACCTCCTGCACCTGCGGATTGTCGCGGATTGATCTGGCATCGCCATCGGCGATCAGCTTGCCGCGCGCCAGCACAATGATACGATCGGCAAAAGCGAAGACGACGTCCATCGAGTGCTCGGTGAACAACACCGAGATGCCCCGCTCGATCACCAGGCGCTTCACCAGCGCGATCAGATCATTGCGCTCCTTCGGCGCCATGCCGGCGGTGGGCTCATCCATCAACAGCAGCCGCGGATCATTGGCCAGAGCGATGGCGAGTTCGACACGCTTGACGTCGCCATAAGCGAGCTCGCGGCTCGGTCGATCGGCGGCCTCCTGCATGCCGACCTGGGCCAGCAGCTCGAGCGCGCGTTCGCGGTGTTGCGCGCGGGCGGGCTGCCACAGCCGATAGATCTGGCTGGCGTGGGAGAGAAGCGCCATCTGCACGTTTTCGATGACCGTCATCGAATTGAACGTCGCCGCCACCTGAAATGTGCGGCCGATGCCGAGCCGCCAGATATCACGCGGCTTCCTGCCAATGAGCTTGTTGCCCTCGAACCAGATCTCGCCGGCATCCGGCGGCAGCTGGCCGTTGATCATATTGAAGCAGGTCGACTTGCCGGCGCCATTGGGCCCGATCAATGCGAGGAATTCGCCGCGCTTGATCTCGAACGACACGTCATTGACGGCACGGACGCCGCCGAAGGATTTCGAGAGCTGACGGATGCTGAGGTCACTCATGACGCAACCTTCCGACGGACAAAGAGCTTCGACAGGCCGCCGACAATGCCTGCCGGGAATGCCAGCACCAGCAGCAGAATGACACCGCCGAGCAGCGCACGCCAATATTCAGTAGAGCGCATGATGCTGTCCTGGAGCACGGCAAAGACCGAGGCGCCCACGATCGGACCAGTCAATGTCTGCAGGCCCCCGAGCAGCACCATCACCAGACCGTCAATGGAACGACTGACGGCGATGGTCTCCGGCGAGATCGACCCCTTGGCAAAGGCAAACAACCCGCCCGCGATGCCGCAGATGCATCCGGCGATGGCAAAGGCCAACCAGTGGATACGTTTCACGTCGAGCCCGATCGCCTCGGCGCGCAATGGCGAGTCGCGCCCTGCCCGCATAGCATAGCCGAATGGCGAGAACAGGAAACGCCGGATCAGGAATACGCCGAGCGCCGCGAGCGCCAGCGTGAGATAGTAGAACATCGGACGGCTCTCGAAAGGCGCTGAGGGCCATACGCCGAGCACCCCATTGGAGCCGCCGGTGAGCGTCTCCCACTGGAACACGGCAGCCCAGACGATCTGCGCGAAGGCCAGTGTCAGCATTGCGAGATAGACGCCGGACAGACGCACGGCGAACCAGCCGAACAACAGCGCGCCGAGCAACGCGACCAACGGCGCCGACACCAGGGCGATGCCCATGGGCGCGGCGAACCATTTCACCAGCAATGCGGCGCCATAGGCGCCAAGCCCGAAATAGGCGGCATGGCCGAAGGAATGCATGCCGCCCGGCCCCATGATGAAATGCAGGCTGGTGGCAAACAAGATCGCGATCAGCACATCGATGCCGAGCACCAGCGTGTAAGGCGAACTCCTGGCGATCAGCGGCATGCAGACCAGCACCAGCAGCACGATGAGGCCGCCGATCTTCACCGCCGTCGTCGCTGGACGCATCGGCTCCTCAGGTTCGGCGACGCTGCGCACCACGCCCTGTTCACGGCCGAGCAGACCATAGGGGCGAACGATCAGCACGATGGCCATCACCAGAAATTCGGCGACCAGCGTCATCTTGGAGAAATTGACGGTGAAGCCGCCGAAATCGATCACGCCGAGCGCGATGCACAGCGCCTTCACTTCGGCAATCAGCACGGCCGCCACATAGGCGCCGGTGATCGAGCCCATGCCGCCGACCACGACCACCACGAAGGCATCGCCGATGACATTCAGGTCCGTCGTCAGCGTCGCCGGTTCGCGCGCGATCTGCAGCGCGCCGCCTAGCCCGGCAAGCATGGCGCCAAGCGCAAACACACCGGTGAACAGCATGGCCTGATTGACGCCGAGCGCGCCAACCATTTCGCGGTCCTGCGTCGCTGCCCGCATGAGGCGGCCGAAACGCGTCTTCGACAGGGCCATGTGAAGCAGCAAGAGCACCATGGGGCCGACGACGATCAGGAAGATGTCGTAGGTCGGCAACCGGCGCCCGAGGATTTCAATGGATCCCTTGAGGCCGGGCGCACGGGGCCCGAGCAGATCTTCCGGTCCCCAGAGCCACAGCGCCGCGTCGTTGAAGACGAGCACGAGCGCGAATGTCGCCAGCAGTTGGAACAGCTCGGGCGCGCGATAGATGCGCCGGAGCAGCAACACCTCGATGAGGGCGCCGAGAATGCCGACCAGAATGGCAGTCAGCACGATGCCGCCCCAAAAGCCGAGCGCGCCGCCGAGCTTGGTGGCGAGGCTGTAGGCGATATAGGTCCCCAGCATATACAGGGACCCATGCGCGATGTTCACGATCCGGGTGACGCCGAAGATCAGCGACAGGCCGACGGCGACCAGGAACAGGCCCGATGCCGCCGACAGCCCGTTGATCGCCTGGAATACGAACGCGTTCAGATTCATCAGAACCCCGCCTCTTCCCGCGTGTGGATCGTGGGAAGAGCAAGCGTTGTGGCCATCGGCTCGTTGCCTTACTCAGCAGCCGGACGAAGTTTCTTCACTTCGGCATCGCTCGGCAGCACGGCGGCACCGTCGACATATTTGATGTCGCTCATGGTGCCCTTGCCGTTCTCCAGCGCGATCTTGCCGACGAAGGCGCCGGCCGTCGCCTGATGATCGCTGGCGCGATAGGTGAACGGACCGAACGGACCCACAACGTCGAGACCGCGGAATGCCGTGATGAGCTTTTCGGTGTCGGTCGATCCAGCCTTGGCAATACCGGCAGCGAGCGACTTCATGGTCGCATAGCCGACGATGGATCCGAGACGCGGATAGTCGTTGTACTTTTTCTGATAGGCAGCCAGGAATGTGGCGTGCTCAGGAATCTTGATCTTGTCCCAGGGATAGCCAGTGACGATCCAGCCCACCGGCGCTTCTTCCTTGAGGGGATCGAGATATTCGGGCTCGCCGGAGAGAACGCTCACCACCGTGCGGTCCTTGAACACGCCGCGCGTGCTTCCCTCGCGCACGAATTTGGCGAGGTCGGCTGCGAACAACACATTGAAGATCGCATCCGGCTTGGCGTCGTCGATCGCCTGCACCACGGCACCGGCATCGACTTTGCCGAGCGGCGGGGCCTGTTCGGTGACGAATTCGATGTCGGGCTGCTTGGCCTTCATCATCTCCTTGAAGGTCGCCGCCGCCGCCTGTCCGTATTCGTAGTTCGGATAGACCAGCGCCCAGCGCTTCTTCTTCGCCGCCAGCGCCTCCGGCACCAGCATGGCGACCTGCATGTAGGTCGTTGCACGCAGACGGAACGTGTAGCGATTGCCGTTCTGCCAGGTGATCTTGTCGGTCAGCGGCTCGGCGGCGAGGAAGAACACCTTCTTTTTGCCGGCGAATTCCGTCACGGCGAGCCCGGTGTTCGACAGGAAGGTGCCGGCGAGGATGTTCACGCCCTCGCGCGTCACCAGCTCTTCCGCGACGCGCACCGCATCGCCGGGCGATGAGCCGTCATCGCGCGAAACCACTTCGAGCTTCTTGCCGAGCACACCGCCCTTCGCATTGATCTCCTCGATCGCGAGCTCCCATCCCTTCTTGTAGGGATCGAGGAAGGCGGTCTGGGTCTTGTAGCTGTTGAGTTCGCCGATCTTGATCGTGTCCTGCGCCGACGCAGTCCGACCGAATGTTAGCGCCAATGCGCCGGCGAAAGCGAGTGAACCGAGTGTACGAGCCGTGATCATGATCGAACTCCCGTTGTGATCCACATCTGTGTGATCAGCGATTGCGTCAGATTGGTATCGTTGAGGTCTCGTCGGCTGAAGCGTGAATTAGTTTGCACGCAAATAGTCCGGCGCACCTATTTTCTTGTCAAGGCTGCACTTACAGCAACACGCCGTGCATGTCGCTGAAGTTTTGATCACGCACGGCACGCCGCGCATGAATCAAGGGCGTACACAAAGCAGCACGCGGCGACGAAAGCAACGCCGCCGCGCGTGTGCCGCGACTAGCGGTCGCGGAAGCGATCCATCAAGGCCTTGTCCTGGCCGCCATCGATCTCGATCATGGTGCCATTGGCCATCTGCACCAGCGGCGACGACAGCATCACCACGAGATTGGCGACTTCCTCGACCTCGGCAATGCGGCCGAGCGGGATCGAGGCCGGCGCCAGCTTGTCGGCATCCTCATAGGAAATCTTCATGTCGCGCGACATGGCATTGACGAGACCCGCCCAGCGCTCGGTGCGCACCGGACCGGGGTTCACGGCGCAGAACGAGATGTTGTGGCGGCCATACTGACCGGCCAGCGATAGGGTCATGTTCTGTCCAGCAGCATTGGCCGCGCCCGGTGCGATTTCCCAATAGGATGGCTTGACCCCGTCATTGCCGATCAGATTGACCACACGGCCGCCGCCCTGCTTGACCATGATCGGCAGCGCGTAACGCAGGCAGCGGACATAGCCCATGAATTTGAGCTGCAGCGCCTGCTCCCAGTCGGCTTCGGTCAGCGTTTCGATCACGCCGCCCGGCGCCGAGCCGGCATTATTGATCATCAGGTCGATGCTGCCGAGCTTCTTGTGCGCGGTCTCAACAAAGTTCTTGGCGTCGGCGTCCTTGGTCAGGTCGGCCGGGATCGCGACCACGGTGACGCCGGTCGCGCTCTTGATTTCCTCAGCCGTCTTCTCCAGCGGCTCCTTGCGACGGGCGCAGATGGCGACATTGACGCCCTCTTTCGCCAGCGTCATGGCGATGCCTTTGCCGATACCCTCGCTGCCACCGGTGATGAGAGCGCATTTGCCTTTGAGTTGGAGGTCCATGAGATCGTCCTTCTGGGTTGGAAGAGAGGAAATCGAACGTCGGTCGTGTCAGCTCCCGGTAAAACGCGGAAGCCGCTTCTCGGCGAAGGCCAATCGACCTTCGGCGTAGTCGGTGCTGGCATCGGCCGCAGCGTAAAAACGCTCCGCCTCGGCCATCAGGTCGGCATCATTGGTGGTCAGCGCCCGGATCGCGGCTTTTGCTGCCTTGATCGTCAGCGGCGCATTGCCGGCGATTTTTTGCGCGAGCCCCGCGGCAAGCGCCGCGACTTCGGCCCTGGGTGCGAGAACATGCACGGCGCCGAGTTCATAGGCCCGCGACGCCGGCAGTCGATCGGCGGTAAACAGCACCTGTCGCGTCGCGCCAGCGCCGAACACACGGATGAAACGCGTGATGCCGCGCGGATCATAGCCAAGGCCAAGCTGCGCGGCCGGCACGGCAAAGAAGGCATCCGATGCCGCGATCCGCATGTCGCAGCTTGCGGCAACCGACGAGCCAGCGCCCATGCAGCCGCCAAAGATCACGCCGATGGTCGGCTGCGGGATCGCCTCGATGGCACGGCAGGTGTTCTCCACGAGATCGTCATAGGCCTTGGCATTGCCCTCGCCTGATCGCGCCGTCGCGAAATCGGAGATGTCGGCACCGGCCGAAAACATATCCTCACCCTCGCCGCGGATGATGACGACACGGACATCCTTGCGCGTCGCGACCTCCTGCGCGAAGGCGCTTATCTTGTTCCACATCACCGTGGAGATCGCATTGCGGCGCGCCGGATTGGCAAGCCGCAGCGTTGCGATACCGTCTGCAATATCGATGATGATATCGCCGGGCGCGGCCATCGGATCAGACCGCCGGCCGGTGTGACATCCAGCGACCGGACTCGGCCGCCGGGAAAAGTTCGGCAAGCGCCGCGTTGAAAGCGGCCGGCTCCTCGCTGGTGATGGTGTGGCCGGCGCGCGGCAGCACGAGCAAGCCCGCTGTCGGCACCGTGCGCTTCAGGAATATGCTGGGATCGAGGCACCAGTCATCCTCGTCACCGACGATGATCAGCAGCGGCGGCGTGAATTTCTCGAGCTGCGGTTTCATCTCCCACAGCATCGGCCGCTTGGCCTGCAGCTCGCGCATGGTGAGCGCATGGCCGACCGGGGAATGATCAGCCAGCATTTTTGCGAATTCCGCAAAACCGCGCGGGTCCTTGTTCTTATGCGTCTGCCGCGTCGCACCATCAGCGTAGCGCGCTGCCGCTTCGGGCCAATCGACCGTCTCGAACATCTTTGCGGTTTCTCGCGAGGCCGCTCGCCCCTGCTCCACAAAGGCCGGATCGGGGCTCGAACCATAGCCACAGCTCGCCGCCGTCACGGACAGACAGCGATCGGGGTAATGGATTCCGACATGGAGCGCCGTCGACGCGCCCATCGAGTGGCCGACGATATGTGCCTTCGCAATACCAAGGCCGTCCATCAGCGCGATCACGTCGTTGCGCGCGATATCCTGGCCGTATTTCGCGGGATCGGTCGGCACATCCGATGGCGGATAGCCGCGCTGGCTGTATGTGACGCAACGATAGGAGCGCGAGAAGTAGCGGAGCTGCGGCTCCCAGGTGCGGTAATCGCCCGCATATTCATGCACGAAAATCACAGGACTCCCGGTGCCGACCTCCTCATAATAGAGCTTCGTCCCGTCCGGCGTCGTGAGGTGCGGCATGTTCGCCTCCTGCAAGCCAAAAGCAGATTTCATTTGCGCACATACAAAATGCTAGTAGCGTTATTCCAAGTGAGCAAGAGGATTCAGTGAATGTAATTTTGGCATATCGTTTGCTTACAAACGAATGCCGCACTGCCGCATGAAAGTGATCGAAAAGCTACCCGCCACAACGTTTGCCGCCATTTCGAGGGAGATGTTTATGACCGGACTTTCGCGACGCGCCTTTGCCTTGGGCACCGCTGCTACACTGCTAGGCACGACACAGATCACTATTTCATCGGCGCAAACGCTGCCGAAAATCCGCGTCGGCAGTCTCACGCTTCCGGTCTTCGCACCGATCATCGTCAACATCATGAAGGCGCAGAAATTCGATACCAAGAATGGTTTCGAAGCCGAGGTGCAGACCTATCCGTCCTTCTCCGCCTATTATGCAGGCCTTGCCACCGGCGAAATCGATACGCTGATCGGCGGTCCTACTTACTTCCAGAAGCTGCGTCTCGAAGGCGTCCCACTGCGCATCGTCGCGACCGGCGCAACGCTGGCCGACCTCGTGATCATCACCAAGGACCCTGCGATCAAGTCGATCGCCGACCTCAAGGGTAAGCAGCTCGCCGCCGATATGGGCAGCGGGCAATTCCAGATTTTGTCGATCTATGCCAAGTCCAAGGGCATCGATCTGACCAAGGACATGACGCTGGTGAATGCGAACTTCGCCGTCGCCCGCGCCCAACTTGCAGCAGCGCGCGTCGAGGCCGCGATGATCATCGAGCCGATTGCCACCATGATGATCAAGGAAGATCCGAGCCTGAAGATCATCTTCAACGCCGATGCGGCATGGAAGGAGATGGCAGGCGTGACCGGCTGGGAGCTCGTCTATGCCATGCGCGAGGACAGCATCAAGAAAAACGCCAATGCGCCGAAGCAATTCGTCGCGGCGCTGGCGGATGTCACCAAATATCTGCAGACCGATCCCGACGGCGCAGACAAGATCGCCGTCGAGACGGTGAAGCTGCCACCGGGCATTTTGAAGGAAGCCGTGCACGCCAAGCGTTGGGTGTTCGACGCACGGCCGGCATGGGATGCAGCGGAGAAGAAGAGCATCTGGGATACATTCGAGCGTGCGGTCGCCGCGGGCTTCCATCCGAAACTGCCTGACGACGCGATCATCTATGCCCCCTGACGCGGCACGCAGTCCGACGCCGTTCGAGGAACCGCGCCGCAAGTCGATGATCCCGAGCCTGCCGCGCGAGACGATCATCTCGATCGTGCTCTTCGCGGCAGTGTGGCAGGTCATGTCCTATCTGGCGCCCTCGCTCGGCATTCCCGCTTTCGCGATCCCCGGCCTTGGGCGGATTGCGGAAAGCCTGATGAAGATCACGCCGATCGATGTCGCGGTCACGCTCGGCCGCGTGCTGCTGGCGCTGTTCGTCTCCTTCATCATCGGCATCATGGTCGCCGTGCTGATGTATCTGTCCGACAGCGTCGAACGCTATCTCCGGCCGATGGTCCGCATCCTGATGGCGGTGCCCGTTGTGTCCTGGATCCTGTTCGCCGTGCTCTGGTTCAAGGGCGTCGAATTCCGCATCGTCTTCGTGCTGGTCGTGGTCTGCGCGCCGGTCTTCACCGTCGATGCGCTCGACAACATGCGCGAGGTGTCACGCGACCTGAAGCAGATGATCCGCTCCTTCCGCCCGACGTCCTTCCAGTTCTTTTACAAGCTGATGCTGCCGGCGATCACACCGGGCATCCTTACCAGCTGGAAGATCACGCTCAGCCTCGCCATCCGCGTCGTCACCATCGCAGAGCTCGTTGGTGCCGTGACGGGCATCGGGCATCGCCTCTCGGTGGCGCAGGAGCTGTTCTCGGTCGCTGACGTCTTCGCCTGGACGCTGGTGCTCGTGGTCCTGCTGTTCCTGCTCGAAGCGCTGATCGTTCAGTTCGAGACCCGTGTGCTGAGGTGGCGCGCATGAGTGGCGCCCCTGCTCCGATCGAAATCGCCGGGCTGCGAAAGGTGTTTCGCCAGACCACCACGGGCGAATCCATCGTCGCCATCGATCAGCTCACGCTGCGCATCGAGCCCGGCGAACTCGTCGCCATCGTCGGCAAGACCGGTTGCGGCAAATCGACTTTGTTCGATCTCCTGATCGGCCTCGAACATCCTACCGCCGGCCGCATCACCATCGGCAACAAGACGCCCTATGACGACTTCAACGATTTTCGCGGCAAGATCGCCACCATCTTCCAGCAGGATCGGCTGTTTCCGTGGCGATCGGCTATCGACAACGTCAAGCTCCCGCTGGAGCTGATCGGCATCGCCGATGACGTGCAGCAGGAACGCGCGATGTTCTGGCTCAAGCGGCTCGGGCTCGCGAATTTCGCCAATGCCTATCCGCGCGAACTCTCCGGTGGCATGCGCCAGCGCGTGGCCATCGCGCGGGCTTTTGCCGTGCAGCCGGGAATTCTCCTCGCCGATGAATCCTTCAGCGCGCTGGATGAAGTCACCGCCAATGACCTGCGCAAGACCTTCGTCGATCTCGCGCGCGAATTCCGCTCGACCGCCATCCTGATCACACACCAACTCGAAGAAGCCATGTCGGTCGGCGATCGCATCGTGGTTTTCGGCAAGTCTGCGACCCTGCTCGCCGATATCCGGATGAAGGACTGGGACCGCAGCGATCATGCCGCATTGCGTTCCGCGATCCAGAATACCCTACAGATGAATGCACCGGACGAGCGGCTGAAGCGCTGACCTCTCCCCGTCATTGCGAGGAGCCTTGCGACGAAGCAATCCAGTCCTCCTTGAACTTCTGGATTGCTTCGCAATTCGTCAGGGCTCGCAATGACGGCCGATAAGCCGCTGATCATTCACGGATTCCGGATTCAGCCATTGCGTTGACATCCTTTCGACCCGCGGATACGCAAATTTACGTAATCCGCGTCGAAGCTGCGGTCAGGCCGCGCAAGGATAAATGCCGTGACAGGCATGTTTTGGGGAGTGGCGTTGCCATGATGGATTTCGCCACCCGGGTCCATAACCACAATTACCGGCTCGACCCGATCATCCGGTCGCTGCTGGACACGGATTTCTACAAATTCCTGATGCACCAGTTCGTCTGGATGCTCTATCCGAAGGTGCCCGTCACCTTCAGTCTGATCAACCGCACCAAGACCGTCCGCCTCGCGGAAATCATTCCCGAAGCCGTCCTGCGCGCGCAGCTTGATCACGCCCGCACCCTCACCTTCCGCGAGAACGAACTGATCTGGCTGGCCGGCAACCGCTTCTATGGCCGCCGCGACATCTTTCGCCCGGAATATATCGAATATCTGCGCAGCTTCCGGCTGCCCGACTATCACCTCGAAGTGGTCGATGGCCAATATGTGCTGACCTTCGAGGGCGACTGGGCTGCAGTTACCATGTGGGAGATCTACGCCCTCGCCATCGTCAGCGAGCTGCGCTCGCGCATGGCCATGGCGTCCCTCGACAAGTTCGAGCTGGATATTCTTTACGCGCACGCCAAGACCAAGATCTGGAGCAAGATCACCAAGCTGAAGGCCTATCCGGACCTGAAACTCGCCGAATTCGGCACCCGCCGCCGCCACGGTTTCCTGTGGCAGGAATGGGTGACCGATGCGATGGCCAATGAACTCGGCCGCAGCTTCGTCGGCACCTCCAATGCCCTGCTCGCTTTCAAGCACTCGTTCGAGGCCATCGGCACCAATTCGCATGAACTGCCCATGGTGTTCGGCTGCCTCGCCGACAGCGACGAAGCGCTGAAGACCGCGCAGTATGACGTGCTCGCCAAGTGGCAAGAGGTCTATGACGGCGAGCTGTTGATCATCCTCCCCGACACCTTTGGCATGACCCAGTTCCTCCGCGACGCCCCGGCCTGGGCATCGAAATGGACGGGCATGCGCATGGACAGCAAGGAGCCGGTGGCGGCTGGCGAGGAAGTCATCGCCTGGTACGCCATGCGCGGCGAGGACCCGCGCAAGAAGCGCGCGATGTTTTCGGACGGGCTGGAGGTCGATCTGATGATCGATCTGCATCAGCGCTTCCGCGGTCGCATCCGCGAGAGTTTTGGCTGGGGTACCATGGCGACGAACGATTTCCGCGGCGCCCATCCGCGTGGGCTGGATACGCTCGATCCGATCAGCCTGGTCTGCAAGATCACAGCGGCCAATGGGCGGCCCGCGGTGAAGCTGTCGGACAATCCGGCCAAGACGACGGGCGGCAGCCAGGAAGAGATCGATCGCTATCTGCGGATTTTTGGCCGCGAGGGCGTGGCTGAGCAGAAGGTGATTGTGTAGCTCTTACGTCGTCCCCGCGAAAGCGGGGACCCATAACCTCCGACGCAGTGTTTCGCGAAGGCCTCACCATCGCGCTTTCCCAGTAGACTTCGGTGTCTATGGATCCCCGCTTTCGCGGGGATGACATCGAGTTAGTGAAGCTGGCCACACAGAAAAACGCCGCCCGGTTTCCCGAGCGGCGTTTTTTTTTGTCGCTACAGAGCGAGCCTTAAAGCAGCCCCGCCCCGCGCGCCCACTTGTACTTCGCGCCGAGCACTTCCACCGGCAGCTCCGTCGAATAGGCGTAAGCCGGGATGCCGTTCTGGTAGAGATATTCCGCAGCCTCCTCGACCTCGATATCGCCCGCGAGTGAAGCGACGATGGGCTTGTCGATGCCCTTCTTCTTCATCTCGTTCTTGATCTCGACCATGTTCTTCGCGAACACCATCGGCGGCGTCACGATGGTGTGCCAGTAGCCGAGGATCAGCGAATGGATGCGCTCATCCTCGAGACCGAGCTTCACCGTGTTCACAT
>NZ_JBIISY010000001.1:0-86383 GCF_044340795.1 Tardiphaga sp.
CAAGTGCACGGCCGGGACGGTGGGCACGCTGCGCTTTGCCCACCCTACGGCTTCACGCCGTCGCGACCTTTTTCTCCTTCGTGATCGCCAGCACGATCACGGCGGCCACGATGCACAGGGCACCTGCCGCGAAGAAGGCGGGCAGGTAGCTCAGCAGTACCGTGCGCGAGAGACCGGCGCCGAAGGCGGCGGTCGCTGCGCCGAGCTGATGGCCCGCAAAGATCCATCCGAACACGAGGCCGGCACGCTCCGCACCAAACCGCGCGGCGGTGAGCCGGACGGTCGGCGGCACCGTGGCGATCCAGTCGAGGCCGTAGAATAGCGCGAACAGCGACAGGCCGTAGAAGGTGAAGTCGGTGAAGGGCAGCGCCAGCAGCGAAAGCCCGCGCAGGCCGTAATACCAGAACAGCAGATAGCGGTTGTCGTAACGATCCGACAGCCAGCCCGACGCGATGGTGCCGACGAAGTCGAAGATGCCCATGGCCGCGAGCAGGCCGGCGGCTTGCACTTCGGGAATGCCGAAATCGAGGCACATCGGGATCAGATGCACCTGCACGAGGCCGTTGGTGCTGGCGCCGCAGATGAAGAAGGTCGCGAACAAAATCCAGAACACTTTTGTCTTCGCCGCATCGCGCAGTGCGCCAAGTGCAGCGGCCATGATCGGCGCATTGGCCGGCGGCGGCGCCGGCAGCGGATCGGTGCCGGTATCGCCGAACGGGCGCAGGTCGAGATCGCTCGGCCGGTCGCGCATCACCAGCAGCACGGCGATGGCGGCAAATGCGAGCATCACGCACATCAGAGCGAGCGCCCAGCGCCAGCCGACCTGCGCGGTGATGCTGGCCAGGATCGGCAGGAAGATCAGCTGCCCGGTGGCGGCGCTGGCGGTGAGGATGCCGATCACGAGGCCGCGCCGCTCCTTGAACAGCGCGAGGCCACGGTGGCGCCGAGCACGAGGGCCGTCATGCCGGTGCCGACGCCGACGGCGAAGCCCCACAGCGCCACCAGCTGCCAGAGCTCCGTCATGCCGAGCGACAATACGAGGCTGGCCACGACGATCACCAGCGCCGTCAGCGTGACATTGCGTAGCCCGTAGCGGTTCATCAGCGCCGCGGCGAAAGGCGCCATCAGGCCGAACAGCACGAAACGGATCGACATCGCCGATGAGATCTCGGCGGTGCTCCAGCCGAATTCCTTCTGCAGCGGGACGATGAACACGCCAGGCGCGCCGACCGCCGCAGCGCTCACCAGCGCGGTGACGAAGGTCACGGCGATCATCGCCCAGCCATAATGGATGTTGCGGCGGGCGAGGGCGGTCGAAAGCCATCCGGAGATCATCGGAGCGTCCATGTGATGAGGAAGATGATGCTCATCATATGATGCGCTGCGGCAATTGCAAGGGAGGCGGCAATGACCGTTGCGCCGTCATTGCGAGGAGCGTAGCGACGAAGCAATCCAGAAGTCGCACGAAGAAAGAACTAAATTGCTTCGCTACGCTCGCAATGACGACTGGGTTACCGCTTGCGGTTGATGAAATCGCCCATCAACTTCTGCGGTTCGCCGGTCAGATAGGCCTGGCCAAACACGCCGACGCTGAGATCCATGGATTCCTTCAGCGGCAGCTCTTCCCATTGACGCAGCATCGCTTTTTGCGATCTCAGCGCTTCCGGCGCGCATTCCAGCAGGGCGTCGACCAGCTTTTCGATCTCGGCATCGAGCGCGCCTTCGGCGGCCACCACATCCACAAGGCCCCAGTTCAGCGCCGTCGGCGCATCGATGGTCGCGGCCGTCATGATCAGCCAGCGGGCGCGGGCCCAGCCGATCAGCCGCGGCAGCAACGCTGCCTGGATCACCGAGGGGATGCCGACGCGGACCTCCGGCATGGCGAATTTCGCGTCATGCGCAGCCACGCGAAAATCGCAGGCCGCGGCGAATTCGAGCCCGCCGCCGAGGCTCCAGCCGGGAATGCGCGCGATCACCGGGGCAGGGAAGTGCCGCGGTGCGTCGCAAAGCGCGCGCAGGCCCGAGATGAACGTTTCCGCCGAGCGCTGGTCGAGACCTGCCATCTCCTTGATATCGGCGCCGCCGATCATGCTCTTCTCGCTCGCGCCGGCGATGACCAGCACCCGGATGTCGCGATCCGTGGCGAGGCTCTCGATACCTTCGCGCACGTGATTGATGACCGTGGTGCCGAGAATGTTGAGCGATCCCGCATTGCAGATCGTCAGGCGAACAACGCCTCGGGAATCGCGGTCGATGCCGCAATGCGGATTGAGCATGTGCATGGGAGTTTCTCGCCTTTTTCGCCGCCGCGGATCGCCGGTCTTGGGCACACAGGTTCCCTAGCAAGAAGGGGTAAAGTCAAGCGCGCGAGGCGGGACGCGTTGCGCGCAAGACGCAGAGCAATTAATATGATCAGCATCATCTTTTTCGGCGGAACGGACCGGGAATGCGTTACTCCAAAGAGCACAAGGCAGAGACTCACGCCCGCATCGTCAAGAAGGCGTCGGTGCGGCTGCGCGAACGCGGCGCCCATGGCATCGGCGTCGCCGACCTGATGAAGGAGGCCGGTCTGACCCATGGCGGCTTCTATGCTCATTTCGACTCGCGCGAGGCGCTGGTGGTCGAGGCGTTCGACTACGCCATGGACCGCTCCATGACACGCCGGCGGCAGCAGATTGCAGACCTGGCGCCGGAACAGCGATTGGCCCATCTCGTCGACACCTATCTCTCGCCCCAGCACCGCGACAATCCAGGCCATGGCTGTGCGATGCCGGCACTCGGCGCGGAGATCGCGCGCGAAAGCCCGAAGACGCGCCGGGCCTTTGCGGCCAAGCTGGACGACATGATCGAGATGATGGCGGAGCAGTATTCCGGCGATCCCGCAGCGGCGCGAAAACAGGCGATCGCCGCGCTCGCCACCATGATGGGCGGCATCCTGATGTCGCGTATCGCCGGCTCCGGCGAGGTGTCCGACGAATTCCTCAAGGTCGGTCGCGACACCGTGCTGGAGCGTGCCGCGGTGCAACCGGGCGGCAGGCGCGCGACCGCGAAGAAGACCGCCAAAAAGGCGTGAAAATCGACGGCGCGTGCGCGTCTGACACATTGTCGCGGCAGCGACATTTGTCGGGATGCGCGCCGCCTTCGATGGCTTGCATTTTCGCAAAACCGTTGCGCATTCGAGGCCTTTTCAAAGCCGGCAAAGCCTGATCAACATCCCCTCCAAATTGGCACCCTCTGGAGGAACGCATGAAGACGATCGGACATTTCATTGGCGGCAAGGAAGTCGCCGGCACATCTGGGCGTTTCGCCGATGTTTTCGAGCCGATGACCGGCGAAGTGCAGGCCAAGGTCGCGCTGGCCTCCAAGGCCGAACTCCGCGCCGCGGTCGAGAATGCCAAGGCGGCACAGGTCGCCTGGGCCAACACCAATCCGCAGCGTCGCGCGCGCGTGATGATGAAGTTCCTCGAACTCGCCCAGCGCGATTACGACAAGCTCGCCGACCGCCTCGCGCGTGAGCACGGCAAGACCGTGCCGGACGCCAAGGGCGACATCCAGCGCGGCCTCGAAGTGGTCGAATTCGCCTGCGGCATTCCGCATCTCATGAAGGGTGAATACACCGAAGGCGCCGGCCCCGGCATCGACATCTATTCGATGCGCCAGCCGCTCGGCGTCGTCGCCGGCATCACGCCGTTCAACTTCCCGGCCATGATCCCGATGTGGAAGTTCGCCCCGGCGATCGCCTGCGGCAACGCCTTCATCCTCAAGCCTTCGGAGCGCGATCCGGGCGTGCCGATGATGCTCGCAGAACTGATGATCGAAGCCGGCCTGCCGCCGGGCATCCTCAATGTCGTCAACGGCGACAAGGAATCGGTGGACGCCATCCTCGACGACGAGGACATCAAGGCCATCGGCTTTGTCGGCTCGACCTCGATCGCCGAATATATTTACACCCGCGCAGCCCAGACCGGTAAGCGCTGCCAGTGCTTCGGTGGCGCCAAGAACCACGCGCTGATCATGCCGGATGCGGACATGGACCAGGCAGTGGATGCGCTCATCGGCGCCGGCTACGGCTCGGCCGGCGAGCGCTGCATGGCCGTCTCGGTCGCAGTCCCCGTCGGCAAGGCCACCGCCGATCGCCTGATGGAAAAGCTGATCCCGCGCGTCGAAGCGCTGAAGATCGGCACCTCGGTCGATCCGTCTGCCGATTTCGGCCCGCTGGTGACGGCGGAAGCCGTCGAGCGCGTCCGCAACTATGTGGATATCGGCGTCAAGGAAGGCGCGACCCTCGCAGTCGATGGCCGCGGCTTCAAGATGCAGGGCTACGAGAAGGGTTTTTACATGGGTGGCTGTCTGTTCGACAACGTCACCAAGGACATGCGCATCTACAAGGAAGAAATCTTCGGCCCCGTGCTGTCGGTCGTCCGCGCGCATGACTATGAGGAAGCCCTCGCGCTGCCGTCGGATCACGACTATGGCAACGGCGTCGCCATCTTCACCCGCGACGGCGATGCCGCCCGCGACTTTGCCGCGCGCGTCAATGTCGGCATGGTCGGCATCAATGTGCCGATCCCGGTGCCGATTGCCTATTACACCTTCGGTGGCTGGAAGAAGTCGGGCTTCGGCGACCTCAACCAGCATGGCCCGGACTCGGTGCGCTTCTACACCAAGACCAAGACGGTCACCTCGCGCTGGCCGTCGGGTGTCAAGGAAGGGGCGGAATTCTCCATCCCGCTGATGAAGTAAGACGAATACCACGGCCCGGCCGCATCCCCGATGCGCCGGGCCGTTTGCTTTTTGATCCGCAATCAACAAAGAAGGGCGTCATGCAATTCGCTCTCGATGAGGAACAAACCGCTGTCCGCGACATGGCGCGCGATTTCGCCGCCGAGAAGATCGCGCCCTTCGCGCTCAAGTGGGACGAAGACAGGCATTTCCCGAAAGACGTGATGCGCGCCGCCGCCGAACTCGGCATGGGCGGCATCTATATCCGCGACGATGTCGGCGGCTCCGCCATGACACGTTTCGATGCCGCGCTGATTTTTGAAGCGCTGGCGACGGGATGTCCGACCACCTCAGCCTTCATCTCCATCCACAACATGGCGTCGTGGATGATCGACTCCTATGGCAGCGACACGCAGCGTCAGAAATGGCTGCCGCGTCTCTGCACCATGGAGTTGCTGGCGAGCTATTGCCTGACCGAACCGGGCTCGGGCTCCGACGCGGCCGCGCTGCGGACCAAGGCGATGCTCGACGGCGATCATTACGTGCTGAACGGCCAGAAGCAGTTCATCTCCGGCGCCGGCGAAACGGACATCTATGTCGTGATGGTGCGCACGGGCGGCGAGGGCGCCGGTGGTGTCTCGACGCTGGTGGTGGACAAGGACACGCCCGGGCTCTCCTTCGGCTCCAATGAGCGCAAGATGGGCTGGAACGCGCAGCCGACCCGCGCGGTGATGTTTGAGAATGCCCGCGTGCCCGTGGCCAATCGCCTCGGCGCTGAAGGCATCGGCTTCAAGATCGCCATGGCGGGTCTCGATGGTGGCCGCCTCAACATCGCCGCATGCTCGCTCGGCGGCGCGCAGTCGGCGCTCGACAAGTCGCTCACCTACATGAAAGAGCGAAAGGCCTTCGGCAAGAAGCTCGATGAATTCCAGGCGCTGCAATTCCGTGTTGCCGACATGGCAACCGAACTGGAAGCGGCGCGCACCTTCCTCTGGCGCGCAGCCGCGGCACTGGATCGCAAGGATGCCGATGCGAGCATGCTCTGCGCCATGGCCAAACGCTTCGGCACCGATATCGGCTTCGAGGTCGCCAATGAAGCGCTGCAACTGCATGGCGGTTACGGCTATCTCGCCGAATATGGCGTCGAGAAGATCGTGCGCGATCTGCGCGTGCACCAGATCCTCGAAGGCACCAATGAAATCATGCGGCTGATCGTGTCGCGCAAACTGATCGAGGGCGCACGATGAGTAATGGCATGGTGGAGGGCGATCTGATCGCCCGCAAGGAAGGCGCGGCCGGCATTCTGCGGCTGAACCGGCCGAAGGCGCTGAACGCGCTGACGCTGGAAATGACGCGCGAGATCGTTGCGGCGCTCGACAAGTTCGAAGCCGATCCTTCGGTCGCCGTCATCATTCTCGAAGGCGCCGGCGAACGTGGCCTCTGCGCCGGCGGCGATATCCGCGGCCTTTATGACAGCGCCAAAGTGAAAGGCGATCTCGGCAAGGTGTTCTGGCGCGAGGAGTACATCCTCAATGCGCGCATCGCGAAATTCCCGAAGCCTTATGTGGCCTATATGGACGGTTTCGTGATGGGCGGCGGCGTCGGTCTCGCCGGCCATGCCAGCCATCGCATCGTCACCGAAAAGACCAGGATGGCGATGCCGGAAGTGAGCCTCGGCTTCTTCCCCGATGTCGGCGGCACATGGCTGCTGTCGCGCGCGCCGGGCGAACTCGGCACCTATTTCGGGCTGACGGGCCAGAATGCCAATGGCGCCGATGCACTGGCCGCGCGGATGGCCGATGTGTTGATCGACACCAATAACTGGCCTGCGCTGCGTGAAGCACTGACCAGGCTTGCACCGAACACCGATGCGGCCACGGTCATGGCCAAGCTCAAGAGTTTTTCCGCGCCGGAGCAGACCGGCCCGGTCACCGCCCAACGCGCGCTGATCGATCGCGCCTTTGCCCATGACAGCGTCGAGGAGATCGTTACGGCGCTGGAGCAGGACGGTTCCGAATTCGCACAGGCCACGCTGAAGGCGATGGCCGACAAGTCGCCACGCGGCTTGAAGGTGACGCTCAAGCTGTTGCGTCTGGCGCGGGCGTCGTCGTCGCTCGAAGAATGCCTGTCGCGCGAATATCTCGCGGCGCTCGAAGTGTTCGACAGCGCCGATTTCGTCGAGGGCGTCCGCGCCGCGATCATCGACAAGGATCGCAATCCGAAATGGCAGCCGCCTGATCTGAAAGGCGTCACACCCGAGATCGTGGCACGCTATCTGGCGCCGCGCGACGTTTCGCTCACTTTCTGAACGAAAGTCGGATTCCATCAGCGGAGCCGACATTCGATAACAATCAAAACAGACGAGGGCAGGATATGACCAGCATCGCATTTATCGGTCTCGGCAATATGGGCGGCCCGATGGCCGCCAACCTGGTCAAGGCCGGCCACAAGGTGACGGGCTTTGATCTCGTGGAAGCCTCGCTTGCGCAAGCCAAGGCCGATGGCGTTGCCATCGTCGCCACCGCCGTCGATGCGGTGAAGAGCGCCGAAGTCATCATCACCATGCTGCCTGCCGGCAAGCATGTGGTGTCGGTCTGGAGCGAGGTGATCCCGGCCGCCGCGAAGGGCGCGCTGATGATCGATTGCTCGACCATCGACGTGGAAAGCGCTCGCAAGGCCCATGGGCTTGCAGCCGCTCAACAGCTTCCTTCCGTGGATGCGCCAGTCTCCGGCGGGACCGGCGGCGCCAAGGGCGCGACGCTGACCTTCATGGCCGGTGGCGACAGCAAAGCATTTGCATCCGCCAAACCGATCCTCGAAGCGATGGGCAAGAAGATCGTCCATTGCGGCGATGCGGGCGCGGGGCAGGCGGCCAAGATCTGCAACAACATGATACTCGGCATTTCCATGATCGGCGTCAGCGAAGCCTTCGTGCTCGCTGAAAAGCTCGGCCTGTCGCATCAGGCGCTGTTCGACGTGGCATCCACCTCGTCGGGCCAGTGCTGGTCGCTGACCACCTATTGCCCGGTGCCGGGCCCGGTGCCGACCTCTCCGTCGAACAACGACTACAAGCCCGGCTTCGCCGCGGCCTTGATGCTGAAGGATCTCAAACTCTCGCAGGAAGCCGCCAAGGCGGCCGGCGCACAGACGCCGCTCGGGGCGCATGCGGAGAGCATCTACGAGACCTTTGACAAGGACGGGCAGGGCGGTGTCGATTTTTCGGGGATCGTGAACCACCTGCGGAAGCTGGCGAAGTAACGCGGGTTGTCATGGCCGGGCCTGTCCCGGCCACCCAACTTCCTTTCGACATCAATTAAACATGGATGCCCGGGTCAAGCCCGGGCATGACAAAGAAAAACAAACAGGGTGAGGAAGCATGACCACGTTCAAGCAGGCCCGCGCCTTTCTCCTCGAACACCGCACAGACTACGACAAGGCCGTCACCGATTTCCGCTGGCCCGATCCTGTCGATTTCAACTGGGCCCTCGACTGGTTCGATGCCGAACTCGCCCGCGATCCTGCCAGCAAGGATCGTCCAGCGCTGTGGATCGTCGATGCAGCCACCGGCAACGAGACAAAACTTTCTTTTGCCGATCTCTCACGCCGCTCCAATCAGGTTGCAAACTTCCTGCGCGCGCAGGGGCTGACGCGTGGTGATCATCTGCTGCTGCTGCTCGGCAATGTCGTGCCGCTGTGGGAAACCATGCTGGCGGCGATCAAGCTCGGCGTCGTCATCATCCCCGCAACGACGCTGCTGACATCAGACGAATTGCAGGATCGCCTCGATCGCGGCAAAGCAAAACTCGTCGTCGCCGCCGAGGATCAGGTCGCCAAATTTGGCAGCCTCAAGACGGCCGGTGTTGGGCAGATCGTCGTCAACGCATCCAAGCCGCATGACGGCTGGCTCGCGTTCGAGACATCGGCCGATTTCCACGAAACTTTCACACCGGATGGTCCGACCAAAGCTGACGATCCGATGCTGCTCTATTTCACCTCGGGCACCACAGCGAAGCCGAAGCTCGTGCGGCACAGCCAGCGCAGCTATCCCGTTGGCGGGCTCTCCACCATGTACTGGATCGGCCTGCAGCCCGGCGACATCCATCTCAACATTTCCTCGCCGGGCTGGGCCAAGCATGCGTGGTCCTGCTTCTTCGCGCCGTGGAATGCGGGCGCCACCGTGTTCGTGGTCAACCAGCCGCGCTTCGATGCCAAGAGCCTGCTCGTCACCATCGCCCGCTGTGGTGTCACAACGCTCTGCGCGCCGCCGACGGTGTGGCGGCTGTTCATTCAGGAGAAGCTCTCCGACACGAAGGTCTCACTGCGCGATGTCTGCGGCGCCGGGGAGCCGCTCAATCCGGAAGTGATCGAGCAGGTGCAGGCCGCCTGGGGCCTCACCATCCGCGACGGCTACGGCCAGACCGAAACCACCGCACTCGCCGGCAATTCGCCGGGCCAGCCGGTAAAGGTCGGCTCCATGGGCCGCCCGCTACCCGGCTACACGGTGAAGGTGATCGACGCCGACGGCCAGCCGGCGAAGGAGGGCGAGGTCGGGCTCGTGCTGGGCAGAGATCGCCCCGCCGGCCTGATGCAGGGCTATCAGACCGATGACGGCGGTGTCACCGGCGCCAGCGGCGAGATCTATCGCAGCGGCGATGTCGTCTTCGTCGATGACGACGGCTATCTCACTTTCGTCGGCCGCGCCGATGACGTGTTCAAGTCGTCGGACTATCGCATCTCGCCGTTCGAGCTCGAAAGCATCCTGATCGAGCACGATGCCATCGCCGAAGCCGCCATCGTGCCGAGCCCCGATCCGATCCGTCTGGCGATCCCGAAAGCCTATGTGATGCTGGTCGGCAGCGCGAAGCCGGATGCCGACACGGCGCTATCGATCTACACGCATCTGCAGGAGCGGCTTGCGCCGTTCAAGCGCATCCGCCGCATCGAATTCGTCACCGAATTGCCGAAGACGATTTCCGGCAAGATTCGCCGCGTCCATCTTCGCCGCCTCGAGCACGAGAACGATCGCCAGGACCCGTTGCGCGGCATCGAGTTCAAGGAAGAGGATTTTCCCCAGTTGCGCGGCCCCGGCGTATCGGGCGGCTAGGCCAAAAGACGGAGTGCTGGGGGCTTGGCATTGCCGGCCGCTTCGTGGAATCTGCGCGCGCAAACAGGAAGGGAATACCGGAAACGATGATCTCGCGTGAAGCCTATATGGCTATGGTCGGCAAGGAAGTCGGCGTCTCCGAATGGCATCTGGTCGATCAGGCCCGCATCGATGCCTTTGCCACCGCCACCGAGGATCACCAGTTCATCCACGTCGATCCTGCAAAGGCGCGCGAGACGCCGTTCGGCACCACCATCGCGCATGGCTTTCTCACCATGTCGCTGCTCTCGGTATTTTCCTATGAAGCGCTGCCGAAACTGGCCGATGTCGCTATGGGCGTGAATTACGGCACCGACAAGATCCGTTTCATCTCGCCGGTCAAAGCCGGTTCGCGTCTGCGCGGCCGCTTCGTTCTGACGGAAGCCACGCTGCGCAAGCCGAACGAACTCTTCACCCGCACATCGGCCACCGTCGAGATCGAAGGCGAGGACAAGCCGGCGCTGGTGGCCGATTGGCTCGGCCTCGTTTACTTCACCTAAGGAGCACGCATCATGACCATTCGCTTTGACGGCCGCGTGGCCATCGTCACCGGCGCCGGCAACGGTCTCGGCCGCGCCCATGCGCTGGGCCTCGCCAAACTCGGCGCCAAAGTCGTCGTCAACGACTTTGGCGGCGCGCGCGATGGCACCGGCGGCTCGCTGACCGCGGCGGAAACCGTGGTCGAGGAAATCCGCGCCGCCGGCGGCACGGCCATGGCTGACGGCGCCGACGTCTCGAATTTCGAGCAGGTCACCGCCATGGTGGAGAAGGCCACGAAGGAGTGGGGCAGTGTCGACGTGCTCTGCGCCAATGCCGGCATTCTGCGCGACAAGTCGTTCGGCAAGATGGAAGTGGCCGATTTCCAGAAGGTGCTCGACGTGCATCTGGTCGGCACCTTCTATTGCTGCAAGGCCGTGTGGGACGGCATGCGCGCGCGCAACTATGGCCGCATCGTACTCACCACCTCGTCTTCGGGCCTCTATGGCAATTTCGGCCAGGCCAATTACGGCGCCGCCAAGACCGGCATGGTCGGCCTGATGAATGTGCTGGCGGAAGAGGGACGCAAGACCGACATCCGCGTCAACATCGTGTCGCCCACGGCGGCGACGCGCATGACGGAAGAGCTGCTGCCGCCGGAAGCGCTGAAGCTGATGAAGCCGGAGGCGATTACCCCGGCCGTCGAATACATGCTGAGCGAGAATGCGCCGACCAAGACCATCATGGGCGCCGGCGCAGGATCGTTCGCGGTGATCCGCATCCTCGAAAGCGAAGGCAAGAACTTCCCCGAGGATCAGTGGACGGCCGACACGGTCGCGGCCAACTTCGCCGAGATCAGCGACATGTCCAATGCCCGCGTGCTTGATGGCGCCTTCCATCAGACGCAAAAATATGTCGAGCAGGCAGCCAGGAGGCTCGGCCTCAAGATGTGACCCTGTAGGGTGGCAAAGGCGCGCAGCGCGTGCCCACCTTCAAGTGCACGGCTGGTGAAGGTGGGCACGCTTCGCTTTGCCCACCCTACATGATACCCCAGCGGGATGATCGACATTCCGACAAACGAGGTCGCCGTCATCGGCGCCGGTCCAGCCGGCCTGATGGCTGCCGAGGTGCTGGCCAAGGCGGGCGCGCGCGTCACCGTCTTTGACGCCATGCCATCCGCCGGCCGCAAGTTTCTCATGGCCGGCCGCGGCGGCTTGAATCTCACCCATAGCGAACCACTGCCGGACTTCCTCAAGCGCTATGGCGCAGCTGAGAGCAAGCTCACGCCGGCGATCGAAAGCTTTACGCCGACCGATCTACGCTCCTGGAGCGATGTGCTCGGCCAACCCACTTTCATCGGCTCCAGCGGCGGCGTGTCCTTCGCATTTCGCCATCGCTGGATCGGCTGGAGCGCCGATGGTGCGTTACGGTTTGAAATGCCCGAAGGCGAACGGCTTGTTGCGGCCAAAGCGACCGTGCTTGCACTCGGCGGTGCAAGCTGGGCGAAACTCGGCTCCGATGGCGTATGGGTCGATCTGCTCGCTGCGAAGGGCGTCAGCATCGCGCCGCTGCGGCCGGCCAATGTCGGCTTCGATGTCGCATGGTCGGATATCTTCAAGGATCGTTTCGAAGGCCAGCCGCTCAAGGGCATCGCACTGTCCTTCGGTGCGCATGCGGTTCGCGGCGAGGCGATGGTCACGCGTTCCGGCATCGAAGGGGGCGGCATTTATGCGCTGTCCTCGGTCTTGCGCGAGGCCGTGATGACGGATGGCAAGGCCGTGCTGCAGATCGCTTTGCGGCCCGATCTCGATGGCGGTGAACTAACACGCAAGCTCGCGGCCCCGCGCGGCAAGCAGTCGTTCTCCAACTTCTTGCGCAAGGCGCTGCATCTGTCGCCGGTGGCGATCGGGCTATTGCAGGAGATGGCCATCGCGGAAGGCGTGCAATTGGCCGCGCTGGCACCGGAGAAGCTGGCTGCTCTGATCAATGCCGTCCCGATCACGGTCACCGGTGTCGCGCCGATTGCCCGTGCGATCTCCACCGCTGGCGGCATCACCTTCGACGAGATCGACGACGCCTTCATGCTGAAGCGTTTGCCCGGCGTGTTCGTCGCCGGCGAGATGCTGGACTGGGAAGCACCGACCGGGGGCTATCTGCTGCAGGCGTCGTTCGCGACGGGCGTCGCGGCCGGGCAGGGTGTGCAAAAGTATCTCGGATCGTAGGATGGGTAGAGCGCAGGCGCGATAGCGCCGGAGCGAAACCCATCAATCCGTCGTTGCGGCATGCTCGGCCGATGGGTTTCGCTGCGCTCTACCCATCCTACGGCTGCGGCGATTATCTCAGCTTCCCCCGCGCCGCGATCGGCAGCGTGCCGACGATCTCGTCGCCGCGCACCATCACCACCTCGTCGAACATGTTCACCACCACGCAGACATGGTTCGGCACGATCCGGACGACGTCGCCGACATTCGGACGCGTGTTGCTGCGGGCAAGATCGAGGAAGCCGTGCTCCTCGGCAAACTTTGCGATCTTCGCTTCGGGATGTTCGAGGATCAGGCCATAGCCGTCGAGCCCGCCGGTATCCGCCGTCAGCGTCTTCGAGCCGGCATCGAGAATGCCACGTTCGGGGCCGGCACGGCTGACCACCGTGGAATAGACATTCAGCGCGCAGTCGTCCCAGGTGGCGGAGCCGGCGGCCACCTGCATACGGTCGTTATAGATGTAGGTGCCGAAGCGATGTTCGGTCGCGCCCTTGAGCGAGCCGACATTCTTCAGGTTCGGCGTGCCGCCGGTGGAGACGATGGTCGGCTCCAGCCCCTCGGCGCGCACGCCGGCCAGCGCTTCATCAAAAAAGCGCTGCGCATCGGCCCAGCCGTCTTCTGTCGGATAGAGCATGAAGCCCGCAAAACTCAGGCCCTTCGCTGCCTTGATCTCACGCGCGAGCGCGATCGCTTCCGCAGGCGTCTCGACTCCGGCGCGCTTGCGGCCGGTGTCGCATTCGACGACGACATGGAGATCGCGCCCGGAGATCGCAGCGGCTTTCGTGAGGTCGTCGACGACGAAGGAGTTGTCGGCGGCAACGGTCATGTTTGCCTTCGCCTGCAGCGCGCCGAGACGGGCCATCTTCTCGTCGCCGAGCAGGTTGTAGCTGATCAGGATGTCGTCGATCCCTGCATCCGCCATGATCTCGGCTTCGCCGAGCTTCTGGCAGGTGATGCCCTTGGCGCCGGCGTCGATCTGCAGTTTTGCCAGCACCGGACTTTTATGCGTCTTGATATGCGGGCGGTTGGCGATGCCGGCCTCGTCGCAGACCTTCTGGATGCGCGCGATATTGCGCTCGACACGGTCCATGTCGATGACAAGGGCAGGCGTGCCGTAGTCGCGGGCGATCTTGGCGGCGAGGGATGTGGTCATCGATCTCTGGCTCCGGTGCTTCGCCGTCGTCCTTCGAGGCTCGCAATAGCTCGCACCTCAGGATGACGGCTTCCATTTCGTTCGCAACACAAACTCTGCCGTCATCCTGAGGTGCTCGCCCACTTGGGCGAGCCTCGAAGGATGGGCCACAAACTCACGCGTTCTCGATTTCCTCGCGGAGCATTTCCAGCTCCAGCCACTGTTCTTCGGCGTCCGCCAATTCCTTCTGCGCCTTCGACAGCGCAGCACTTGCCGTGTCGAATTTCTTGCGATCCTTGGCATAGAGATTGGGATCGTCGAGATGACGCTGCTGCTTGGCGATTTCGGATTGCAGGTTCGCCATGGTCTTCGGCAGCGTTTCCAGCGCGTGTTTTTCCTTGAAGTTCATCTTGCGCTTGGAGGCTGGCTTGGCCGCAGTCGATGCGCCGCTGCTCTTGGCCTCAGCCACAACCACCTTCGCCTCGCGCTTCAGATCAGCACCGCGCTGCGCCAGCATGTCGGTATAGCCGCCGGCATATTCGGTCCATTTGCCGTTGCCATCCGGCACGATCACCGAGGTCACCACGCGATCGAGGAAGTCGCGGTCATGGCTGATCAGGATCACCGTGCCCTGATATTCGCTCAGCATTTCCTCGAGCACGTCGAGGGTCTCGAGATCGAGATCGTTGGTCGGTTCGTCCAGCACCAGCACATTCGATGGCTTGGCCAATGCGCGCGCCAGCATCAGGCGGCCGCGTTCGCCACCGGACAGCACTTCCAGCGGCGTGCGCATCTGCTCCTGCGAGAACAGAAAGTCCTTCATATAGCCGACCACATGCTTGAGCTGGCCATTGACCATCACATGGTCGCCGCGGCCGCCGGTCAGCGCTTCCGCCAGCGTGGTCTTCGGATTGAGGCTTTCGCGATGCTGATCCAGCGTGGCCATTTCGATATTGGCGCCGAAGCGGACCGTGCCGGAATCCGGCGGTTCATTGCCGGTCAGCATGTTGATCATCGTCGTCTTGCCGGCGCCGTTGGGACCGACCACGCCGATGCGATCGCCACGCTGCACGCGGATCGAGAAATCCTCGACGATCTTGCGATCGCCATAGGTGCGCGAAATGTTCTTCGCCTCAAAGATCAGCTTGCCGGACTTTTCCGCCTCTGCAGCGGCGAGCGTCGCATTCCCCTGGGCGCCGCGATAGTCGCGGCGCTGCGCGCGCAGCTCATGCAGGCCGGCCAGGCGCTTGACGTTGCGCTTGCGGCGGCCGGAGACGCCGTGGCGCAGCCAGTGTTCTTCATTGACGATCTTGCGGTCCAGCTTGTGCTGGTCGCGCTCTTCTTCCGCCAGCACCTCGTCACGCCATTCCTCGAAGGCACCGAAGCCGCGATCGATCTGGCGGATCTGGCCGCGATCGAGCCAGGCGGTGGAGCGCGACAGATTGGTGAGGAAGCGGCGGTCATGGCTGATCAGCACCAGCGCGCAGCGCCGCGAGGCGAGTTCACTTTCCAGCCATTCGATGGTGGTGAGATCGAGATGGTTGGTCGGCTCGTCCAGCAGCAGGATGTCGGGCTCCGGCGCCAGCACGCGGGCGAGCGCCGTGCGGCGCGCTTCGCCGCCGGAGAGGTTTTCCGGATTCTCCTGGCCGGTGAGGCCGAGCTGCTCGAGCAGATATTGCGCCTGATAGTGATTGTCGCCGTCATGCATGCCCGCCTCGACATAAGCGAGTGTGGTGGCGAAGCCTGAAAAGTCCGGCTCCTGCGGCAGATATTGCACGGTGGCGCCGGGCTGCACGAAGCGGCTGCCATTGTCGTTGTCGACAAGGCCGGCGACGATTTTCAGCAGCGTCGATTTGCCGGAGCCGTTGCGGCCGATCAGGCAGAGACGGTCGCCCTGCGACACCGTGAGTTCGACGCCCTTGAGCAGCGGCGTGCCGCCGAAGGTCAGCGAGATGTCCTTGAGCTGGATGAGCGGAGGAGCCATGACGTCAGTTCAACTTTGCTTGGGCGCGCTGGCAGCCTGATCGCGCTGGATGCGGCGGATCGTCTGGTCGAGCGCGGAGAGAAAGGCCGAGCGGTCGCGCGGCGCGAAGGATTTGGGCCCGCCGGTGATTTCGCCGGTGGAGCGCAGGTCGGTCATCAGGTTGCGCATCGCCAGCGTCATGCCGATGGATTGTTCGGTGAACGGTTTTCCATTCGGCGCGATGACGGCGGCGCCGGATTTGACGCAGCGGCTTGCCAGCGGGATGTCGGCGGTGATCACCACATCGCCCTTGGTGGCGCGTTCCGCGATCCAGTCATCCGCAGCGTCTATGCCGGAGCCGGCGGCGATGCATTCGATCATCGGATCCTGAGGCACCCGCAGCCAGGTTCCTGCGACCACGCTGACCGGCAGGTTGAAACGCGCGGCGACGCGATAGATCTCGTCTTTCACCGGGCAGGCATCGGCGTCGATATAGATGCGGGTATTCAAGTGGTGCCTGTGCTCCGGATGTCACAACGCCGGCGGTTCCGACTGCCTCGCCTTGCCTCGCGCGGGGTGAGGGGTATCATCTCCTGAAAGCGAATACCAATCTTCGCGAGCGTTCGGGAGGGAACATGACACAGCGGATCACGCCCTATCGCGTCGAGGCCTTCAACACGGCCAAGCAGTCCGAAAATAAGATGCATGACGACACCGTGGCGCAGAAATTCGGCTTTTCCGGCGGTCTCGTCCCGGGCGTCGACGTGCTGGCCTATATGGTGCATCCGGCAGTTGCGCATTGGGGCCGCGAGTTCCTGGAGCGCGGGCTGATCGAGGCACGGTTCATCAAGCCGGTCTATGACGGCGAAACCGTCGATGTGACGGCCGAGACTGCCGGCGAGGGCCTGAAACTGGCGGTGGAGGGCAAGGGTGATATCCGTGCCACGGGTTCTGCGTCGCTGGCGGCTTTCCCCGTGGTTCCGGCGCTGGACGATTTTCCGGATACGCCGGCGGTGGCGAAACGTCTGCCGGTCAATCCGGATTCCTACGCCCAGGACAAGTGGCTCGGCACCGCGCCGCGGGTGTGGCCGGAGGACGGGCTCGCGGAATATCTGGGTGAGGTGCGCGAGACCGAGGAAATGTATCTCCGTGACGGTCTCGTCCATCCCGGTGTGCTGCAGCGGATCATGAACAAGGTGTTGGTGGACAATGCCATCCTCGGCCCGTGGATCCATGTCGGCAGCCGGATGCAGCTCCTGGCTGCAGCCTCCGTCGATGACGAGCTGGTGGCGCGGGCCAAGGTGACCGGCAATTACGAGAAAAAGGGCCACCGCTTTGTCGAGCTGGATGCACTGGTGGTCGCCAATGGCGTGACGCCGGTGGCGCATTGCCAGCACATCGCGATCTATCAGCCGCGCGAGGTCGTGGCGGCGTAGCTCTTTTCCCTTCCCCAAGCGGCGAGGCCGCGGCGGGGAGGGTGGATCAAAGCGAGCGTTCAGCGAGCTTTGAGACGGGTGGGGTCTATCCCCACGTGACGTCATACCGCGGGGATAGACCCCACCCCCGCCTATCGGCGGACCCTCCCCATTCGCTTCGCTCCGGGGAGGGAGATCATCGGCCGCGTCGATTCACACCACCGTCAGCGACCGCGCCACCGCGGTCTTCACCCGCGTGTCCATTGGCTCCAGCTCGGAGCCGAAGGCATCGACGAGATAGCCGTCACGGCCGACCAGATATTTGTGAAAGTTCCAGCGCGGCAGGTCGCGCGGACGCGCCTCGGCGGCCCATTTGTAGAACGGGTGCGCGTTCGGACCCTTCACCACGGTCTTGGCGGCGATGGGAAAGCTGATGCCGAAACGGCCACGGGCGATATCGTCGATCTCGTGCGGCCCGCCGGGCTCCTGATTGCCGAAATCGTTGGAGGGCACGCCGATCACCATCAGCCCGCGGTCCTTGAACTCGGTCCAGAGCTCCTGCAGGCCGGCATATTGCGGGGTGTAGCCACATTGCGAGGCGGTGTTCACCACCAGGATCGGCTTGCCGGCATAGTCCGCGAGCTTGATGTCGCCGCCCTTCAGGCCCGGGAAGGAAAAGCCATAGGCGGTCATCCGGCTGGTCTGGGCGCCCGCGCGTGACAGGGCCGCAGCGGCAGCTGCGCCGCCGAGCAGCGTTGTCAGCAGATGTCTGCGGTTGATCATGGCGCGCCTCGTTCGTCGAATGCCGGCAGGGTGATCCCGCCCGCAGCTGACGTCAACAGGCCGCATCAGCGCACGATCCCGAAAAGTGGTGTCCGGTTTTCGGACAGGATCATGCGCCAGAAAACTAGCGCATCGGCACCACGAATTCGGTGCCCTGGCCGGTTTCGCCGCCGGCCTTGATGCTCTGGTCGGAGACGATGATCGAGCCACCGGTGGCGATCGCCTCGGCGATCTGCGCCATGGCATCCTCCGGAATGTTGATGCGATCGAGCGCCTCGGCGGCGCTGCCTGCCAGCGGAGGCGCTTCCGCGGCGGCAGCCTGCTTGCGGCCGGCGGCAGCACGATGCGGAACCGAGGGGAGCGAGACTGCGGTCCAGTGAATGCTCTTCGCCTCATCCTTGTCGATGCGCGCCGTAAAGATATGCGTGCCGAGCGGACGATCGCTCGGCTTGATCGTGATGTCGGTCTCGAACAGCGGCGAGAAGTTCTGCCGCACATAGAGCTTGCCGTCCTTACCGCTGATCAGCACGGCGATCTGGCCGGTGCGCTTCGGCGACGTATCCGGCGGTGGCGGGATATCCACGGCATCCAGCTTGGCCGTCTCAGGCCTGGATTCGGGTTTTGCGTCGATCTTTTCATCGACCTTGGGCGCATCGGCCAGCGGGGACTTCGGCGGCAGTTGCCCGGCGCGGGCTTCAGGCGCCGTCTTGTTTTCCGATACCGGCGCGTCGGCGATTTTCGCCGCCGCCGCATCGACGTCCTGGCGCGTCACGCGCGCCGCATCGTCGGTCTTTTTCTCGGTAGGCTTTGCACTATCCGTGCTGGTCGCGGGCATCTGCGCCATCGCCGAACTTGCATCGGACAGCACCGGCTTCGGCCGATCACCGATCGCATTGGTGGCATCCGCCGTAACGGTCTTGCTGCGCTCGGCGGACGTCGCCGGCTTGAGGCCGAGATCGTCCGGCTTCATCTCGGTCGTCCTGCCATCCGGCTTCGCGGCCGCAGGCTGCTCGTCCTTTGGCGCGGCCATCGGCGCAACAGCGGCGGGCGCCGGCTTCTGCGCAATCAGTTGCGGATGCGAAAACTCCGTCGGCGAAACCTCGCCGGGCGTGATGATCACGCGGGCGCCCATGCGGGTCCAGGCCCACAACTTGGTGGAGAACGCCATCGGCATGCGGATGCAGCCATGGGACGCCGGATAACCGGGGAGTGCGCCGGCATGCAGTGCGATGCCGGACCATGTCACGCGCTGCATATAGGGCATCGGTGCGTTGCTGTAGATGTTCGACTTATGCCACTTGTTCTTCTGGATGATGCTGAAGACGCCGGTCGGCGTCTCATGGCCCTTCATCCCCGTGGAGACCTTGGATTCCGCGAACAGGCCGTTGGCGTCGAACACCCGCAGGGTCTGCTTGTCGATGGAGATCATGATGACGACCGGGCCGACCGGCTTGGCATGGGCCTTCGCCGCTTTCTCAAGCGCAGCGCCTTGCTGCTTCAGCCGGTTGTCGCGCTGGACCTGTGGCGGCACCGGCGGCGGCATCTGCTCCATCATGCGCGGGCGCATCGGGTCTTCATCAAACCAGAACACCGCATGCGCCGGTGCCGCCACGCCGAGCGTGAAACTCGCCAGCAATGCCGCTTGCAACAGGTGACGCGGGGACCATGTGTGACGCGAAATGGAAGTGCCGCTCAAGAATGTGCGCTTGCCGGAAGCGCTCCCCGAAAACTGAACAATCGTCACGCTGAAAATTCCTCGAAACTGTCTCGAAGCGTTAGTGTCGCAGGCGCAAAAGGCGTTCACCGGCGGGGCGAATCGCGCCGCTGCAGACTTGAGCCCAGAGGGTAACAAAAAACACTCACATTGGATTAACGCGGGCACCTGCGGTCTACCGCCGCGCCGTGCAATCGCTACATATGCGGTGTGAGACACGGAGAGTTGAATGTCCTTGATCGGTTCTAGCTTTCGCTGCGGTTGGATGCGCGCGGCCGCGCTCGCATTGGTCGCCATGGCCATCGGTGCCGGCAGCGTCGCGCAGGCGGCTGACGAGCCCGACCTGATCTTTCGCCGCTCCACCGTTTTCAAATGGCTGAGCCCGAACGACAAGCTTGCCACCTATGGCGTCGATGATCCGGAAGTCGAAGGGGTGGCGTGCCACTTCACCGTGCCGGAAAAGGGCGGCTTCAAGGGCTGGCTGGGTCTGGCCGAGGAAGTCTCGGACATTTCACTGGCATGCCGGCAGATCGGCCCGATCAAGTTCAAGGCCAAGAGCGATCAGGGCGAGGACATGTTCCGGCAGCGTCGCTCGCTGTTCTTCAAGAAGATGCAGATCGTGCGAGGCTGCGACGCGAAGCGAAACGTGCTCGTTTACATGGTGTATTCCGACCGGATCATTGAAGGTTCTCCGAAAAACTCGACGTCGTCAGTGCCGATCATGCCGTGGGGACAGGCCGACACGGCCGTTCAGAAATGCGGTGAGTTCATCAAGTAGCGGTCAGCCCGCTTGCAGCGCCGCCTGTTCGCGGCGCAGCCGGTCCCAGGACGCTGCCGTCGACACCGCCGGTCCGCGATAGCCGACGAGGCGCACCAGCTGCTGCTGCGAACTCTCATTGTCGCGCAGGCAGCGCGGCGGCTGTTGCGAAATAGCGTTCGGCTGGGTTGCCGCAGGCGCAATGGTCAGATTGAGCTCGATGGTGTCGATGATGCGCTTGTCGTCATTCTCCGCCACGGCGGCTGTCCTTCTGTCCAGAGCAGTGGAAACGCGCAACTGCCTGAAATAGTTGCAGCCCGTCATGTCGCAGGCCGGTTAAAGCGCAGCACGGTTAAGCTCGGGTGACGTCGGCGTGACCTTTTGACGGCGATTGTTTCGTCGCGCCGGTTCCGACGAAACAGATCAGGCGACCGACGAAACCATTTCGCGCTTGGCACGCAGGGCGGTCGAAACGGCAGCTGGCTATCAATGCCTTGGGACGCCGCGAACGGCGCCGCTCTCGGGAGATGCCAGATGCGCTTCGCCAGTCTCATCCTCGCTGTTGCCCTGATGGTCGCCGGCCCGTCGCTGGCGGGATCGGCTGATGGCGGCCTCCCACATGTCGGTAGCTTCACCTTCCATGGCACGTCCGTGGTGGCGCCAACGGTGACGGCGGTGGCGTTGGTGCGCTGAGCTGTCGCACCAGCCGGGAGAACAGGAAAATCGGTAAGAAAATCGGAATGACCAAAGTCAAAAGTCACGCCATCGCGGTCCTCGCTGTCGTTGTCGCCGGCCTCGCCGGCCTCGCCGGGCAGCCTGCGCAGGCCCAGTTCTGGGATTCCTCCGGCCTCCGGAAGCTGACCGATCGGCGTGTCGAATTCGTGCGTCAGTGTGTGCCGCATATGGTCGGCCGCTGGGCGCATCCAGACAGCGTCTGCACCTGCCTGCATGATCATGCCGTTGCGAGTGTCGAGGATCAGGACCTGCGCGAGGCGCTGATGCGCGGCATCAGCGAGCGCGGCGTGCCGAGCATCGAGAAAGACTGGGTCCCGCCCGCCAAGCAGCAACTTATCAGCGCGACTTTCAGTCAGATCGCCAAGCCGACATTGCAATGTATGTATGATCCGGTGCTGGATTGATCGCTCCATAAATCTGATCGCGTGTAGGAGGTATAATTTACTTCCACACCTCTGCGGCGAAGCTAATCGTTGCGGCGAACAGGGGTTGCGCGCTATCTTTCAGCGGGGAATGCAGTGCCGGAGGCCTCTGGAATGCATGTTTCAGGGGACATTGATGACAGGCGACGGTCGGTTGAAGGGCAAGGTGGCGATTGTCACCGGTGCCGGTTCGCGTGGCGACGGTATTGGTAACGGACGCGCCGCGGCCGTGCTGCTGGCTCGGCATGGCGCGAAGGTCGCACTGGTCGACCTAAATCCGGACTGGGCCGAAGAGACAGCGCGCCTCGTCGCCGCCGAGGGCGGCTCCTCCCAGATCTATGACGGTGACGTCAGCGACCCCGCCACCTGCGAGGCCATTGTCGAGCGCACCATGGCAGGCTTCGGCCGGATCGATATTCTCGTCAACAATGTCGGGATAACCGGGCCGCGCGGCGACGCCATCGAGGTCGATGTCGGGTCCTGGGACGAGGCGATGCGCATCAATGTCGCCTCCATGATGCTGATGTCGAAATATGCGATCCCCGAGATGGTGAAGACCGGCGGGGGCTCGATCATCAACCTGACATCGGTGGCAGGCCTGCGCGGCGGCCATCCAAGCCTGCTCTATCCAACCTCGAAATCCGCCGTGATCGGCCTGACCCGGGCCATGGCGGCCCATCACGGCCGCTGCGGTATCCGCGTCAATTGCATCGCGCCCGGCACGGTCTACACCCCCATGGTGGCGTCGCGCGGCATGAGTGAAGAGATGCGGATGGCGCGCGCCGGCGTGACGCTGCTCGGTACCGAAGGCACCGGCTGGGATATCGGTTACGGCGTGCTGTTTCTCGCCAGCGACGAATCCCGCTGGATTACCGGCATCACACTGCCGATCGACGGCGGTACGAGCTCAGGCGAAAGCAATATCCCTGTGCCCCCGAGCGAGCCGTCGAAACACTAAAGATGATCTCGATACACGAACATCAGGACGTCACTCAGCCGGCCGCTGGAGTCCACGTACGAGAGCGGGATGTTCTGATCACCGAAAGTCCGGCCAATGACGCAGGGCGGTTTCTCGCCTCAGCGCCGTGATCCTGCGCGCGGCACGCATTTCTTGACGCGGGCGACGTTGCCATTGCCGGCGAGTGTTGCGCCCATGACTTCCTTGATCTGGCCGGTGGGGCAGGAGCCGTCATCCACCCAGATGCGCTGGCCCAGGCGCAGATCGACGATGTCTTCCTCGCGCGACACCTGGTCGACCGCGAAAGCCGGTGAGGCGACGGTTACGAGTGCGAGAATGCCGAAGGCGAGGGCCGTGCGCATGGAATGGTCCGTTATTTGTTCTGCACCTTCAGGCCATCGGGCCCGACATTGATCTGCAGGCCCTGCGGCTCCTTCTTCTCCTGATAGAGATTGTAGCCGAGCACGCCGATGCCGACGACGAGGGCGCCAATGATCAGGAAGAGGATGTTGCGGTTGCCGGACATGAGGTCTCCGTGGGGCCGTTGGTGATGCAAATTACGGACGCGCACCCGATTCTGAAAGCACGCGGCCGTTCCCCATAATTACGATCCCCCGGCAACGGTTCCACGACGTCGCTTCGTCTTTTGGTGGAAGCGCGCGGTTGTCGCCGATGCTTTTGCAAGTGTCGTCGCAGCGGCCACGAGCTTGCGGATAGGGTGGCCGGAAAAGCCGAGCACGAAGCCGGGCGCGGGACGGGCGCGCAGATAGGTGTCGGCAAGCAGCCAGCCTTCGACATCCGCGGAAGCCTTGGCATCTGCGGCGATCTGCAACGGCGTCGTTGATGCGAATTTCGCGACCAGATGCAGGCCCTGGGACGGGACGGGGACCGTGAGTTGCCCGTCTGATGCATCCGTCAAGGTTTGCGCCAGCGCATCGCGCGCTTCCCGGTAGCGACCGCGCATCTTGCGCAGGTTCGCGGCGAAGGCGCCGGAATTCAGCATGTCGGCGATGGCGCCTTCCATCATCGTGGCCGGGAAACGATCCATCGCGGCGCGCGCGGCTGCGACCGGGCCGATGAGGCTTTCAGGCAGGGCGCAGTAGCCGATGCGCAGGCCGGGAAACAATGTCTTGGCGAAGGTGCCCATATAGACGACGCGGCGCAGGTGATCGATGCCGGCCAGCGACAGCAATGGTGCGCCGTCATAGCGGAATTCACTGTCGTAATCGTCTTCGAACACGAAGGCATTGGCCTCGCGCGCCCAGTCGAGCAGCTCCAGCCGCCGCGGCATCGCCATCTGGACGCCCAGTGGAAACTGGTGCGACGGTGTCACGTAAGCAGCACGTGCACGCGGCGCGGCTGCGCGTCCCTTGTCGACGATCATGCCGTTGTCATCGACCGGTACCGAAACAGGGCGGCCGCCATAATGCTCGATGGATTTTCGCGCGGCGGGGTAGCCGGGATCCTCCACCCAGATCTGTTCGCCGGGTTTGAGGATGGCCGAGAGCACGATGCGCAGGCCATGCTGGGTCCCCGACGTCAGCATGACCTGGTCCGGGTCGCAGCGCAGGCCGCGCGCCGAGAGCAGGTGATTGGCGATGGCGATGCGTAATTCACGGCTGCCGCGTGGATCGCCGTAATGCAGGTGCTCGCTGCCGAAGGCGCGCATGCGGCGGCCGACAAAGGCGCGGAAGCGGCGCAGCGCCGTTTCGTCGATGTCGGTGCAGCCGAGCGCCAGAATGCCGCGCTGGGGTTCGGCGATGGCGATACGCTTCGCTGCCTTGTCAGAAACGGCCGACGGAATGCGTTCGGCCACGAAGGTGCCGGAGCCGACGCGGGCCACGGCAAAGCCATCGGTGATCAGGCGCTCATAGGCATCGGTGACGGTGTTGCGACGAAAGCCGGTCTGTCCGGCGAGATGCCGCGACGGTGGCAGCGCTTCGCCGGGCTTGGCCGTGCCGGATGTGATGGCATGGCGAAGGGCCTGATAGAGGCGATCGGGCGCGGGGGCCTGCCTGTCGATATGGGCGCCATCGAGATCGAGCGGCAATGCGTGCGGGCCCGCCGATGTCGATTTTCCTGCACGAGAATTGGTCGGAATTTTTTGCATGGAATTGGCACTATCGCAGACCAATCTGGGAGCTACAACTGTTTTGAACACTTCCAGATCATGGGGACATGTTGTGAGCACGGCCGAACTGAAGACGACTGACGAGACTGCGCCATCCTATCCGCTCACCGCCCGCAACCGCGTGAAGCGGCGGCACGATCGTGGTTTCTACGACCACGAGACCGTGCACAAGATTCTCGACGCGGCGATGATGTGCCACGTCTCCTATGTCATCGATGGCCAGCCTTACTGCACGCCGACCTTCTTCTGGCGCGAAGGCACGAAACTCTATTGGCACGGCTCCAGCGCCAGCCGCATGCTGAAGAACCAGACCGCGCATCAGCGCGTCTGTCTCACCGTCGCCTTTCTCGACAGCCTCGTGCTGGCGCGCTGTGGCTTCAATCACTCGGCCGACTATCGCGCGGTGATGGCCTTCGGAAATGCCTATCTCGTCACCGATCCCGCGGAGAAGGATCGTGCCGGCATCGCCATGGTCGATCGCTTCTTCCCCGATCGCACCGCGAGCCTGCGCGCGACCACGGCGCAGGAGATGAAGGCGACGTCCTTCATCGCGATGGAGATCGAGGAAGCCTCCGCCAAAATCCGCGCCAAGGGCGTGGCGGATGACGATGAGGACTACGAGTTGCCGATCTATGCCGAGCGCATTCCGGTAAAGACCGTGATCGGCGCACCGGAGCCGTGCCCGCGTCTGCTGCCCGGTGTCGAGCGTCCTGCATCGCTGCAGATTTTCAGCGAGGGCCGGTTGCTTGATGACGCGCTGACCGATGCCTATGCGCTGGAATATCCGAACGGCTGAAGGCTACGGCCACAACGCCTTCACAATGGCATCGAGCCCATCGGTCAGAGCCGCTGGTCCCGGTTGCAGGATCAGCGGCGATTTGATCTCGATGATGCGATTGTCGCGCACGGCTGGAATGTCACCCCATCCCGGCCGTTGCCTGATCCGCTCGGTCGCGACTTTCTTGCCGCACCAGGAGGCGAGGATGACATCCGGCATGGCCTCGCGGACCTGATCCTGCGACACGATGCGATCCCTGGCGGATTTCTGAAAACGCATTTGCGGAAACACGTCGATCCCGCCGGCGAGTTCGATCAGTTCCGACACCCAGCCGATGCCGGTGATGAGCGGATCGTCCCATTCCTCGAAATAGACGCGCGGTCTGGCCTGCCGCAAGTTTGCCGCTGTGTTGACGCTGGAAAGCCGCAACGAAAGCTGCGTCACCAGCGCTTCCGCGCGTGTTTTGGCGTCAACCAGAGCGCCCAAAGTGCGGATCATCGCGAGAATTCCGACAATGTCGCGCTGATTGAACACATGCACGGCGACCCCGGCGCGGGTCAGTGCAGCGGCAATCTCGGCCTGCAGATCCGAAAAGCAGAGCACCAGATCGGGCTCCAGCGCGAGAATTTTGGGTACGTCCGCAGATATAAAAGCCGATACCCGCGGCTTCTCCCGCCGCACCTGCGGTGGCCGCACCGCATAGCCGGAGACACCGACGATGCGGTCCTGTTCACCGAGCAGATACAGTGTCTCTACGGTTTCTTCCGTGAGGCAGACAATGCGTTCGGGCGGGAAGTGGCGCATCGCATCGCTATGCCGCGGAAACAGGGACTTGTCACGGCACCCCGCATCCGTCTCCATGGGCCATCAGTCCGCGCCACGACGGACGATCATACAGGGGAGACAACATGACGCCGCTCGACAAGATCAAGTCCGTATCGATGCCGTTTTCGGTATCCATGGGCGTCACCTTCATCGAGGCCGAACTCGACCGCGTGGTCGCCACCATGCTTGTGCGCGAGGACCTGTGCACCGCGCGGCATACCATTCACGGCGGGGCCGTGATGGCGTTGGCCGATGCGGTGGGGGCTGCGGCCACGGTGGTCAACCTGCCGGAAGACGCGAAGGGCACCACCACCATTGAAAGCAAAACCAATTTTGTCAGCGGCGCGGCTGCCGGCATCACGGTGCGCGCCACGGCGACCCCGATCCATCGCGGCCGCCGCACCCAGGTCTGGCAGACCCGGATCGAAACGGAGCAGGGCAAGCTGGTGGGTGTCGTGACACAGACACAACTCGTGCTCTGACGCCATGGAATGGTGAATTTCCATTAACTTCCAAGCTGTTGCATAGCTCGCCTGCGGCAGGTGCGGTCTTGCCGCAGGTGTTCGATCTTGAAATTCGTTGTGCGATGCACAATATTGGGGGCGTACAAGAATCAAGGTGTTCCGGACGGCTAACCGTCGGAATTGGACCATGTTCAGCCCCGCTACAATCATCGCAATCGCCAACCGCGCGCCCAAGGCTTCGGCCAAGGGCGGACCGGTTCGTGTCCTTGCGGCCAGCGAACTCCCGCTGTTCCGTGACCATCTGCTCCGCCTCGACCGTGACAGCCGCCGCGACCGTTTCAACGGTTCGCTGAGCGATGAATGGGTCGCGAAATATGCCGAGCGCTCGGTGCAGGACGGCACGGTGATCCTGGCCTTTTTCGAGGACGGCGTCATTCGCGGCGCCGCCGAGCTGCATCAGGCCGACCTCGTCAATGTCGAGCCGGAAGTGGCCTTCAGCGTGGAATCTTGCATGCGCCGCAAGGGCGTTGGCAGCGTTTTGTTCACCCAGTTGATCGCGAAAGCGAAGTCGATGGGGTACAAGAAGCTGCGCGTCACCACCGGTGCACAGAACGATGCGATGCGCGCTCTGGCCGGCAAGTTCGGCGCCAAGCTGTCGTTCCGCCACGGCGAATCCACGGGTCTGATCGATCTGTCGGACAAGCCTGCAAAGGCTGCAGTGCCGCCAAAGGCCGGCGCGGTGGACGTCGCCACGGCCGTCGGCGAGTACAATCGCGCCGCATGGCGTGCCTGGTTCAATGCCGCCGGTTTCGGCAAACACTGAGCTTTCGCATCATCCGATCCAGATACGAAAAAGCAGGGCCATGGCCCTGCTTTTTTATTGGTTCGATGCCTTGGAAGTTAAGCGCGCTTGGCGACGGCGATCTTCCGGGTGACGCGGCGCTCGACGACCACGGTGCGCTGTGCGCCCTGTTCGCCGGCGATGACGCGGCTGACCCGAAGCGTGCCGGAAGGGCGGCTGGCCTTCTTGACCTGCGCCTGAACTTCTTCGATCGGGAGGCCCATCAGCGATGCAGCGATCTCGGCCTGCTGGTCGAGGTCCTCGGTGATGCCGATGGCTGCGAAGATGGCCTCATCCAGGGTCGGCGGATCATGCCGCACGCGCCGGGTGCCATATTTCGTATTCCACTCGCCGCTCATCGTCCTGCCTCTGGTTGCGTATTTGCTTCCTAACGAAGCCATTGTTGCATTGCAATATGAAAAACCCATGGCAAAGCTGCCATGCGTCATTACGTCCGCGTGATCCCGGACGGCTTTGGTGAGTAGCTTTATTGCAAAGCTGAGTCTGAGGTCAGACCGCGCGCCGGTTGCGGCCACTTTTCCAGTGCCTGATGGCCCGCAGGCGTCAGTCCGTAGATCCCGCGCGACACGGGCTCGAACCAGCCATAGACATTCCGGTGCAGGATCTTCTGCGCGTCGGGATAGATCGGCTTCAGCTCCTTCAGCTGGCGCGGGCCGAGGGCAAGGGCGGCGGCGCAGCCGAGCGCCTGCTGGCGATAGGCGGTCATGATTGGCGTCTTGGTGCTGCCGCCAAGGGCGGGGTCGCCGATCCGCTTCCTGTGTTCAGTGATCAGCCGGGCGCGCTTCTTCGGATTGCGACGTGGGCCCGTGGTCGGCGGCTCGACCAGGATCTCGACCGTCCCGGCATCGGTGACCCCCAACATGCCGAAGCCGAGGCGGCGGCACAGGTTGCGGTAGCGCGCATCGCTCTCGCGTCCCTTGCCACGGATCGACATCCTGGCGGCGATCCAGAGTTCGTCGCAGGCGCCGGCGCGCTCCACGGCTTGCAGGATCAGCTCCAGATTAAAGCTCAGCTTGAGCTCGCCGATCACGACAACGGGCGGATCCTCGCCTTTCAGTGCCACCAGATCGCATCCCGATATCTCGCCCTTCACCGAGAAGCCGAGGTCTTCGAGGAAGCGTTTCACAGGAAGATAGAGCGAGGTTTCCAAGGCGAAGTCCAAATTTGGGCGAGCGATCAAGGCAGGGCACGACAAGGATGGAACCGCGAGTCGCGGGAAGGAGTTTATCCGCGCCGACGCGGCTTGGCATTCTCCAGCACCTTGCGAACATCATCGGAGCTCACGTGAAAACCCTCTTGGAAACAACTGATACTTTTGGTGTTTTGCCGCATCTCGTTGCTCTGTCGATCGCTTATATTTTGGCCCTTCCGATCGGCTGGAACCGGGAGCGCGCCGAACGCAGTGCCGGACTGAGGACGTTTCCACTGGTAGCGCTCGCGACCTGCGGCATCGTTCAGGCCACGGAAGGCATCCTGAACGGACACCCCGAAGGCACCGCGCGCATCATCGAAGGTCTGATGACGGGCATGGGGTTCATCGGGGGCGGTGCCATTCTGAAGGACGGCGGCTCGGTCCGCGGCACGGCAACGGCATCCAGCCTGTGGGCGACCGGCGCCACCGGTGCGGCCGTCGGACTCGGCTCCTACGATGTCGCCGTCGTCATCTCCCTGTTCACCTTCCTCACTCTGTGGCTGCTGGTTCCGTTCAAGGAGGAGGGCGGAAAGGAAGACCAGAACGGGGCCAAGCCGCATAGCGAACTTTAGCCGGAGGATGGGCTGGCGCTTTGCTGCAAAGCAGCGTAAAAGCGCGCCATCCCGATACGCTCCGGACTCCTTGGACCCGACGTGACCGTCAAATGAAGGACGGCCGATTCGTTTCCGTTTGGTCCAGGTATCTCGATTTCGAGCATCGCTCGTCGCGATGAGTCCTGGCCGCACCATGCGGCCTGCTGCAACCAAGGTAACATCCGTGTCTTTTGAATCGACGCCCCCGGCGCTCGCCCGTGCATTGGCTGAGCGCAACTATCGCGAATCCACCCCCGTACAGACCGCCGTGCTGGCTGACGAAGCCGTCGGCCGTGACCTGCTGGTTTCCGCGCAGACCGGCTCCGGCAAGACCGTCGCCTATGGCCTCGCGATTGCGGCCGATCTGCTCGAAGGCGCCGAGCGGCTGCCGCAGGCCGGCGCGCCGCTGGCGTTGATCGTGGCGCCGACGCGCGAACTAGCGTTGCAGGTGCACGGCGAACTGACCTGGCTCTATGCCCAGGCCGGCGCCCGTGTCGTGTCCTGCGTCGGTGGCATGGACCCGCGCACGGAGCAGCGCGCGCTCGCTTCCGGTGCACACATCGTTGTCGGCACGCCGGGCCGCCTGTGCGACCATCTCCGCCGCAACCGTCTCGACATTTCGCAGATCAAGGCCGTCGTGCTCGACGAGGCCGACGAGATGCTCGACATGGGTTTTCGGGAGGATATGGAGTTCATCCTCGAGACCACGCCGGAGAGCCGCCGCACGCTGCTGTTCTCGGCGACCATGCCGCGCGGCATCGCCAATCTCGCCAAGGAATATCAGAACAACGCCTTCCGCATCGAAGTCGCCGGCAGCGAAGGTGGCCATTCGGACATCGAATACCGCGCCATCCGCATCTCGCCGAACGACGTCGATCATGCGGTGGTCAACGTGCTGCGCTATTTCGAATCGCCGACCTCGATCGTGTTCTGCAACACCCGCAATTCGGTGAAGCATCTGCAGGGCGTGCTGCTGGAGCGCGGCTTCTCCGTCGTCGCGCTGTCGGGCGAGCTGTCGCAGAACGAACGTACCCACGCACTGCAGGCGCTGCGCGATGGCCATGCGCGCATCTGCGTCGCCACCGACGTCGCCGCGCGCGGCATCGATCTGCCCAATCTCGGTCTGGTCATCCATGCCGAACTGCCGAACGATCCGGAAGTGATGCAGCATCGCTCGGGCCGCACCGGCCGCGCCGGCCGCAAGGGCATCAGCGTTTTGCTGGTGCCGCCGTCGCGTCGTCGCCGTGCCGAATTCCTGCTGCAGCTTGCCGAGACCGAAGCGGTCTGGGGCGCAGCACCGACCGTGGATGAAATCCGCGTGCTCGACGAAGAGCGCATGATGTCGGACAAGATTTTCGACGATGCGGCGAATGAGGACGATGCGGTGTTCGCCAAGAAGCTGCTCGAGCGGCATCCGGCCGAGACCATCGCGACCGCACTGGCGCGACTCTATCGTTCGCGTCTGCCGTCGCCGGAAGAGGTCGAGGATCCCGGCACGTTCCGTGCGCGTGATCGCGAAGATCGTGCCGGCAGCCGTCGCAAGGGCGAGGATGGTCTGCCCGTCCGCAAGACCCCGAAGAAGAACGAGCCGATGGGCGAGGGCGCAAAGTGGTTTCGCGCCGCCATCGGCCGGCAGAAGAATGCCGAAGCCCGCTGGCTGCTGCCGATGATCTGCCGCCGTGGCGGCATCGAGAAGAACGATGTCGGCGCCATCAAGATCTATGACGGCGCCACCGAGTTCGAGATCTCGGCGGCGGCTGCCGAGCGCTTCGTGACCATGATCAAGCGCCCGGACAAGGAAGACAATATCCGCATCGACGCGCTGCCGAACGGTCCGGAAGGCGGCCCGATCACGCCGATGCCGCGCGGCGGCGATCGTGACTTCCCGCCGAAGCGTCACCGCAAGGGCGACGACTTCCGGAAGTCTGACGGTGATCGTCCGGATTTCAAGGCGAAGGATTCCTACAAGGGCAAGTCGTGGAAGGACGACGGCCCGCGTGAGCGTCCGCGCAGCGACAAGCCCTATGGCAGCCAGAATTTCGATGACAAGCCGCGCGGGGATCGCAAGCCGAAATATGATCCGTTGAAAGCCGATCGTGCGCGCGAGCCGTCTGCGAGCTGGGACGATCGCAAGCCGAAGCGTGACGGTGGCTATGAGGGCAAGAAGCCCTATGAAGGCAAGAAGCCGGATTTCCACGACAAGCCGCGTAAGGAAAAGAAGACTTACGTGGCCAAGGCCAAGCGCGATGGCGCCGCAAAGTTCGAGAAGCCGGCGTTCGGGAAGAAGAAAAAGGACCGGGGTTGAGACCTAACTAGCGCAGCCCGCTCTATTGTCGTCGCCCGCGAAAGCGGGTGACCCAGTAGACACCGGCTGCTGCGATTCAGGACGGACGTCAGTGTTTACTGGATCGCCCGCTTTTGCGGGCGATGACAGTTCGGCCGCTACACCCGCCCGCGCACCGGTACCAATGCGCCGGTCACCGCACTGGCCGCATCGCTGGCCAGAAACAGGATGACGCTCGCCAGTTCATCCGGCGTCACCCATTTCGAAAAATCCGCATCGGGCATGTCGCGGCGGTTCGCCGAGGTGTCGATGGTCGAGGGCAGCACGGCATTGACCGTGACCTTGCCCTTCAGCTCCGCAGCCAAGGTTTCCGTCAGTTTATGCACACCGGCCTTTGACGCCGCATAGGGGCCCATGCCGCTGCCGGCCTCCAATGCGCCGATGGCGCCGATATTCACGATCCGCCCGGCATGTGATTTCACCAGATGCGGAATCGCTGCGCGCGATGTGTTGAGAGCCGTGAGCAGGTTGAGACGATGCATCGTCTCCCAGCTCTTTCCGTCGCCCTCAGTGACGGTCTCGAATTTGAAGGCGCCGGCGATATTGATCAGCACGTCGATGCGGCCGAGCTGCGCGACGACATCGCCGATCGCCTTGCTGGCCTGCGCAGCGTCGGACAGATCGACGCCGCCGATCTGTAAGCGCTGTGGTGTGGAGTCGATGTCATTGTGCCCGTGGTCGATCACGGCGACGGTCGCGCCGTCATTCAATGCACGATCCGCGACGACCCGGCCGAGTGCGCCGGCAGCGCCGGTGATCACGACGATCTTCTTCTGCATCAATGGTGCCTCCGCCTAGCTGTGATCTGCGCCCGCCTTTGCCGCGGGCAGGACCCAAAGATAGATGCTGCCTGCAATGATCGCCATGACAGACATCAGGCCGGTCATCACCAGAGCGGGATGGCCGAACGGCTCCAGCACCGCGATCATGGCGCTGGCGAAGGAGCCCATCACCATCTGGGTGCAGCGCATGACGCCGGCGGCGGAACCCGCCACATGGGGCAGGTTTGCCAGCGCCTCATGATTGGTCGATGGCGCGAGAATGCCGAAGGCGAAGATGGTCAGCGCCATCAGCGGCGTAAGCGAAGCGACAGTCACAGCATTTGCAGGAACCAGCAGCAAGGCCCCGACGGCACTCGCCGCCATCAGCAACAGGCCGAAGGCGATGATCTTTCGCGACGGCACCTGGCGTTTGCTGAGCTGGCCCGAGATCAGCGACGCCACCAGCACGCCGCAGGAGGTCAGGCCGAACAGGAGCGAGAAGCTGGTGGTGGACAGGCCGAGATTGCCGATCAGCACCGAGGGAGCCCCGGAGATGAAGGCGAACATGCAGGCAAAGGCGCAGGCATAGAGCAGGGCGTAGCCGACGAAGCTGCGATCACCGAGCACGAAGCGATAGCTTTCCGTGAGCTGCCGCGGATTGAGCGAGCGGCGGTTCTCGACCGGTTGCGATTCCGCAAGACCGATGGCGCCGACGACGAGCAGGATGAGGCCGACCGCGGCCTGTGCCGCATAGATCGCGCGCCAGTCGCTGACTGTCATCACCCAGCCGCCGAGCACCGGCGCCAGCATCGGCGCGATGCCGAGCACGGCCGCGATCTGCGACAGCTTTTGTCGCGCGGCGCCGTGAACGAACAGGTCGCGCACGATGGCGATGGGCAGGATCGCGCAGGCCCCGGCGGCAAAGCCCTGAAGCAGGCGGCAGGCCAGCAGCACGGTGAAATTCGGGGCAAGGGCGCAGGCGCCCGCTGCCAGCGAGAACAGCAGCAGGCCATCGAGCAGCATGGCGCGGCGGCCGAAACGATCGGCGAGCGGGCCGCAGATCAGGGGCGAGATCGCAAAGCCCGCCATGAACAGGCTGAGCGTCAGCGGGCCGCGGCCGGCGGCATCCGCGAATGTCGCCTCGATGGCGGGGAGGCCGGGCAGGCCCATGTCGATCGACAGCGGCGGCAGCGCGGTGAGGGTGCCCAGGAAAGCGGTAAAAGCAAACGTATCGCGCCCGAGCGCCACAATGATGTCCTTGAAACCGAAACGAAGAGGTCGTGCAGCCTATTCCGCCGGACTGACCTGCGCCGAACGTTCGCTGCGATTGATCAACCGCGTCAGTGTCATCGCAAGGCCGGCCAGCGCAACGCAAGCCGCCAGCAGCGGCAGTTGGCCATAATGCACGCCGGCATTCAATGCGACGCCGCCGATCCAGGCGCCGGTGGCGTTGCCGAGATTGAAGGCGCCCTGATTGAGCGTCGAGGCCAGATTTGGCGCGTCGGTGGCGGCGTCCACCACCCAGATCTGCAACGGGGAGACCAGCGCGAAAGCGATGCCGCCCCACAGCACGAGCAGCACCAGGGTCGGGATCGCCATATGCACGACAGCGGCGAGCGCGCCGAGCACCAGCGCGAGGCAGATGAACGCGCCGATCACGGTGGACAGCAGGTTCTTGTCGGCGAGGCGGCCGCCGATCAGATTGCCGACGGTGAGGCCGACGCCGATGGCCAGCAGCGCGCCGGTGACGCCATGCGGCGTCAGGCCGGTGACTTCTTCGAGCAGCGGCGTGATGTAGGTGAAGAGGCTGAACATGCTGACCGAGGCGGTGGTGGAGATCAGCATCGGCAGCAGCACCGGCCAGCGGCCGAGCGCGCGGAATTCGCGGCCGAGGCCGCCGCGTGTGCCGGACATGCCCGACGGCACGTAACGCAGGATGGCGAGGAAAGCGATGACGCCGATCACGACGACGGCCCAGAACGCCGCGCGCCAGCCGGCGGCCTGACCGAGCGCGGTGCCGAACGGAACGCCGAGGACATTGGCGAGGGTGAGGCCCGCAAACATCAGCGAGACTGCCTGGGTGCGCTGCTCACGCGGCACCAGATTGCTGGCCACGATCGCGCCGATGCCGAAGAACGCGCCGTGCGCGAAGGATGTGACCACGCGCGCCAGCATCAGCAGCCAATAGTCGGGCGCGATCGCGCAGCCGACATTGCCAATGGTGAACAGCGCCATCAGCGCCAACAGGGCTGCCTTGCGCGGCATGCCGGCCGTCGCCATCGCCACCAGGGGCGCACCAACCACGACGCCGAGCGCATAACCTGAAACGAGGTAGCCGGCCTGGGGGATGGTCACCGACAGGCTGCGCGCCACATCCGGCAGCAGTCCCATGATCACGAATTCGGTCGTGCCGATGCCGAACGACGCTGCTGCAAGGGCAAGAATTGGAAGGGAAATGCGAATGGGATTTCTCCTGGACGGAAATATTGCGTCGCAATATCCGGAGAAATGTCATGTTCGCAGGCGCAGCACAAAGGCTGCGTGCAGGACGCAGCATTGCGCGCAGCGGTGATCTCGTTGTCGTGAAGAGGGCGGAATACCGCTCTGTCGTCCTAGAGAGCGCGGCGAAGCAATCCAGTTGTTTCTTGCTTTGACCCGTTCGATTGCTTCGTCGCCTTCGGCTCCTCGCAATGACGGCGTTCTAGCCGAAGGCGATCTCGATGTGGCGCTCACGTTTGCTGAGAATGTGACAGGCGCGTGAGAGGTGATCGACCGGGATACTGAGCTTGAAGTGCTCGGGGATGTCCTTCGTGCTCAACACGTCGAGACTGGCGCCCTTGTCGGACAGGCCGCGCACGGTGCAGTCAATGGTGGAATGCCCGCCATTGAACGAGATATGGCCTGCCTTGAACACGCGGCGAAGATTGCTCGGCGCCACTTCGCGAACTTGCCATTCGACGCAGCGGTTACGGCCGCTTTGCTTGGCCTCATACATCGCCGTGTCCGCCCGGCGGAGCAACTCGTCGATGTCGCAGGCATTGCGCTCGAGCGTGGCGATGCCAAAGCTCGCTGTAATCGGAAGTGGCCCATTCGCCCCGTTTACGACGACATTGGCGATGGCCTCGCGCACTTTTTCGGCCACCAGCATCGCATCGTCGCGATTGGTATGCGGCAGCAGTATCGCAAATTCCTCGCCGCCGACGCGTCCGATGGAGTCGGCTTTGCGCAGCAAGCTTTGAACGGCCTGCACGCAGGCTTTGAGAACACGGTCGCCGACATGGTGGCCGTTGTTGTCGTTGATCGCCTTGAAATGATCGAGGTCGAACATGATCAGGCTGAGATTGTGCCCGTGACGGACGGCGAGGGTGCTGGCGCGGGTGGCTTCGTCGCGAAACGCGCGACGGGATAGCGCGCCGGTGAGGCTGTCCTCCATCAGCAGCGTGCGCAATTCGAGTTCGCTGAGCACGATGCTGGCAAAGTCCTGCAGCATGGCCGACTGTTCTGCGCTGAACGCGCGCGGCACGGAATCAAACGTGCAGAGCGTGCCGATGGCATAGCCGCCGGCAACCCGCAGCGGGACGCCCGCATAGAAGCGAACATGCGGCTCGCCAATCACGGCCGGATGCTCGCGATAGAGCGGATCGGCAAGCGTGTCGGGGATGACGAGGGGGCGCGTCTCGCGAATGGTGTAGTTGCACAACGCGGTGTCGCGACCGGTCTCGCAAGCTTCAAACCCCTGTCGGGATTTGAACCACTGGCGATGGCCATCGATCAGGCTGATCACCGACATCGGCATGTCGAAGACATTCCGCGTCAACCGTGTGATGCGATCAAAAGCTTCTTCGGGCGGGGTGTCGAGAATGTCGTAACGGTCAAGCGCACTCAGACGGTCGCTCTCCCGGGTATTACTTGCCTGCATTGCTCAGTCCGTCGTGCGAAGTCTCATCCCATCATCCCGTTCCCACGGGCATCATGTCATGAACCGCACGCTCGCGCCAACGCATGAAGCCGATTTTGCATCAGCTTGATCGTCGCAGCGGACGATAGCACCTACACAGGTGGCCAGCTACGCATCGCCATGTCGGCCAGCTTGCGCAATTGCTCGCGCGGCGCGCCGCCGGCAGCCTGCACAGCCATACCTTGAAGGATGGCTGACACATAGCGTGCGAGGTCGCCGGCATCGGCATCAGTCGGCAGATCACCTTCGGCGATCGCGCGCGTGAAACGGATGTGCAGATCCTGCTCGCCCTTGGAGCGACGTGCCATCAGTTCCTGCTTGATGGTCTCGGCCGCATCGCCACAGCACAACGCACCCTGGACAGCGAGACAGCCGGGGTTCTTCGGATCGGTCACGGCCTCGACGGACTCATAGAGGATGTGTTGAACGACCTCGCGCGCGGTCGGCATTTCCAGGCCGGTGCGGAAGTATCCGCCGGGCCCATCCACATAGCGATCGAGCGCTTTGCGAAACAGTTCTTCCTTGTTGCCGAAAGCGGCGTAGAGGCTCGGCTTGGTGATGCCCATGGCATCGGTGAGGTCGGCCATCGACGCGCCCTCGTAACCCTTGCGCCAGAATACATGCAGCGCGAGGTCGAGTGCGGCATCGACATCGAATTCACGCGGACGTCCCATGGCCATTGCCGGGTCCTCCAAAAGATTTCTACCGCTCAGTAGATAAGTCCCTTGACACTGGATGTCGATAGACCATCTATACCGGGCGTTACGGATATGTGCGTCGCAGCAAGATTCCCCGGAAATCGGGTCGCCAGCGCGGCGGTACTTTCCTTAGCTATTGGAATGACAGGGCTTTCTCAAGTCCTGTCCAAGATTAAATGGAGTCCATGATGGCCAATTCTCTTGCCCGGAAATTCGCACTTGGCGCCGGTATTTTCCTCGTCTCGGTGACTGTGGGCGGCGGCGCCGCCCTTTGGGATCTTGCCGGATTCGCCGCTCAGGCAGAACAGGCTCCTGCCGCTCCGCCGGCGGTTCCGGCTTCGGTGGCGACGGTGGAGGCCAAGGCCACGACGCCGTCCGACGAGTTCTCCGGCCGGCTCGAGGCGATCGAACGGGTGGAAATTCGTTCCCGCGTCGCCGGTGCCGTTCAGGAGATCCATTTTCGTGAAGGCGCGCTGGTGAAGAAGGATGATCTGCTGGTGCAGATCGATCCCGCGCTCTATGCGGCCGAAGTCGATCGTGCCCAGGGGCAGGTGTCTGCCGCGCGGGCGCGCCTGATCTTCACCAAGGCGGATTACGATCGCGGCCAGCAGCTCACGACATCCAGCATCACGCAGCGCGATCTCGACAATCGCTCCAACGCTTTCCATGAAGCTGAAGCCAATCTCGCCGCCACCCAGGCGGCTCTGAAGACCGCTCAGCTCAATCTCAGCTACACCGAAGTTCGTGCGCCCGTGTCCGGCCGCGTCGGCAAGGTCGAGATCACTGTCGGCAATCTGATTGCCGCCGGTCCATCTTCGCCGTTGCTGACCACACTCGTGTCGGTCAATCCGATCTATGCCAGCTTCAATGCGGATGAACTGGTGGTGTCGCGCGCGCTCAAGACGCTCGCCGACGAGAAGACGCCGAACGAGATCGAGCGTGTTCCCGTGCAGATGACCACGATTTCCGACGCGTCACCGGTTAAGGGCAAGATGCAGTTCATCGACAACCAGGTCGATCCGCGCTCGGGCACCGTGCGCGTGCGTGCGGTGTTCGATAATCACGAGGGCCGTCTGATGCCGGGTCAGTTCGCACGCCTCTCGATGGGGCAGCCGAAGCCGGAGCAGACGTTGCTGATCTCGGAGCGCGCCGTCGGTACCGATCAGAACAAGAAGTTCGTGATGGTGGTCGATGGCAAGGACAAGGCCGAGTATCGCGAAGTCCAGCTCGGCGCGTCCGTGGACGGCATGCGCATCATCCTCAGCGGTCTCAAGGCCGGAGAGCGCATCGTCGTCAACGGCCTCCAGCGCGTCCGGCCCGGTGTGACCATCAAGCCCGAAATGGTGGCGATGACATCGGCCTCGCTGCCGCAGACCAAGACCGCATCTGCCAACTGATTTCTGTTTCTGCGCCTGTTTCTCCGCCCGTTCGCGGCGGGGAATTTTCCTCTCAATTTTGTCGTCACCGCGGCCGCCTTTCGGGACCGCATGAGATCACTGCGCCCGGACGGGGCAGGTTTTACGGATCATCGTCATGAACTTCTCAAAGTTTTTCATCGACCGCCCGATTTTCGCCGGCGTGCTTTCCGCGGTGATTTTCCTGGCGGGTCTGCTGGCGATGCCGGCTCTGCCGATCTCTGAATATCCGGAAGTTGCGCCGCCGACCGTGGTGGTGACGGCCAACTACCCCGGCGCCAATCCGAAGGTGATTGCGGAAACCGTCTCGACGCCGATCGAGGAACAGATCAACGGCGTCGAGAACATGCTCTATATGAGCAGCCAGGCGACCACCGATGGCCGCATGACGCTCAATGTCACGTTCCGTCTCGGCACCGACCCCGACAAGGCGCAGCAGCTGGTACAGAACCGGGTCTCGCAGGCCGAGCCGCGGCTGCCGGCGGAAGTGCGGGCGCTCGGGGTCACCACGATCAAGAGCGCGCCTGACCTCACCATGGTCGTTCACTTGCTGTCGCCGAACGACCGCTATGACATGACCTATCTGCGCAATTACGCCGTGCTCAACGTTAAGGATCGCCTCGCGCGCATCGAGGGCGTCGGCCAGGTGCAGCTGTTCGGTTCGGGCGATTACTCCATGCGCGTCTGGCTCGACCCGCAGAAGGTCGCCGAGCGCGGCCTGTCGCCGGGCGACGTGGTGCGCGAGATCCGTGCGCAGAACGTGCAGGCGGCAGCGGGGCAGGTGGGCGGTTCGCCCAACGAGCCCGGCCTCGATCTGCAGCTCTCCATCAATGCGCAAGGTCGCCTGCAGAGCGAAGAGGAATTCGGCGAGATCATTGTAAAGAACGGCGACAATGGCGAAGTCGTGCGGCTGCGCGACATCGCGCGCATCGAACTCGGTGCAGCTGACTACGCGCTGCGCTCGCTGCTGAACAACAAGTCCGCAGTGGCGATCCCGATCTTCCAGTCGCCAGGCTCCAATGCGATCCAGATCTCCGACAATGTCCGCAAGACGATGAAGGAGCTGAAGGAGAACATGCCGGACGGTGTCGCCTACGACATCGTCTATGACCCCACGCAGTTTGTGCGCGCGTCCATCGAGGCGGTCATCCACACGCTGCTGGAAGCCATTGCGCTGGTCGTGCTGGTGGTCATCCTGTTCCTGCAGACATGGCGGGCGTCGATCATTCCGCTGATCGCGGTGCCGGTGTCTGTGGTCGGCACCTTCGCGGTCATGCATGTGTTCGGCTTCTCGGTGAACGCGCTGACGCTGTTCGGTCTCGTGTTGGCCATCGGCATCGTGGTGGACGACGCCATCGTCGTGGTCGAGAACGTCGAGCGCAATATCGAGCGGGGGCTGAGCCCGAAGGATGCGGCCTATCAGGCCATGCGCGAAGTGACCGGGCCGATCATCGCCATCGCGCTGGTGCTGGTCGCGGTTTTCGTGCCGCTGGCCTTCATCACCGGCCTGACCGGGCAGTTCTACAAGCAGTTCGCATTGACGGTGGCGATCTCGACAGTCATCTCGGCCTTCAACTCGCTGACGCTGTCGCCGGCGCTCGCGGCGCTGCTGCTGAAGGGACATGATGCACCGAAGGATGTACTGACGCGCTTCATGGACAAGACGCTGGGCTGGTTCTTCGTGCGCTTCAATCGCTTCTTTACGCGCTCGTCGGAAGCCTATGGCGGTGGCGTCAAGCGGGTGATCTCGCGCCGTGCCATCGTGATGGGGCTCTATCTCGGGCTTGTCGGTGTCACCGGCTATCTGTTCCATGCGGTGCCCGGCGGCTTCGTGCCCGGCCAGGACAAGCAGTATCTGGTCGGCTTCGCGCAGTTGCCGGACGGTGCCACGCTGGATCGTACCGAAGAGGTGATCCGCAAGATGGGCGAGATCGCGCTGAAGGAGCCGGGTGTCGAGAACGCCATCCAGTTCCCGGGCCTGTCGATCAACGGTTTCACCAACTCGTCGAATTCCGGCATCGTCTTCATCGGCCTGAAGGATTTCAAGGACCGCAAGGACAAGTCGCTGTCCGGCAATGCGATCGCGCTGTCGCTGAACAAGAAATATGCCGGCTTGCAGGATGCCTTCATCGCCATGTTCCCGCCGCCGCCGGTCGCCGGCCTCGGCACGATCGGCGGCTTCAAGCTGCAGATCGAGGATCGCGCCGGTCTCGGTTATGAGGCGCTGAACGACGCCACCAAGGCCTTTGTCGCCAAGGCGATGCAGCAGAAGGAGCTCGTCGGCCTTTTCTCGAGCTATCAGATCAATGTGCCGCAGCTCTATGCGGATGTGGATCGCACCAAGGCCCGCCAGCTCAATGTGCCGGTGACGTCGATCTTCGACACGATGCAGATCTATCTCGGCTCGCTCTATGTGAATGACTTCAACAAGTTTGGCCGCACCTATTCGGTGCGTGTCCAGGCCGACGCAAAATATCGCGCGCGGGCTGACGATATCGGCCAGTTGAAGGTGCGCTCGGACAGCAATGAGATGATCCCGCTGTCGACGCTGCTGCGCGTGAAGGAGAGTGCGGGTCCGGAACGCGCCATGCGCTACAACGGCTTCCTGTCCGCCGATATCAATGGTGGCGCTGCGCCGGGCTATTCCACCGGGCAGGCGCAGGATGCGGTGGCGCGTGTTGCCAAGGAGACGCTGCCCAAGGGCATCGACTTCGAATGGACGGAGCTGACCTATCAGGAAATCATCGCCGGCAATTCATCGCTGATCGTGTTCCCGGTGGCGCTGCTGCTGGTGTTCCTGGTGCTGGCGGCCCAGTATGAAAGCCTCACACTGCCTCTCTCGATCATCATGATCGTGCCGATGGGCCTGCTCGCGGCGATGTTCGGCGTCTGGATCACCAAGGGTGACAATAACGTCTTCACCCAGATTGGTTTGATTGTCCTTGTGGGCTTGTCGGCGAAGAACGCGATCCTGATCGTGGAATTTGCCCGCGAGCTGGAATTCGCCGGCCGCAAGCCGATCGAGGCGGCGATCGAGGCCAGCCGGCTGCGTCTGCGTCCGATCTTGATGACGTCGATGGCCTTTGTGATGGGCGTGGTGCCGCTGGTGACATCCACCGGCGCTGGCTCCGAGATGCGGCAGGCGATGGGCGTTGCGGTCTTCGCAGGCATGATCGGCGTTACAGCCTTCGGCATCTTCTTCACGCCGATGTTCTATGTGCTGCTCCGCGCCATGGCGGGTAACCGCCCGCTGACCCAGCATGGCGAAGCGACGGTGGATCAGACTGCGCCGTTGGCACCGGGATCGCACGAGAGCGAGCCGCGCCCGCACGCCACGTTGACAACGCACACCTGAGCCCCAGACTGTCTCTCACGTTAACACGCGCACAAAAATTCCGGATGCCGCAATTTCTGCGGCATCACGGCGCGCGGAGATCACGGGAGAGAAACATGACGACCAGCATTTCCATGTCTCGTCGCCACGCGCTTGCTTTGCTCGGCGCGTCGATTGCCTCGCCGCATGTCGCCAGAGCGCAAGGCGCATGGCCGAGCCGCAGCGTTCGCTATTATGTCGGCTTCGCCGCCGGTGGTGCCACTGACACGCTGTCACGCATCTACTGCCAGAAGATGTCCGAGCTGACCGGCCAGCAATTCGTCGTCGAGAACCGTGGCGGGGCAGGCGGCGTGCTTGGTGCCGACGCGGTCGCAAAGTCACAGCCGGATGGCTATGGCATCGGCATGGGTTCGATCGCCACCAATGCGATCGCCGTCGGCACCTACGCCAAGCTGCCATTTCACGCAGGCAAGGATTTCACCTTCATCAGCGGCCTTTGGAAGTTGCCGAATGTCCTGGTGGTGAAAAAGGACCTGCCGGTGAAGGACCTCAAGGAGTTCATCGCGCTCGCCAAGGGCAATCCCGGCAAATACAGCTATGCCTCGCCGGGCATCGGCACGACGCTGCATCTGTCGGGCGAGATGATGAAGAGCGCCGCAGGCATCGACCTGCAGCACATCACCTACAAGGGCGGCAATCCCGCAATGGTCGATCTCCTCGCGGGGCGCGTGGATACGCTGTTCGACAATCTTCCGGGTTCGCTGCAGCAGATCAAGGACGGTGCGGTTCGCGCGCTCGCGGTGACGACGACCAATCGTAGTCCCGCGATTCCCGATGTACCGGCCATGGCTGAAGTCCTGCCTGGTTATGAGCTGACATCGTGGGTGGCCGTGTGTGGCCCGGCAGGGATGCCGCCTGATATCGTTGCGCGGATCAATGAGCTATCCGTGCAGGCATTGAAGGATCCGACTCTGGCCGCGAAATATGCCGAGCTCGGCGCGCAGCCATTTCCGACTACAACTACCGACATCACCGCATACCGCGACAAGGAAGAAACCAGGCTGTTGCCTGTGATCAAGGCCGCCGGAATCGTTCCAAGCTGACACGGTGCGCTTTCCTTCACTGCGCAATGTCGGCTACATTACGGAGAGCGTAGTGGGGAATGGTCAGTGCGGACCGGGTTTTACAAGTGCGAGTATAGCGTCGACGAGGCGGTGGGCCGCAGCGTGATGTATGTTCGCGGCGGCACCATGCTCGGCGGCAATTCCGGCTTTGCGCATATCGGAACCTATCGCTTCGAAGGCGACAAGGTGCTGGCCGAGATCGAGAGCCGCCGTCACTGCTTTGACCCGGACTATGAATCGCTGCTCGGGCAGGATGTCTCGACCATCAAGGTCATCGGCCGTGCTTCCGGTGACACCTACGTGTTCGATGGTGGTTCACCGCAGATGCCGGGGGCGGCCTTCAAGTCGCTGATGACCAGCCTGGACGATAGCGAGCTGCCACCGCCGGGCGAGGTCGGCGAGGGCGGTATCGCCAATGGCCTGTATTCGATCCAGTTGCGCACCCTCGACGGCATCGATGGCGGCCTCACCGGGGTGATGCTGCTTCAGGACGGCTGGATCCTCGGTGGGGATGCGTCCTTCTATTATCTCGGTTCCTATTCGTCGGCCGATGGCCGCTGGAAAGGCGAGATGCTCAACCAGGAGCACACTCCGTCGCTTGGAGAGGTTCCGGTGTTCGGTGGTTATGAAATCGGCATCGGCTTTTCCGGGACATGTGATGCCAAGGGGGCCGAACTGGAAGCGACCGCGCTGGCCGGCAAGCGCAGCCTGCGCCTGCAGGCGAGCCTGAAGCTGATCCGCAAGGCGGAGCTGCTGGTGGCCGAGACCGCCTGAGGCGGGCAACCATTTGTTTCAAATTGGCTGACTAGGGTGCGCCAGATGAGTCGCCGTCGCGATTCTGCTGGAGCTGCCCGTGAACGAGAGCCTGATTGCCGTCTGCCAGTTGTTTCTGGTTCCGCTGACCATTCTGTTCGCCGCGGTCGGCGTCGCCAATGCGCGCTTCGTGAAGCTGCTGGTCTGTCTGCTTGGCGTCGGTCTGGCCGGGCTCTGGCTCTATCGCGTCTATCTCTGGACCGGCCTGTCGCTGATCGACCGCCGCACCGGCTACGGCCTCGCGGGCTCCTTCGCGCTGTGCTGGGTGCTGACGCTGCTGCACCAGATCAAGAGCAGTTTTGGTGGCGGTCACCGCTGATCGCGGTCAGACATCCGTCCATGACGTGAACAGTGCTGCCTGACCGCGGCGCTGGCCGTTGTCGTCGGTCAGTTCCCAGACGATACCGCCTTCGATCCAGAAGCGGCGGCCGGATTTCGCGATCCGCAATCCGCGATAATTGTCGATGAAGCCGTCGCGGGCAACGGCGTCGAGCAGGCGCTGCCGCTCCTCGCGGTTGGGCGCTTCCGCCGACAGGCGTGACGGGATCGTGACGAATTCATCCAGGCTGTATTCGAAACAGCGCTGCGCGGTCTTGTTCGCGTAAACGAAGATCGGATCGGCGGCCGCGCTATGCGCGAGCACGGCGAATGGCGCCTCGGCATAGAGCCATGTCGCGTCCTGGTTCGAGGCGACCAGTGGCCGGCCGACGGTTCGCGCGAAACTCGTCGTGAGCAATTGGAAGAAGGCTGGATCAAGCGCAGCGGCGGGCAGGGGTGTCACGTCGGTCACGGGTATCTCGCGTCGTTGAGTGGTGCGGAGATAGTCCGTGTGACGAGCCGCCACACCGTCCGGGAAAGCGGTGCTGATTTACCCCGGACGCATGGTCGTGAGCGCAACCAGTTTGGCGCGCAGCTGGTCGCGCGACATCCGCAGATCGGCCGGCACCTGCTGCAGATCGGCGAGCCAGGCCCCGTCCGCGGCATAGCGGACCAGTTCGAGCTCGGGGGCTGAATCCGTTGCATGGTGACGGGCAAGGCGCGCCCGCAGCCAGTCGGACCAATGGTTCCGTGCGACCGGATCGGTCAGTAGCGCGATGCAGGTGGATTCCAGCGCAGGCGCGTATTCGGCCATCGACAGGTTGGCGATCACATAGGCGCGGGTAAAGCACCCATGGCTGTCGCCATCCTGCGTCAGCTGCGCCTCGATGACCGCGTCGAACCGGTCGAGCTGGTCCTTCAACACCGCCTCGATGAGCGCCTGCTTGTTCGGGAAATGGTGGAACAGGCCGCCTTTGGTCACGCCCGCAGCATCTGCCACCGCCTGCACAGTGACGGCCTGCAGGCCGCATTCGGTGGCGAGACGCGCCGCGCAGTCGATCAGCGTGCGGCGAACCAGTTCGGGTTGTTTTTTGCGCTCATAGCCTTCGGACATCGCATCATCTCGCCGGGCAGGGCCGGTCGTTGCAAGCAATAACGGTCACGGGATCGTGCTTTGCTGCATTGCAGGAAATCGGGTTGAAACGCAAACCAACCAGATGGTATGTTTCTGGCCCGAGTCAATGACCGGATCTGGTTTCCCGCCGTGAGCGCCTTGTCAGGCGAGCTCCGGCGTTCTGTTTGATGGTGATATAAGTGGCTGAAATTTCGACATTTCCTGTTCGCATTGCGGGGGTGCTGGCAATCGCCTTTGCGCTCGGGGGCTGCGGCGATGGCAAGCAGGCCGGGGCCGACCAGGCAGCACCGGCAGCCTCGGTCGGTGTTGTCACGGTGACACCGGAGACCCTGCGGATCGTCAACGACCTGCCAGGGCGCATTGCGCCGACACGGATCGCCGAAGTGCGGCCGCGGGTCGCCGGCATCGTGGTCGAGCGGGTGTTCAAGCAGGGCACCATCGTCCGTGAAGGAGATGTGCTCTATCGCATCGATCCCGCGCCATTCCGTGTGCGCGTCACCAGCGCCAAGGCGGCGCTGCAACGCGCGGAAGCGACCCGGGTACTGGCCAAGCAGCAGGCGGATCGTCAAACGCAGCTGAAGGAGCGTGATGTCACCACGGGCCAGCTCTATGATCGCGCCGTGGCTGAACTCGCGCAGGCCGAAGCCGACGAAATGTCGGCGCGCGCGGGTCTGGAGTCCGCACAGCTCGATCTGCAATACACCGAAGTCCGCGCGCCGATCACCGGTCGTATCGGCCGCGCGCTGATCACCGAAGGCGCGCTGGTCAGCGTCGGCGGCAGCGAGAGCCTTGCGACCATTCAGCAGCTCGAGCCTGTCTATGCGGACTTCACCCAGTCGGCGAACGAGCTGCTGACGCTCAAGCGCGCTGCGCAGGCGAGTGCGAAGGCGCAGGGCGGCGATGCGGCCGACGTCCGTCTCAAATTCGATGATGGTTCGGAATATGCGCAGCAGGGACGTCTGCTGTTCTCGGAAGCGGCCGTCGATGCGACGACTGGCCAGGTCACGCTACGCGGCGAATTCCCAAATCCGGAGGGCGATCTGTTGCCGGGCATGTATGTGCGCGTGCAGATCGTGCAGGGCGAGCAGAAGGACGCGCTGTCGGTCCCGGAACGGGCGCTTCAGCGTGATCCCGGCGGGCAGGCACAGCTCTATGTGGTCAATGCCGAACGCAAGGCTGAACTGCGCAGCGTGACGCCGTCGCGTCTCGTCAATGGACGCTGGATCATCAAGAACGGTCTGAACGCCGGCGACAGCGTCGTGGTCGAAGGTTTCCAGACGCTCGCGCCCGGCGCAGCCGTCGATCCGAAACCGTGGATCGGCCGCTCAGCCAATGCCGCCCCGCAGGCATCGAAGTAAGGCGGGCCATCCATGTCAAATTTCTTCATTGCGCGACCGATCTTCGCCTGGGTGGTCGCCATCTTCATCATGATCGCCGGCGCGCTGGCGATACCGAATTTGCCGGTGGCGCAATATCCGAGCATCGCGCCGCCGCGCATTGCCATCACCACCAACTATCCCGGTGCGTCTGCCGAGGAAATCTATCAGGGCGTGACGCGGCTGATCGAGGATCAGCTCAACGGCATTCCCGGCCTGATGTATTTCGAGTCGACGGCGGATGCGACCGGCGCGATCCAGATCGACGTCACGTTCCAGCCGGGCACAACCATCGCGCAGGCGACGGTGGATGTGCAGAACCGCATCCGTCGCGTGGAATCGCGGCTGCCGCGCGCAGTGACCCAGCAGGGCATCATCGTCGAGGAAGGCTCTATCGCGTTCCTGCTATTCATCTCGATGCAGAGCACCGATGGCAGCATGGATAGTATCGCGCTTGGCGACTACATCACGCGCAACGTGCTAAGCGAAATCCGGCGCGTGCCGGGAGTCGGCAAGGGGCAATTGTTCGGCACCCAGCGCTCGATGCGCGTCTGGATCGATCCCGACAAGATGCTCGGCCTCGGTCTGACATCCACCGACATCACGGCCGCGATCGCGGCACAGAATGCCCAGGTGTCGGCCGGCCGTATCGGCGCGACGCCCAATCCGGTGTCGCAGGAAGTCTCCGCGCCCGTGCTGGTCAAGGGCCAGCTCGGTACACCCGACGAGTTCGGCGCCATCGTGTTGCGCGCCAATCGCGACGGATCCTCGGTACGTTTGCGCGATGTCGCGCGCGTCGAGGTCGGCGGCGAGGACTACAACTTCGCCAGCCGCCTGAATGGCAAGCCGGCAGCGGCTATTGGCGTGCAGATGTCGGCGACGGGCAACGCGCTGGCGACCTCCGAGGCCGTTAATGCCAAGATGAAGGAGCTGTCAAAGTTCTTCCCGAAGGGGCTGACCTACGAAATCCCCTATGACACGACGCCATTCGTCAAGGCGTCGATCGAGAAGGTCCTGCACACGCTGGCGGAGGCGATCGGTCTCGTCTTCATCGTCATGTTCCTGTTCCTGCAGAACTTCCGCTACACGCTGATCCCGACCATCGTGGTGCCGATCGCGCTGCTCGGCACCTGTGCGGTGATGCTCGCCACCGGATTCTCCATCAACGTGCTGACCATGTTCGCCATGGTGCTGGCGATCGGCATTCTCGTCGATGACGCCATCGTCGTGGTCGAGAACGTCGAGCGGCTGATGGCGCAAGAGGGGCTGTCGCCGCGTGAGGCGACCATCAAGGCCATGAAGCAGATCAGCGGTGCCATCATCGGCATCACGCTGGTGCTGACGGCCGTGTTCGTGCCGATGGCATTTTTCCCGGGCGCGGTCGGCATCATCTATCGGCAGTTCAGCCTCACCATGGTGGTGTCGATCCTGTTTTCGGGCTTTCTCGCGCTGACGCTGACCCCGGCATTGTGCGCGACGTTCCTCAAGCCGATCCCGAAAGGCCATCACGAGAAGGGCGGCTTCTTCGGCTGGTTCAATCGCGGCTTCGATCGTCTTGCCGGCAGCTATCGCTCCAGCGTCGGTTGGGTGACCAATCGCACCGGCCGTATCATGGTTGTCTATCTCGCTCTGCTGGTCGGCCTCGGCTGGGCCTATATGCGGTTGCCATCCGGCTTTCTGCCGACGGAGGACCAGGGCTACGTGATCACCGATATTCAGGCACCGCCGGAAGCAAGCCAGTCGCGCACGCTGGAATCCGTGAAGCAGGTCGAGAGCGTCTTCATGAAGGAGGAGGGCGTCGCGAGCATGTTCACCGTGCTCGGCTTCAGTTTCTCCGGCAATGGCCTAAGCTCCGGCATCGCATTCCCGACGCTGAAGGACTGGAGCGAACGCAAGGCGAAGGACGCTGCGCCCGAGATCGTCAACCGCGCCAATGCCGAATTCGCCAAGATCGGCGATGCGCAGGCGTTCGCGCTCTCTCCTCCGCCGATCGAAGGTCTTGGCAATTCCACCGGGTTCACCTTCCGTCTGCAGGATCGCAGCAGCCGCGGATCGGCGGCGCTGTCCGCTGCAGCGAGCCAGCTGATGGCCGCAGGCGCCAAGAGCCCGGTGCTGGTCGGATTGCGGATCGAGGGCCTGTCAAATTCAGCACAGCTCAATCTCGTCATTGACCGCGAGAAGGCGAATACGTTCGGCGTGTCTTTTGCGGACATCAATGCCACAGTGTCGGCGAGCCTCGGCTCGTCCTATGTCAACGACTTCCCCAATGCCGGTCGCATGCAGCGTGTCACCATTCAGGCCGCGGACGATCATCGCATGCAGGCGGATGATCTCCTGAAGCTCAATGTGCGCAATGCCAGCGGCGGCATGGTCCCGCTCTCGGCTTTCGCGCGCACGGAGTGGGCGAAGGGACCGGTGCAGGTGGTCGGTTTCAACGGATATCCGTCGATCCGTATCGCCGGCGATGCGGCGCCGGGTTTCTCGTCAGGTGACGCCATCAAGGAAATGGAGCGGCTGGTCGGCCAGTTGCCGGATGGTTTCGGTTTCCAGTGGGCGGGTCAATCGCAGCAAGAGATCGAGTCCGGCAACCAGGCGCCGTTCCTGCTGGCGCTCAGTGTGCTGTTCGTCTTCCTCCTGCTGGCGGCGCTGTATGAGAGCTGGTCGATCCCGCTGTCGGTGATGCTGGTGGTGCCGCTTGGCATCATCGGATCGCTGCTCGCGGTGATGATGCGCGGCATGCCGAACGACATCTATTTCAAGGTCGGCCTGATCGCGATCATCGGCCTGTCCGCGAAGAACGCGATCCTGATCGTGGAATTTGCGAAGGAGTTGCATGCCGAGGGCAAGTCCTTGCGGGAGGCAGCGATCGAAGCGGCCTATCTCCGCTTCCGGCCGATCCTGATGACGTCGCTTGCCTTCATTCTCGGTGTGACCCCGCTGGCGATCGCAACCGGCGCCAGTGCGGGCAGCCAGAATGCCATCGGCACTGGTGTGCTCGGCGGCATGATCTCGGCCACGGTGCTCGCGGTGCTGTTCGTGCCGGTGTTCTATGTGTTCGTGCTCAAGCGGATGCCGGAGAAGCGCAAACATCGCGACGACGGCGGGGCCGCCGAGCCTGCCCATGACGCCGCGTCACGGCCAAGTTGACGGGGAAGACATCGATGCCGCGAAGCATGATTGATGAATTCGATCGCGAACTGGATCCGGATCGCCTGACTTATGGCGACCGGGTGCGGATGTCGCCGCTGGGGCTCGAGCGACATCCGAGTTATGGCGCCCGTGAGGGCGTCATCGTCGGCATGGGCTCGCCGAACAGCATGCGGGTGAAGTTCGACGACCGTGTTACGGTGCAGGCGATCCATCGCGACTATCTGGAGCGCGTGGCGAACACGAAGCCGGAGCAGGGCCGAGCGAGGCGGATATCATGACCTATCTGTATCTTGCGGTGGCGATCCTGTCGGAGGTGATCGCCACCAGCTTTCTCAAAATATCGGATGGTTTCACCAGACCAATGCCGTCGGCCATCACGGTCGCGGGTTATGCGATCTCGTTCTACTTCCTGTCGCTGGCACTTCGTACCATTCCGAGTGGCATCGCTTATGCCATCTGGTCGGGTGTCGGCATCGTCCTGATCACGACGATTGCATGGGTGTTCCAGGGCCAGAAACTGGATGCGCCAGCTCTGGGCGGTCTCGGCCTGATCGTTGCGGGCGTGGTCGTCATCAATGTGTTTTCAAAGGCCACTGCGCACTGATCTCAGTCCGCATATTCCGATGGCTGATGGGCTGATTTAGTTCTCGCATCGCCCGGAACGTTGCTCTAGCTTCTCCCGATAATGCCGGCCCACGTCGTCGAAGACGCGATGGGACGGCGCAAAACGGGAGTGAACGTGAGCATCAAGACTGGTCGATGCATTGCCATCGCCGCGGCCCTTGCCGCATCGCTGATTGCCGTGGCGCCGGGGCAGGCGCAGCAATATCCTGATCGCAACATTACGATGGTGGTGCCATTTCCGCCGGGCGGAACGACGGACATTGTCGCGCGCGTGCTCACCGAGCAGCTCGGCAATGAGCTGGGCAAGCAGGTCATCATCGAAAACCGCGGTGGCGCCTCGACTTCGATCGGGGCGCAATATGTCGCGGGCGCCGACAAGGATGGTTACACGCTGCTGTTTGCCGCGGCGACGACGTTTACAACCAATCCGCATCTGTTGGCTTCGATCAAGTACAAGCTCGATGACTTCGCGCCTGTATCGATGGTTGTGAAGGTGCCGTTCGCCTTCAACGTGAAGAAGGATTTCCCGGCCAAGGACGTCGCGGCGTTCCGGGCCTATGCACTCGCCAATCCCAGCAAGGTTAATAACGCCACCAACGGACCCGGCAGCACCGTGCATCTGATGGGCGAGATCGTCGCCCGCGGGCTCGGCGTGAAATTGCAGCATGTGCATTACCGCGGCGCCGCGCCGGCGATGAACGATCTGCTTGCCGGCGTGGTCGACAGCAATGTGGAAGCGCTGACCAATACGGTGCCGAACCACAATGCCGGCCTGTATCGCGCCATTGCGGTTCTGTCGGAAGAGCGCCTGCCGCAGCTGCCGGATGTCCCGACCTTCAAGGAGCTTGGATTCCCGAGCATCGTCGGCTCCACCTGGTTCGCTGTCTTCGCGCCGGCGGGCACGCCGCAGCCGGTGGTGGACAAGCTCAGTACTGCCATCAACAAGGTGATCAAGACGCCGGAATTCGCCAAGAAGATGGATCCGATGGGCAATCAGCCCTGGCCGATGACGCCTGCCGAACTCAACACGCATGTGAAGAGCGAAAGCGAACGTCTCGGCAAGCTTATTCGTGAAGCGAATATCACGGTCGATTGACCGCGTGAGAGAGGAGAACACCAATGAATGCAGCCGTCAGCGCACCCGCCGTCAAGGTCGTCCGCTCCGTTCAGGAGCAGGTGAGCCCGGAGGAGTGGCAGTCCCGCGTCAATCTCGCCGCCTGCTATCGTCTCACGGCGATGTACGGCATGACCGAGATGATCGCCAACCACATCTCCTGCCGCGTGCCGGGAACGGAAGATCAGTTCCTGATCAATCCCTATGGCATGCTCTATGAGGAGATCGACGCATCGAGCCTGGTGAAGATCGACCTCGACGGCAACACGATTTTCAATGCCTCCGACTACAGCGTGAATGCCGCAGGCTTCGTGATTCACAGCGCCATCCATATGGCGCGCCACGATGTCGATTGCGTCGCTCATACGCATACGGTTGCCGGCATGGCCGTCTCGGCGATGGAATGCGGATTGCTCCCGGTGGCGCAGACCTGCATGCGGTTCCTCCATGTCGCCTATCATGACTTCGAAGGCATCGCGGACAATCCCGAGGAGCGTGAGCGCCTGATCGCCCATCTTGGGGATCACGAGGCAATGGTGTTGCGCAATCACGGCCTGCTGGTGGTCGGCAAGACCATCGCATCTGCCTTCAACGTGCTGTTCCGGATGGAGCGGGCCTGCGAGGTGCAGGTGGCGGCCTTGTCTTGCAACACCAAGCTGGTAACGCCGCCGCAGCACGTGCTGCAGGACACCTATGACCGCATGAAGCCGCGCGACAATGTTCCCGGCCTCAGCGGCGAGCTCGCCTGGCCGGCGCTGCTGCGCAAGCTGGATCGGGCCGACCCGTCCTATCGCAACTAAATTTGTAATGGCGGTCGCGGCATTTTAGATGCCGCGACTGCAGATCCGTTTAAGGCTTGAAGAACGAGACTGGGGTCATCAGCTGGTTTTCCTGGCTGACGAGATAGGCAGCCTCGGCACTGATCTTCAGGTAGCCTGCCCATTCCGGATCCTTCTGCAGCGCCTGTCGCTTGGCCTCGCGATCGGCGGCGCTGTCATAGACCCAGATGTGCATGTAGCTGTTGACATTGCCGGTCTCGATTTGCGCGTAGGCGAGCGGCTTGCCGAGATGGCGGCTCTGGATCGCGAAGCCGTGCTCGGCATACAGCGCCAGGTGTTTCTTGATGGTGCCGGGGCGGCAGGTATAGGTGCGGACGTCAAGCAGCATGGGGTTTCCTCGAGCGGTGGCAGATCAACGGGGTCATTCGGCGGTGGCGCCGGATTGTTTGACGAGCACGGCCCAGCGCGCCACCTCGTCATTCACGTATTTCTGGAATGCCGCGTGATTGTCGCCGACAGGGTCGGCGCCGAGCCCTTTGAGCTTCTCCTGGACAGCAGGGTCGGCCACGCTCTGAACGATGGTCTGCGAAAGCTTCTCGACGATAGCAGGTGGCGTGCCGGCCGGTACGAACAGGCCGAACCACGAGCGGAGGTTCATGCCGGGATACGGCGTCTCTGAGAAAGCGGGCACGTCGGGTAAGGCGGCATGGCGCGTGCTGCCGGTCACCGCGAGCGCCTTGAGCTTGCCGCCCTGCACCAGAGAGAGAACTTCGGGGAGGTTGGCGAACATGATCTGCACCTGGCCGCCGATCATGTCATTGAGCGCCTGCGCGCCGCCCTTGTAGGCGACGTGCGTGATCTTCGCGCCCGCGAGTGTGCTGAACTGTTCGCCGGACAGATGGGACGCAGTGCCGACGCCGCCCGACGCATAGTTGATGCGCTCTGCATTGGCCTTGGCGTAAGCGGCCAGCTCGCTCACCGAATTGACCGGCACCGACGGGTGCACCACCAACAGCAGCGGCACCGATGCCAGATTCGACAAGGCCACGAAATCGCGCGTCAGGCTGTAGCTCAGGTTCTTGTAGAGCGATGCGTTGATTGCGTGGCTCGAAGTGGCCATCAGCAGGGTGTAGCCATCGGGTTCCGAGCGCGCAGCGGCCGCACCGCCGATATTGCCGTTGGCGCCGGCCTTGTTTTCCACCACGATCGACTGGCCGAGCCGGACCGACATCGCTTGCGCCACGGTGCGCGCGATTACGTCGGTGGCGCCACCGGCGGCGAACGGCACGATCACGCGCATGGGACGATCCGGGTAGTCGGCCAGCGCGCTGACGGAGGTGAGGACCAGTGTTGCGGCCACGACGAGGCCCCGCAACGGAGTGATTGCCTTGTACATTCGTTTCCTCGGCCTTTTGTTTTTATGTTCTGTCGACATGCGCATGCGAACGCGCAAAGTGGCGACGGCAACGCCCGGTCAGGCGTCCATGCGGAACACTGTATGCAGCCGTGCGGCGGCGGCGCTAGGACGGATCAGACGTTGTGTTGGACTTTTCCGCGTGCCAGTCCAGCGGACGGCAATGCTTCCTTCGGAAGTCACCCGGCGTGACGCCGGTCTGCTTCTTGAAGAAGCGCGCAAAATAGGCGGGGTCCTCGATATTGAGGCGGAACGCGATCTCGGCGATACCCGTCTCGGTATTGCTCAGCCAGCGCTTGGCCTCGAGCAGCACGCGTTCCTGCACCACTTGGCCGGCTGTGCGCGCCAAAGTTCGCTTGACCGCGTCATTGAGCTGACGCTCGCTCACGCAAAGCGCCTCGGCATATTGGCCGATGGTTTCGAAGCGCAGGTAGTGTGTTTCCACCAGCATCGTGAAACGGCGCGCGAGCGCCTGGTGCAAGCCTATGCCACCAGCGGGCTCGTTGTCGGGGCACAGACGGCGGAGGCGCGTGAGCAGGATCAGCAGGCAGGATCGCACCACATCGGGGAAGCCCGGCCGGCGATCGCGGGACTCGCTTTCCATCTCGCGGAGCAGCGGCAGCATGCCGTCATGCTGGGCCTGCGTGAGATAGAGTGCGCTGTTGCCGCGCGCGGGTTGGAAGAACGGGAGTTTCGCGACATCGTCGGCGCGCGGAAACATCCGGGCGAAGAAGTCTGTGCTGAAGTTCAGCACGTAGCCATGAGGCTTGACCGACGACGTCCATGCATGGACCTGACCCGGCGAGAGAAAGAACACCGCGTGGTCGCGCACGTCGAAATGCGCGAAGTCGAGCGTATGCGTGCCGCTGGCGCGGGTCATCCAGAGCAGATGGTAGTAGTTGTGCCGGTGCAGGAAGCCGCGCGGGATGTCGTCGCGGTCCTCCAGTCGGACAAGATCGAAGTAGAATGAACCTTCGCCCGCGAAATCCGAGGTTTCAAAGGTTGGAAACTCGCCGGAGCGGCCGGAGAAGAGAGCTTCGGGCAAGTGAAGGCGTCCTTGCAATTTCGGGTCCCGTTTTTTTGGCGTCATCCTATAGCAAAAAGCCGGAGAATACCGGGATCCGATGGAACGGGCGCAGATGGCGGATGGTCGCAACCGAGTTTGCGTTGGATCAACTCCGCGGGAAAGAGCAGTTGCCGCGGCAGCCGCCGTCGCCTACATCAGGCGCATGACGCAGCCCTCGGCAATCGGCTTCACCAGCTTTCAGCCATCCCTGAACGAGGCGAATATCGCACTCCTGGTGCAGACCTTTTATGGCCGCGCCCGGGAAGACGATCTGCTTGGCCCCATCTTCAAGGCGGCGGTGGCCGACTGGGACCACCACCTGTCCCAACTCACCGATTTCTGGTCGTCGATGATGCTGAAGACCGGTCGCTACAACGGCCGGCCAATGCGCCCGCATCTGATGCTGCCGCTGACCGGGGCGCATTTCGACCGCTGGCTGTTGCTGTTCGAGCCGACGGTGCGCGAGATCTTCGACACGGATGTCGCCGACGCCATCAACCTGCGTGCCCGCCGTATCGCCGACAGCTTTGAGATGGGCGTCGCGACCACGCGCGGCGAGATCGCAAAGCCACGCCACAGCGTCTAAAAACGGTATATCGGTGCGCGTTGCTGCCATTGCGGCGTCGTGCCGTTACGCTAGGCTGCGATTCCAACAAACTGGGAGTCGGTCCATGAAACGCCTGTCTGTTCTCGTCCTCTTGAGCATGTTTGCCGCCGCGCCCGCTCTGGCGCAGGGGGCCGCCTGCACCGCCATGTCGGCCGATGGCAAGCCGCTCGCCGGCGCCGCCAAGACGAGCCACATGAAGAAGTGCTGCACGGATAATGCCAAGAGTGCCGAAGGCAAGCCGCTCTCCGGGGCTGCCAAGAAAAGCTCCATCGACAAGTGCATGAAAGGCTGAGCGCGCGAGCGCACAGCCCGTTACATCAGACCAAAAAGCCCCGCTGGTGCGGGGCTTTTTCTTGTCTCGGTCGATCAGGCCTTGCCAGCCTGCGCCTCGATTTTATCCTGTGTTTTCGTCTCGAAATCGCTGGCGTCATGACGCTCGTGAAGCTGACGGGCTGGATCGCCGGACGTGCGATTGACCATGCGACCACGCTTGACCGCGGGGCGATCACCAACGGCTTTGACCCAGCGCTGCAGGTTCTTGTAGCTGGCGACGTCGAGGAATGTGCCGGCATCGTTATAGATGACGCCTTCGGCAAGGGCGCCATACCAGGGGAAGATCGCCATGTCAGCGATGCTGTAGTCCTGGCCTGCGATGAATTCGGTCTTGGCCAACTGGCGATCGAGCACGTCGAGCTGGCGCTTGGTCTCCATGGCATAACGGTCGATGGCGTATTCGATCTTGAAGGGCGCGTAGGTGTAGAAGTGACCGAAGCCGCCGCCGAGGAAGGGCGCGCTGCCCATCTGCCAGAACAGCCAGGATAGGGTTTCTGCACGCTCTGGGCCGTCTTTTGGGAGAAAGGCGCCGAATTTCTCGGCGAGATGCATCAGGATGGCACCGGATTCGAACACGCGAAACGGCTTGCTGCCGCTGCGATCCATCAAGGCAGGAATCTTGGAATTCGGATTGACGTCGACGAAGCCCGAGCCGAACTGGTTGCCGTCGATCTTGATCAGCCAGGCATCATATTCCGCGCCCTTGTGGCCGGCGGCCAGCAGCTCCTCGAACATGATCGTGACCTTCTGCCCGTTCGGCGTGGCCAGCGAATAGAGCTGGAAGGGATGCTTGCCGACAGGCAGCTCCTTCTCATGCGTGGCACCCGCTGTCGGCCGGTTGGTCGAGGCGAAAGCGCCGCCATTCTCCTTGTTCCAGGTCCAGACTTTCGGGGGTGTGTAGGGGGCATCGGTCATCGGGCTGCTCCGGAGCAGGTGAATGGTCCGGAACACCTAAGGATGGATGCAATTGCATGCAAGTGGCGGCCGTGGGCTTTTTGGGCTACCAATCCACCATCCTGTCATCGCCACCAAATGCTGCTGGCTTGGTGGCGAAATGAGGCAGGCCATCTTTCACCGGCGCTGCGGCTTCACTGCAATGGATGTGCAGGGCCGGTTTGAACAGGTCCTTGAGGAGATAGCCGTTGACGGCCCGCATCTCGATTTCCGGGAGCTCGACCAGGAGGCGCGTGCTGCATCTGGCGCAGCTGATCCGCGGGGTGCGTTTTAGCGCGAATCTCGTGGTCTCGCCCGAGACGATCTCAACTCCTGTTGCGGGATAGATCGACTCGGCCACATAGGCCGCGCCGTGCACGCTCTGGCAGTCGGCACAGTGACACCAGAATTGCGCAATAGGTTCGGCGGAAATCCGGATTTGCACGGCGTTACACAGGCAGGAAATGTTCATCGCGATACCTCGCTCATTTCCCGCAAGCTAACAGTTGCAGCGCGCGACAACCAACGCCGCGCCATGCGGCAAATTGCTCAGACAATGGCTACACGCGTCAGAAAATCCGCTTCACCATGGACGTGGCCACGCTGGTGTAGCGGCCGTTGGCAAAGTGATGGTCGATGAAATAGAGGCAGAGGAAAGCGACCAGAACTGCACCGATCAATCGCATGTCAGACCTGCAAATCACTCTTGGAAATGCAGGGATTGTGAGATGCCAGATGGCTGCAGGCGACAAGGAACCCTTGCCGCGGCGCACTCATCCACATGGAATAATTCTATGATGGTAGCGCGTTATGTGCAGCTTGCGCGTTTGGCTACTTCCGCTTCTTCGTTGTGTTCAACGCGGCAGCTGCTCGTACCAGCGCCGTGAAAGCCATTTCGTCGATCGGATCGCCGTCATGGAGATCGATGGCGCGGCGGACATTGCCGTCGAGGCTGGCATTGAACAGGCCCGCGGGATCGTCGAGTGCTGCGCCTTTGGCAAAAGTGAGCTTTATCGCGTTTTTATAGCTTTCGCCCGTGCAGATGATTCCGTTGTGCTCCCAGACTGGCACCCCGCGCCATTTCCATTCCTCGGTGACGTCAGGCACCGCCGCCTTGATCAATGCGCGGACATGCGCGAGCGTCGCGCCACGCCAGTCGCCTAGCTCCTCGATGCGTGCATCGATCAGGCTGGACGGCGAGGCGCTGGTGGTTTTAGTCATGTCGCTCATAGAGCTGAAATTGTCGTGCCAATTGCTGTTTCCTGCAGTACACCTGTCTGCTCGGTAAGCAATCGCGCGTCCGATCACGGACGCGCGATTGATCGATCTTACTGCTGGACCTTGATGTCCGCGTCGGTGATCACCTTCTTCCATCGCGCAATTTCGCCGGTGACGAAGGTCTTGAACTCCTCCGGCGACGTGCCCATTGGCACGATGCCCTGATCGTCGAGCTTCTTGCGCAGCTCGGGATCGGCGAGGGCCTTCTTGGCTTCGGCCGCGACGCGATCGACGATCTCCTGCGGCGTGCCTGCCGGCGCGATGATGCCCGACCAGGTACCGGAGGTGAAATCCGCCACACCGGCCTCCGCCATGGTCGGCACGTCGCCGGCGGCGGGCACACGGGCATTCGCAGCCACGGCGAGCGCCTTGGCGTTGCCGGACTTCACCTGCGACATCAGTGGGCCGATGACGTCGAACATCACGTTGATCTGGCCACCGACCGTATCCTGCAGCGCACCAGCCGTGCCCTTGTACGGGATGTGCTGCAGATTGAGGCCTTCGCGGCTCTTCAGCATTTCCATGGTGAGATGTGCGGCGGAGCCAATGCCGCTGGATGCGAAGTTCAGCTGTCCGGGCTTCGATTTCGCGAGCGCGATCAATTCCTTCATGTCCTTGGCCGGCAGAGACGGCGTCGCGATCAGGATCAGCGGTGCCACTGAGGTGAGGGACACATAGGTGAAGTCCTTCATCGTGTCATAGGGCAGCTTCGGATTGAGCGAAGGGTTCACCGAATGCGCGGCGATCACGGTGCCGAAGGTGTAGCCATCGGGAGCAGCCTTGGCGACGGCATCGGTGCCGATCACCGCATTGGCGCCCGGCTTGTTCTCGATCACGATTGTCTGGCCCAGTGCGGTCGACATTTTCTCGGAGACAAGACGGGCCATCAGGTCGGTATAGCCGCCAGCAGTGTAGGGCACGACCATGCGGATCGGCTTGTTGGGCCAGTTCTGCGCCTGGGCGCTGCCGGCGCCGGCCAGCAGGATGGCGACTGCGCCGAGCGCGCGAGCGAAACCTCGTGTCATTGCATTTCCTCGATATCCGGTGCGATCTCCGAGACGGCGGGGAGCGCCGCAGCGCCGATCCCGAAATCGCAACGTGTCACATTCTTATCGTTGTCGGCCCGCCCGAGACGCGCGAACGCCCGGATTCCCAAGGGTAAGCTAATACACGCCGAACCATGCGGGAAACTAGACGAAAGGCCGCTGCGGGTTGTCCTAGTTGCCACGGCGCGGAATTTTGCGCGCAATCTCATTCACGCGCGCCTCAGCGCAACGTGATCACTTGCGATCAGTATTGTTCGCAGATGCGAAACGTATTGCCACAGTCACGGTTATGTTGGGAGGGGACGACCCGTCGATGCGCGCTGAGTCTGGCGCGTAGCCCTCGAGCCTGGTGAGCCCGTCATGGGGATGAAGTTTCGCAAATTGTCCATCAAGTCACGCAAGCGCACATTGGGGCTGGCCGGTTTCGCCCTGGTGGTGGAGATGGTGGTCAGCCATCCACGGTTTGACATGATGGCGGGTGTCGCACAGGTCGCACGCGTGGCAGCGCCCGCAGTGATGGCGTCGCTGGCCACTCTGACACGGACGGGGCAGTCACCAGGCGAGACCGCCCCGGACACACCCGCGGTGGTGCCGGTGATGGATCATACGGCCGAGCTTTGTGCGCGAATGCGGCGTGTGGAAAGCTGAGCGGGCCGCGGCGAGGTGTCAGTGGCGTTCGCACAGGTCCGCGTCTATGATCCGGCTATGTCGCGCCTGATTTGCCTCTCACTCGCTGTTGTCATGTCGTTGCTGTCCGCCGATGCGATGGCGGCGCCCGCAAAGAAGAACGCCAAAGGCTGGCAGGGCTACGGCTTCCTGCCAGGCTATCGCCAGCCCCTGAACAACAGCGTGCCTCTGTTCATGCAGAAGAAGGCGGATCTGAAGATGGCGAAGCGCGATCAGCGCCAATGGTACATCGACAAGACGCCGCAATATTACAATTGGTGGGAAGGGCAGTGGCGCTATCCCGGGCGGCCCGGCTTCAATGGCGGCCAGTATAACGGCGGCAGCTTTGGTCCGTGCTACACGCGCACCCCGATCGGGCCGATCTGGACCTGTGGCTAAATCAGACGATTTCAAAGAGGCGCCCCAGATTGGGTGGGATGATAGAGCAGGACCGGCCATGCAGACAATCTTCGGCGCCATGATCGCGGCGACGCTTCTGATAACGGCGACCCCGCCTGCTTTCGCTGATGCCGGTCACCACGGCCATCACGGTGGTGCAGCCAAATTTGCGGCCGGCGAGCCCGGCGATGCGAAGCGTCCGGCGCGGCTCGTGAACGTGGCAATGACCGAGGCCGGCGGGAAAATGCTTTTCGTTCCGAGCAGGTTGGAAGTGCGCAAAGGCGAGCAGGTCAAATTTGTGCTGCGCAACGCCGGTGAGCTCGAGCATGAATTCGTGCTGGCGACCACGGACGAGAACCTCGCTCACGCCGAAGCCATGAAGGCCGGGTCGATGAAGCATGACGATCCGAATGCGAAGATGCTCGATCCCAAGAAGGCCAGCGATATTCTCTGGAAGTTCACCAAGGCCGGCGAATTCGAATATGCGTGCCTCATCCCTGGCCATCGCGAGGCCGGGATGACGGGAACCATCGTCGTGAAGTAAGGCGCGTGTTTAGCGCGAGAGATCCGCCAGTTCCGCCCAGGGCGCCCGCGGCATGGTCATGGCGATGTCCTTGGACATGACGATGACGGAGGCCTGAAGGCTTTCCGGCCTTGGCTGGATGGCCATCACGCCGATCCAGACCGTGGCTGCCGCGGCAAAGGCAACGAAGGCGATGGCACTGGAACGGTCGGGCGAGGGATCGGGGCGCTGCATGGGTGCCTCCTGTGATCGCTCTCAATCCTGCCGAAGCCGGATGGTTCCGACGCTTTGTGAAATATCTGAAAAAATAGTTGATGGATGGGAGCGGGCTGGCTGGCGGTTAGCGCTGAAAGGCGCTCCGGAGCTTCTGTGCCATCTGCAGAAGTGCCGGCGATTGCTTCACCATCCGCTTGGCGTGGGCCACCGACGACAGGCCGAGCGCGCCGAGGCGACCGCGGGTCGTGAGCGGGATATAGCTGTCGAAGATCGCCTCGTCGTCCTTGCAGAACATCCGTTTGTAGTCGCCTTCGCCGATGCCGAGATCGAGCGAGCGGATGCCCTGGTCGGCGTAATAATCGACGATGCTCCGCATCAGGATCAGGCCGGGGCTGTATTTCGCATTCGCCGACATGGTGTAGGTGTTGAACATCATCGAGAAGCGTTGCTCGTCGGTGACGCCGGCATACATGGCGATCACCTCCTCGTCGCAGACGAGGGCGTGGACATCGATAGCGTAGCCGCCGGCGCGTGGGGCCGCACAGGCCTGGCGCAGAAAGCCCTCGATCCCGGGTTCGGCAAAGACATCGGGCAGGCCCTGTTCCGCCATCCGTAGCGGCTTCACGGCAAAGAACATGTCGAGCACGCGCGTCGCGTCTGCAGGCGTCGCCGCATGCAGATAGCGGTAACCGGGCAGGCCCTTGTATTTGGCTTCCTTGGTCTTCAGCCGCTTGCGCATTGAGCTGGAGACGCGGTCGGTCGGTGCCGTGTCCGGTGTCATGTTGAGCACCGGGCATTCGTTGGCGGAGGGCTGATGCGGCAGCAGCGCCATCGGATTGGCAATGCCGCGCCACGCCTGTGGCTGCTGCAGCAAGGCCAGGACGTCGATCCTGTCATTGCTTGCCTGAATGCCCTTGAGCAGAGCGTCCATGTCGGCGCGGGTCGCGGTCTCTGCGAAATCCCGGCGCCACAGCGGCATGTTGAACGTCACATGCTTGCCGCCGGGGAAGCTCGCCACTCGCATGCCGTTCTCTCGGCTGACGACGAGCGGCATCAACAGGACCGGCTCCTGACTGGCATCATAGGCGGCCACGATCAACGGCTGCGCGCCTTCCGCGTTGCCGGCATGGGCCTGCCAGGCGGAGAGGAAGTCGAAGCGCTGATAGGGCGTTGCCAGATGTGCGGATGTTTCGAACTGCCGCCACACGGGTTCGGCATCAGCGAAATCGCGCAGAATATCGACGCGTGCGATGCGGGGCGCGCCGGGATGTGCCGCGATTGGTTTATCCATTGCCGCAGCCATGGTCATTGCGATGCCCTGTCGGGATTTTTCCGTTTGGGGCGGAGTTTTGCAAAGAAATCTCAACAAACGGTAAGGACTATGGCGGAGCGGCGATGATGCCGCGGCGGGGATGGCAGTGTCGTTGGGAACGGATTGGGCGGCGCTGAAGCTGGAAATAGCCTATGCCAGCGGCCTCTGGCGTCTGCTGGAACCCATGCAGGGCGGCGCGGGTATCATCCTGAAATTCGAGCGGGTGCGGCCTGCGCGGCATGCCGCGTTCCAGCCGCTCAAGGCCAGCGAGGTCACGCCGCAATTCCTGCACCGGGTGATCATCAAACTGAAACACTGGCCATTCGACATCGTGTCCATGGACGAGGCCTGTCGCCGGGTGCAAGCGCCGCACGGCGGTCGCCGTTTTGTCGTGTTGAGCTTCGATGGCGGCACCCGCGATTTCGTCGACTATGCCTGGCCGCTGCTGTCAGGTCATCAGGTGCCGTTCACTCTGTATCTGCCGAGTGCGTTTCCCGACGGGCTGGGGCGGATGTGGTGGCTCGCGCTCGAGCAGGTAATCGCGACGCAGGATCGCATCAACACAGTCATTGATGACCGGAGACGCTATTTCGAGACGGTGAGCACGGCCGATAAATATCACGCATATCACTATCTGCATGGCTGGTTGCGCAGCTTGCCGCCGCAGCAGCTCGCTCTTGCGATCGATGATCTCTGTGCGCGCTACGGCATCGATCTCGCCGCACTGTCGCGCAAGACCGCGATGACATGGGACGACGTGGCGACTTTCGCCGATGATCCGCTGGCGACGGTCGGCAGCAGCACGTTGAACTATCCGATCCTCGCCAACCTCGACGATGCAGCGGCCAAGCGGGAGATTACACAAGGGCAGGCGGTCGCCGAGGCAGCGCTCCCGGTGCGGCCGCGGCATTTTGCCTTTCCGTTCGGCGACAGGGCCGCCTTCGGCGCGCGCGACGTCGCGATGGTGGCGGAGCAGGGATTGACGAGTGCGGTGACGTCGGTGCCCGGCATGGTGACGGCTGGTGCCGACCTGCATATGCTGCCACGGCTCGCATGGGATGGCCGGCGCAGCTCGTTGCGGGTTCTGCGCGTGATGATGAGCGGAGCGCTTTAAGCCTCACGCATCTTCCGGATCGGGCTTCTGCATCCAGCTGACGATCGGCATGGCCGGAAGCACCCAGCCGATGCCTGCCACCACATAGAAGATCGCCTGCCGCCAGCCCGAGGCAGCGAGCCAGGGCATCTGCGCCATCGCCATGCCGAGCAGCGACCACACCACCACCAGGATCAGGAGCAGGATGGTTCCAAGGAATTTTCGCGTGCGGATCTTCATGAAAGCCGGGGCTGGGTGGGCAAAGTGCCCAACTTTGCAGGGCGGGGCGGGCGGACTATAAGGGGCGCGAAAATTCGTTAAAAGCGCTGTTTTGTAAAGCGCTGTCTGAAAGCGCCGAGATTGATTGCAATGGCCGCCATTTCCCAAATCCGCGACAAGGAATTGCGCCCGGTGCGCTGGTGGCTGATGGTGGTCGCGGCGATGATCGTCGCCATGGTGCTGGTCGGCGGCGCGACGCGGCTGACGGAATCCGGCCTCTCGATCGTCGAATGGAAGCCTGTCACCGGCACGTTGCCGCCGCTGACCGAAGCGCATTGGCACGAGGCTTTCGAAGCCTACAAGAAAATCCCGCAATATCGTGAGCTCAATCACGGCATGAGCCTCGCCGAATTCAAGAACATCTTCTGGTGGGAATGGAGCCACCGGCTGCTCGGTCGCACCATCGGCATGGTGTTCCTGCTGCCGTTCCTGTTCTTCCTGTGGCGCGGGGTGTTGTCATCCGGACTGAAGGCGCGGCTGTGGGTGATCTTCGCACTGGGCGGCCTGCAGGGCTTTGTCGGCTGGTGGATGGTGGCCTCGGGCCTGACCCATCGTGTCGAGGTGTCGCAATATCGCCTTGCCGTGCATCTGATGCTGGCGCTGATCATTTTTGCTGCGATCGTGTGGGTGCTGCGGCGGATGAATGCCGGCACCACGGCGCTTGCATCGACACGTCTGCGCGTGACGAGCTGGGTTCTGCTCGGGCTCACCTTTCTGCAGATCTATTTTGGTGCACTGGTCGCAGGCCTCCGCGCCGGGCGCGTCTTCAATACCTGGCCGGAGATCGATGGCGCCTTCATCCCGTCGGCGTCACGGCTGTTCTTCGAGGATCCGTGGTGGCGCAATATGTTCGACAACGCGCTGACGGTGCAGTTCCAGCACCGCATGACGGCCTATCTGCTGTTCGCCGTCGCCATCTGGCATGCGCTCGATGCGCTGCTCGGACGGGCGGAACGGTCAGTCGTGAATGGTGCGTTGTGGCTGGTCGCGACGATTGCGGTGCAGGCGATGCTCGGAATCCTGACGCTGCTGCATCAGGTCCCGATCGATCTCGCGCTCGCGCATCAGGGCGTGGCGATCATCGTGCTGACGCTGGCGATCCTGCAGGTGGAGCGGATGAAGGTACGCGACGCGCCGCTGGCCGCGCCGGTTCTGCGTCCGGCGTGATCGTTGTTATGTAGGGTGGGCAAAGCGTAGCGTGCCCACCTTCACCATCCGTGTACTTGATGGTGGGCAAGGCGCTAGAGCGCCTTTGCCCACCCTACATGCTGAGCTTACGCGCTGAGCGCCTGCTCCAGATCTGCGATCAGATCTTCCTTGTCTTCGATGCCCACCGACAGGCGGACCACGTCCGGGCCGGCGCCCGAACGCGTCTTGGCGTCGTCGTCGAGCTGGCTGTGGGTGGTCGAAGCCGGGTGGATGACCAGCGAGCGGGTGTCGCCGACATTGGCCAGATGCGAGAACAGTTTCAGGTTCGACACCAGACTGACGCCCGCGTCGTAACCGCCCTTCAGGCTGAAGGTGAACACCGCACCCGCGCCCTTCGGCGCATATTTGCGGGCAAGGGCATGATACTTGTCGTTCGGCAAACCCGCATAATTCACCGCGGCCACGCCCGGATGCGTGGACAGCCATTCGGCAACCGCCTTGGCATTGTCGCTATGCTTCTGCATGCGCAGCGGCAGCGTCTCGATACCGGTCTGGATCAGAAAGGCATTGAATGGCGACAGCGCCGGGCCGAGATCGCGCAAGCCGAGCACGCGGCAGGCGATGGCAAAGGAGAAATTGCCAAACGTCTCCTGCAGCTTGATGCCGTGATATTCCGGGCGCGGCTCCGACAGCACCGGATATTTGCCGTCCTTCGACCAGTCGAAGGTACCGGCGTCCACGATGATGCCGCCGAGCGAGTTGCCGTGGCCGCCGAGAAATTTGGTCAGCGAATGCACGACGATGTCGGCGCCGTGATCGATCGGGCGGATCAGATAGGGCGAGGCCAGCGTGTTGTCGACGATCAACGGTACACCGGCCTTGCGGGCAACGGCGGCGACGCCTTCGATATCGGTGATCGAGCCGGCCGGATTGGCGATGGACTCGATGAAGATCGCCTTGGTCTTCGGCGTCACGGCCCGTTCAAACGACGCGATGTCATCGGGATCGGCCCAGACCACGTTCCAGCCAAAGCTCTTGAAGGCATGGCTGAACTGGTTGATCGAGCCGCCATAGAGTTTTCGTGAGGCGATGAATTCGTCACCGGGCTGCAGCAACTGCTGGAAGACGACAAGCTGCGCGGCATGGCCGGATGCCACGGCGAGGGCAGCGGTGCCTCCCTCAAGGGCGGCAACGCGCTCTTCCAGCACGGCGGTCGTTGGATTGGTGATGCGCGTATAGATATTGCCGAAGGACTGCAGGCCGAACAGCGAGGCCGCGTGATCGGCGTCGTTGAAGACGAAGGAGGTGGTCTGGTAGATCGGCGTCGCGCGGGCGCCGGTGGTCGGATCGGGCTGCGCGCCGGCATGCACCGCGAGGGTCCCGAAACCTGGAATACGGTCGTTCATCATCACTCCCCATCAAAGGTCGATTTGGTTGGCGCCAAACTGATCGGGCGCAGCGGCGTCGTCAAGGTGAGGCGACATCCTGCCCGGACTTCGCAACAGCCGCACTGCAGCAGGTGATTGCAGCAAAAATAAACTGCTGCATCCTGCGATCAGACGATGTCGTTCTTGTCTTTGCCGAGCTGGGCGATGCGATCCGCCGCAGTCGTGCTGCCGCCACCCAGGCTCTGGCGGTTCAATGACAGCCGCATGCCCTGGGTGGGGATCGGCGCACGTTTGGCGCTGATGGTGCGCGAATTGACGCCCATCCACTGGATCTCCGACGACAGCCGCCCATATTCGATCTTCGGGCAGCGGTTCATGACGACCTTGATGCCGGCCGCCTCGGCCTTGGCTGCGGCTTCGTCATTGCGCACGCCGAGCTGCATCCAGATCACCTTCGGCAGTGTCTTGAGGGCAAGCGCAGCTTCGACGATCGGCATCGCATGCTCACTGCCGCGAAACATGTCGATCATGTCGATGGGGCGGTCGATGTCGTCCAACGATCTGACGAAGGGCTTGCCGAGCAGGCTCTTGCCGACCTGGCCCGGATTGATCGGAATCATGTCGTAGCCGCGTTCACTGAGATACTTGAACACGAAGTAGCTCGGCCGCACATTCTGCGGCGACGCGCCGATCATCGCGACGGTTTTGACGGTGTTGAGGATTTCGCGGATATAGGCGTCGCTGTAATTGTCGTGGTTCATTATCTTTCCAGTTTCATCTCAGTCACTCACGGTGAGGAGTGCGCAACGCACGCGTCTCGAACCATGAGATGCAAGGCAACGGAGCCCGTGGTCATCCTTCGAGACGCCGCTGCGCGGCTCCTCAGGATGAGGGGGAGCGTTATCGATCTTCCCATGTCGGCATGCGCTTCTCGATGAACGCACCAATGCCTTCCTCGGCGTCGCGCGCCATCATATTCTCCGTCATCACCTCAGCTGCAAAACGATAGGCATCGGCGAGATTCATATCGGCCTGGCGATAAAACGCTTCCTTGCCGATCTTGATCGTATGCGCGGATTTTCGCGCCACCTGCTGGGCGAGCGCAATGGCCGCATCGCGCTCCGTGCCGGCCGGCACCACGCGATTGACGAGACCGATCTCCCTTGCGCGCTCGGCCGAAATCGGTTCGCCCGTGAGCAGCATTTCCATCGCCTGTTTGCGCGGGACGTTACGCGACAGTGCGACCATGGGCGTCGAACAGAACAAGCCGATATCGACGCCGGGAGTGGCAAAGCGGGCTTCTTCAGAGGCGATGGCCAGATCGCAGCTGGCCACCAACTGGCAGCCAGCCGCCGTCGCGATGCCCTGCACGGCGGCGACCACCGGTTTCGGCAATCGCACCACGGCCTGCATCATTGCGCTGCAGGCATTCATCAACTGGCCGAAATAGGCGCGGCCGCGATCGTCATCGGCGCGGCGGGCCGTCAATTCCTTCAGGTCATGGCCGGCAGAGAAGGCTGGTCCCTTCGCGGTGATCACAACGGCGCGGACGGACGTGTCGCCGGCTATCTCATCCAATGCCGCATGCAGCTCTGCAATCAATCCGTCCGACAGGCTGTTGCGCGCCGCGGAACGGTTGAGCGTGAGCACGGCGACATCGCCGACCTGCTCACGCAAGAGAATGGATGGGTGCGCCGTTTCCGCGCGGGCAGGTTGAACCATGTCTTGTCTTCCATCGGCTGGGCTTATTCGTCACCATAATGTAACAGGACGGTGTCGGCGAAAAGACGGAGCGACGGGACGGGGACATGACGGACGCGAAAATGACGGTGCCGGAGCTCGAAGAGTTCCTGAAGCGCGAGTTTCCGCAGGCTTTTGGCGCCGGGGATATTGCCATCGAACATGCAGACGGCACCACCTGCCTGCTGCGCCAGACCTATGGCGAGCGCATGCTGCGCCCGGGCGGTACGGTCTCGGGCCCGACGCTGATGGCTCTGGCCGATTTCGCCATGTATGTCGTGCTGCTGTCCGCCATCGGTCCTGTGGGCCTCGCGGTCACCACCAGCCTCAACATCAATTTCCTGCGCAAGGGCCAACCGGGGCAGGACGTTCTGGCGGCCGCGAAGCTTCTGAAACTCGGCAAGCGTCTGGCCGTGGGGGAAGTGAACCTGCTGTCGGGCACATCGGCGGACCCGATTGCCCATGTGACATCCACCTATTCCATTCCGAATAAAGCGTGATTCCTGAGGTAATATTGCACCTTAATTATAAGGTATTGATTCCGCTTTAGATTTTTGCGCTGACGACCATTGACGGAATCCGGGCGGTTCTCTAGAACCACCCTCAATTCGGCGCCTTCACGGGCGCCGATCTCTGTTTCACCCCGTCGCACTTATACGGATCTCAAAATGAAAACCTTTTCGGCAAAGCCGGCCGAGGTCACGAAGAAGTGGATCGTCATCGACGCCACCGGTCTCGTGGTCGGCCGCCTCGCCACGCTGGTCGCCATGCGCCTGCGCGGCAAGCACCTCCCGATCTACACCCCCCACGTCGATTGCGGTGACAATGTCATCATCATCAACGCGGATAAGGTGGTGTTCACAGGTCGCAAGCGCGACGACAAGATGTATTACCACCACACCGGCTTCATCGGCGGCATCAAGGAGCGTTCGGCCAAGTCGATCCTGGAAGGTCGCTTCCCGGAGCGCGTCGTGGAGAAGGCTGTCGAGCGTATGATCCCGCGTGGTCCGCTCGGTCGCGTCCAGATGGGCAACCTGCGTGTTTACGCAGGCAGCGAGCACCCGCATGAAGCACAGCAGCCCGAGACGCTCGACGTCGGCGCGCTGAACCGCAAGAACAAGAGGGCCGCATAATGTCCGATACCATGCAGTCTCTCGACCAGCTCGCTTCGCTGAAGGTCTCCGCACCGGACGCGCCGCGTTATGAGAAGAAGGTCGACAAGCAGGGCCGCGCTTATGCCACCGGCAAGCGCAAGGACGCGGTTGCCCGCGTCTGGGTCAAGCCGGGCTCCGGCAAGGTTGTCGTCAACACCCGCGACGTCGAAGTGTACTTCGCTCGCCCGGTGCTGCGCATGCTGATCCAGCAGCCGCTGGTCGCCGCAGCCCGCGCCGGTCAGTATGACGTGATCTGCACCGTCGCCGGTGGTGGTCTGTCCGGCCAGGCAGGCGCCGTGCGCCACGGCCTGTCCAAGGCTCTGACCAACTTCGAACCGGAGCTTCGCTCGGTTCTGAAGAAGGGCGGCTTCCTGACCCGCGACGCGCGTGTCGTCGAACGTAAGAAGTACGGTAAGGCGAAGGCTCGTCGTTCGTTCCAGTTCTCGAAGCGTTAATCGCCTCGTTCAAATCGATACGGAAAAGGGCGCCTTCGGGCGCCCTTTTTTGTGTTTGGGTATCCGGCGACGGCATCCAGACAGATTGATGTAGTTTTTCCCGAAAACTTTGCTTTGCGATAAAACGAATTTCCAATGGGTACATAGCTACGTTCGCGCAATCGCGATTCTTCCAGCCGACCGATGCAGGTCGGTGATATTGCAAATGATTGCCGGTGCGCGGACATGCTGCTCGACACATCCACACTCTACCTGGTGGCGACCCTTGTCGCCGCGATGCTTGGTGGAATGCTCCTTTATTTCGGACGGCACGAGAATATCCCTGCGCTGAACTGGTGGGGCTCGGCCTATCTGCTCGGCGGTGCCTCGGTCGGCCTGTGGACGTTTGTCGGGCCGTTGCTGGGCGAGATGTCGACACTGGCATTCACAGCGATCGGCTTCGTCGCTTGCGGCATGGTGTGGACTGCTGCACGGGTCTTCCACGGCCGCGCGCCCATATGGCGCGGCGTGTTTTTCGGCGCCGGCGCCTGGATTGCAGCGATCTTTGCCTTGCCGGCCGATATGATGCCGCTGCGGACCACTATCGGTGCGGGCATCGTCGCGTTCTATGCGGTCCTCACCGCCTATGAGCTCGGGCTCGAGCGCAGAAAATCGGTGCAACGTCGCTGGCCGACAGTGCTGGTACCGCTTCTGCATGGTTTCGCCTTGATGCTCCCGATCCTGCTTGGCGATGTGCTGCATCCGGACGATGCGACCTTCGGCAACAGCATCTGGGTGACGGCCTTTGCAGTCGAACTGGTTCTCTATGCCGTCGGCACCGTGTTCCTGATCTTCGTGCTCGTGTCCGAACGGACCGTCGCGGCCCACAAGGTAGCGGCGTCCTGTGATCCGCTCACGAGCCTGCTCAATCGGCGCGGCTTTGCCGAGGCGACCGCACGAATGATCGAACGCGAGGCGAAGGCCCGTCGCCCGATCACGGTGATGATCTTCGACATCGATCACTTCAAGTCGATCAACGACCGCTTTGGCCATCCCGTCGGCGATGAGGTGCTGAAGCTGTTTGCTTCGGTCATCACCCATTCGCTGCGCATTACCGATCTGACCGGGCGCATCGGCGGTGAGGAATTCGCCGCCATGCTGCCATGTAACCTGGACGAGGCGATGCAGGCTGCCGAGCGGGTGCGTGAAAATTTCGCCGGTTGCGGCATCGAGGTCGACGCAGCACCGGTGGCGACCACCGTCAGCATCGGTGTGGCCGGTGGCCCTGCCGGTACCGAGCTCGACGTGCTGCTCGCTGCGGCCGATACGGCGCTCTACCAAGCCAAGCGTGGCGGCCGTAACCGCGTGCAGTCGGCCGAAGAGGAGCCGCTATCGCTCGCGCAGGGACGTAAAGCCGCGGCATCCGGACTGATGCCGAAACCGGCAGTAACCGTCGCCCGCGCCGGTGTGACGATGAAAATGGAAATCGCCCAGTAAGGGACGGTTTACCAATCGATTCCATGCTGATCGCATGATGACCTCGCGCGATCACTCCTCTCATCCAGCTCTTCTCTCCCTTGATGCCGCTGCCAGCGCAGCGCGCTCGGGATTTGCCTGCATGTTCTCTTCCTCGGACGAGTACGAGACCGCGCTGATCGCGCAGCGCCGCGCGCAGGGGCGTTACGGCACGCAGACAAGCCGCGGACCATTGATCGCCTTCATCGCCACCTGCACGGCGATCATCGCCACGGTTGCGGTTTATTTCGCGAAGTCGTGATCCCACGCGGCGCATTGCGCTTCGTCGCATCCGGGCTACATTGCCCGACCGCAAACAAAGGGTCGGGAAACGATGATCACGGAAATCGCACAAATCGACGTCAAGCCGGGCAGCGAAAATGATTTTGAGGCGGCCGTCGCCAAGGCCAAGCCGCTATTCTTGCGTGCCAAAGGCGGCCTCGGCTTCGAATTGCACAAATCGGTCGAGTTGCCGTCGCGCTATCGGCTGGTGGCGAAGTGGGAAACCCTGGAAAACCACACGGTGGATTTCCGCGGCTCCGCGGATTTCGCCGAATGGCGCGCGTTGGTCGGGCCCTATTTCGAAACGCCGCCTTATGTCGAGCACACCGAGACGGTGCTGACGACGTAAGCTAGGCCGTCGCCGCTTCACGCTCCTGCGCGGGGTCTTCGTCGTCTTCGCGCAGGAAATCGATCACCACCTTGCCGATGGCCATCACCGGCAATGCCAGCGCCAGGCCCCAGACGCCGAACACCACGCCCAGCGTGATCTGGAATGCAAACAGCGTCGCCGGCGGAATATCCAGCGCCTGGCGCTGCAGGATCGGCGTCAGGATGTAGCTTTCCAGCGCGTGCACGGCCATGAACAGCACGAAGGCCGATGCGCCGGCGAACCAGCCCGAGGCGAGGCTGGCCAGTACCACGATCAGGCCCCCGAGAATGGCACCGACGGTAGGAATGAAGGCGAGCAGGCCGGCCTGTACGCCGAGAATGAATGCACTGGGAATGCCGATCAGCTTCAGGCCGAGCCAGGTGACGGCACCCACCGCCACCATGGTGATCATCTGGGCGACGAGCCAGCGCTGCAGCGTGTCGCTGATGCGATCGACGACGACGGTCACGGGCGCGCGATGTTTCCTCGGCGTGAGTTGCAGCAGGCCCCTGCGATAGACGCTCGGCTGCGCTGCAAAGGCGAGGCCCAGAAATAGCACGATGAAGAAATTGCCGACGGCACCCACGGTGCCAAGCAGGATTTTTAGCGTCTGGGTCACGATGGCGCCGCCCGATGAAGCGATGGTGCCTGCGCTCGGCAGGTTGCTGGTGCGGGGGATGGGTGCCGTGCTGGGCGCGACGGTGCCGGGGATTTCGGCTGCTGTCGTTTCCTTCTCGCCGTCCTTCGGTACTTCCGACAGAATGCTGTTGAAGTCGAAATAGCTGGTGTCGACGCCATGCTGTTCCAGATAGGTCTTCACGCTGACGACCTGGGATTTCAGCGTGCTGGACAGCGTCTTGGCCTGGCTGGCGATGGTTGCACCGCCGAGATAGAGCAGGCCGCCGAGCATCGCTGCGAGCAATACGCAGACCAGCGCCAGCCGTAGCGGCTGCGGCCCGCCCATGACGCGGCCCAGCAATTGCGTTATCGCATTGAGCGCAACCCCGAGCAGGACACCGGCAAAGACCAGGAACAGCGTCGCGGAGAAGTACCAGGCGAACACCACGAAGATCGCGAACGCCACCGTGGTGATGCCACCCACCGAAATCGCCCAAGCGAGATCGCTGCGCGATGGGACATGGGAATCGGCGGGCAGGGGCATCTGAAATTCACCTCGTGGAAAATCACTGTTTCGCGAATTGCGGGCGGCGGTCAAGCGTCGAAGCTGTTGCGGCGAGACAGCGCATTGCCGCCTGCAACGCAGCCATGACCCCGTCTCGGCTGCCGCCGCACCACAAATCACGCCAAGATGCACCGAACCCGCAGGCCAGGACCGCGGGAATGGGAGGACATCCGTGAATCGCATTACCGGCCGTTCGGCTTTTCTCGCGCTGCTCAAGGACGAAGGCGTCACGCATCTGTTCGGCAATCCCGGCACCACTGAACTGCCGATCATGCACGCGCTGAAGGACCATCCCGACCTCACTTACGTGATGGCGATGCAGGAAAGTCTCGTGGTCGCCATCGCCGATGGCTATAGCCGCGCCTCCGGCCGGCTCGTCGCCTGCAATGTCCATGTGGCTCCCGGCCTCGGCAATGCCATGGGCTCGCTCTACAATGCGCAGTTCACGGGTACACCGATGATCCTCACCGCTGGCCAGCAGGAGCAGGGGCATGGCCTGATGGAGCCGTTGCTCTATGGTCCGCTGGTACGCATGGCCGAGCCGCTGGTGAAATGGGCGGTGGAGGTCACGCGCCTCGAGGACCTGCCGCGCATCGTGCGCCGTGCCGCCAAGATCGCGACCACCGCACCGACCGGCCCGGTCTTCATCTCGCTGCCCGGCGACATCCTGAATGCAGAGATCGGCCTCGAACTCGGGCGTGCCACCCGCGTCGATACACGCATCCGGCCGTCGGACGATGCGCTGGCCGCCATTGTGCAACGGGTGTTGAAGGCTGAGCGTCCGGTGATCATTGCGGGCGACGAGATCGTGAAAAGCGACGCCCTGCAGGAAGCTGCCGATTTCGCAACTGCACTCGGCGCGCCGGTCTATCAGCAGTCAGCGCCTTACGGCTCGCACTTTCTGTCGGAGCACCCCTGTTACATGGGATCGCTGTCGCGCACGCAGACCCAGGTGCGCGACCTGCTGGCGCCCCATGATCTCCTGATCGTGCTCGGCGCTGACCCGCTGCGGATGTCAGTACATAGTGAAACGCTGCCGTTGCCGGACGGCATGCCCATCGTGCAGGTCGGCCTCGTCGATTGGGATCTCGCCAAGAATTTTAGCGCCGAGATCGCACTCAAGGCCGATGTGAAGGAAACGCTGCGGGTGCTGACGCCGGCGCTCCAGGAGGCCGGCGGTCCGGAGTTCGAAACGCGTGCCGCGAAGGGCAGGGCGGCGCTGGCGTCCGGCAACTGGACCGCGCGCCGCGCCAGGTTGGTCGAGCAGATCAGCAAGTCTGCTTCGCGCGCGCCGATCGATCCGGACTGGCTAGCACTGCAGGTGGTTGAGGCCATGCCGGCCAATGCGATCATGGTCGATGAGGGCCTCACATCCTCGCGCCATATGACAGCGCTCAAGCCCTATCGCGATCGCTACGATTACCACGCGCTCGCTTCCGGCGGCATCGGTTGGGGCCTGCCGGCGTCGGTCGGCGTCAGTCTCGCCAATCCGGATCGCCCCGTCGTCTGTTTCTCCGGAGACGGCAGCGCGATGTATTCGATCCAGTCGCTCTGGACGGCCGCCCGCCACAAGCTGCCGCTGGTGGTGGTGATCGCCAATAATGGCGGGTACCGCATCATCAAGCAGCGGTTGCTGTCGTTTCATCAGGACGATCACTTTGTCGGAATGGATTTTGCCGATCCCGCCGTCGACTTTACGGCGCTAGCCAAGTCGCTGGGCCTCAGGGCGGAGACGGTCACGGACCCCGCAAAGCTGCGCCCGACGCTCGACGCTGCATTTGCGGACGGGGGGACCCATCTCGTCGAAGTCATGATCGATGGATCGGTGTAGGGACGGCTTCGATCCGTCACCACGACATATCGCCGCTTTGACGAATGCGTCGCCATGGTGCATGGCCGATACGGGAGGCCGTGATGAAAATTCTCAAATGGGCGGGGCCGGTGGTGCTGCTCGTGGCGATCGTGGTCGGCGACTGGATCCGCACCGATCGTCCCGCGCACAAATATCGCCTCACCGTCGAAGTCGATACACCCGAGGGCGTCAAGTCGGCGTCCAGCGTCGTCTCGGTGCATCCCTATCGCGGTTACCAGCCCGGTGGAAAGACGACGTCGCGCGGCGATGCCGTGATGGTCGATCTCGGCGGCGGCAAGAACCTTGCTGCGCTCATGCTGCATGACGACAAGGGCAATGCCGACTTCGATGGCGCCAATTTCGTGGCGATGCGTGCCTATCAGGCTGCCGGCCGCAAGATCGCCTTTCGCGATGTCGGCAGCCAGACCGGCGCCGTGCCGGTATCCGGCGAATTGATGCCTGTGCTGGCGAGCTTTAGCAATCCGCGCGATTCATCCACGATTGTTCGTCTGAAGCATGACGATCTGTCGCCGCTAGGGCAGGGCGTCAAGTTGCGCTCCGTGAATGTCGAGGCGGTACCGAACGGATTGTGGCCGCTCGATTTTGGTGGCTCGCTGGGCCAGCCAGTCACCCGCACGATTGCCGCCAAACTCCCGTGGTCCGAAAGCGACGCCGACGCTGCACGCGCCGTACAAGCTGTCGGATTTTCCGAAGCCTTTGAACCAGCTCGGGCGTTTACGAGGAAATAGCGACACGTCTCACGTCGCATCCAGTGTCAGTATCTGTCCGCCGATGTCCGCGAGGCGCGTGAAATAGGCGGAAGGGTCGAGCAACTGGTAGGGGAAGTAGAGTCCTGCGGGGGGCGGCGGTTGTCCATCAAGACCCGTCAGCCGTTCGAGCAACATGGCGACGCCTAGTCCCGTCAATGGCATCTGTCCTTCGGGATGCACCACCGCATGGCGCGTCCGCAGCGGCTGCCCGTCGCGATCCTCGCCCGCCAGTTCGATGATGATCTCGGTGGACATCGGCCCGCCGCGGCGGCGGCTGGAGCTCACGCCGAGCGCGAGATTGAAAGTGACATTCGGCGCCCCGGTCGCGGTGGCCAGGCCGACGACGTCATTGGGCGACAGCGCCGAGGCAGCCATCTCGGTGCCGTCGATGGCGCGGAACTTCGCCTTGGCATCGTCACCGGTGCGCCAGACGTAGGCGCCGTCGCGGCGCGCGAGCGCTGCGGGCATTGTTTTCGTCTGTCGCTCCAGATCGACATTCGCCGCCGGCCCGAACGCGTCTTTTTCATCGAGAAGTGCGCCGATCCTGATGTCGTGGACCCGGCCGAACGCCTTGGCAAATTCCAGCGTCGGCACCATTGTCGCGCCCACCAGCCATTCCGTTCCGAGCACGACCGGTGCGGCGGACGGGCTGTGGATATAGGCCGCGACTTCCGGCGCAAGTTCAATGATGCCGGGCGAAATGCTTAGATGCGGCACGCCCCGCGACTGCGCAAATCGCAAAGCCGCAGCCCGCTCATCGGTGAACAATACGGCGACGGCGCTCACTTCACGCTCGCCGAGGCCGAGATCGCCGGCCGTCATATCGAGCGTGACACCTTCAGCGCGCCCGATTTCACCGGCCGCATTTGCGGCTTTCTCGCCGTCGCGGCCACCGATCAGCAGCGGCGCATCGGGATGCGCCTCGCGCAGAAAGCGAGACGCCCAGCGGCCGACAATGCCGGAGCCGCCAACGAGAAGAATAGGATTGTGGGACATCATCACACCTCCCGGGATCAAGCTGAAACCTCCCGATTGGTTCAGTGTTGCAGCAGTACTCAAGGATCTCGCCGCATGCGCGTACAGGTGGCCATCGCTGGTCTGCGGCTTTGTCCTGGAGAGCGACGCGGCGCGCGCATGAGAGGCATAGAAAAAAGGCGCCCGGTTCCCCGGGCGCCTTGATCCTGTCGCTGACCGAGCAATCCGATCAGTACGAATAGTACATTTCGAATTCAACCGGATGCGGGGTCATCTCAAAACGCTCGACGTCCTGCATCTTGAGCTCGATATAGGCATCGATGAAGTCGTCATCGAACACGCCGCCGGCCTTCAGGAACGCACGATCCTTGTCGAGGTTCTCGAGGGCTTCACGCAGGCTGCCGCACACGGTCGGGATCTGCTTCAGCTCTTCCTTCGGCAGGTCGTAGAGATCCTTGTCCATCGCCGGGCCCGGATCGATCTTGTTCTTGATGCCGTCGAGGCCGGCCATCAGCATCGCGGCGAAAGCGAGATAGGGGTTCGCCATCGGATCCGGGAAGCGGACTTCCACGCGCTTCGCCTTCGGCGAGGTCGTGAACGGGATGCGGCAGGAGGCCGAACGGTTGCGGGCCGAATAGGCCAGCAGCACCGGCGCTTCGTAGCCCGGGACCAGACGCTTGTAGGAGTTGGTCGACGGGTTGGTGAAGGCGTTGATGGCCTTGGCGTGCTTGATGATGCCGCCGATATAGTGGAGGCAGGTTTCCGACAGGTCGGCATACTTGTTGCCGGCGAAGGTCGGCTTGCCGTCCTTCCAGATCGACTGGTGCACATGCATGCCCGAACCGTTGTCGCCGAAGATCGGCTTCGGCATGAAGGTTGCGGTCTTGCCGTAGATATGCGCGACCTGATGGATGCAGTATTTGTAGACCTGCATCTGGTCGGCCATGTGGGTCAGGGTGTCGAACTTCATGCCGAGTTCGTGCTGGGCCGACGCCACTTCGTGATGGTGCTTCTCGACCTTGACGCCCATGCGCGCCATGGCGCCAAGCATTTCCGAGCGCATGTCCTGCAGCGAGTCCTGCGGCGGCACAGGGAAGTAGCCGCCCTTGTTGCGGACGCGGTGGCCGAGATTGCCGCTTTCATATTCGGTGTCCGAATTCGTCGGCAGTTCCGACGAGTCGAGCTTGAAGCCGGTATTGTAGGGCTGGGCCGAGAAGCGGACGTCGTCGAACACGAAGAATTCGGCTTCCGGGCCGACGAACACGGTGTCGCCCACGCCCATGGCCTTGACCTGGGCTTCCGCCTTCTTGGCGATGCCGCGCGGGTCGCGGTTATAGGGCTCGCCGGTGCCGGGATCGAGCACGTCGCAGGTGATGACCATGGTGGTCTCGGCGAAGAACGGATCGATCACCGCGGTGGCGGGATCGAGCATCAGGGTCATGTCGGATTCGTTGATCGCCTTCCAGCCGGCGATCGATGAACCGTCGAACATGGTGCCTTCGGCAAAAATCTCTTCGTCGATCATCGAAACGTCGAAGGTGACGTGCTGCCACTTGCCGCGCGGATCGGTGAAACGCAGGTCGACGTATTTGACGTCGTTGTCCTTGATGGACTGCAGGACTTCTTTGGCGGTCGTCATGGGTTTCCCTACCTTTGTGTGCGGGCCGAATTCCGGACGGTACGATGGCGTATGACAAAAGGGTCACAGCCATATGTCTTCAACAACAAGAGGCGGCAACAAGAAGGCTGCCGAAGCAGCCTTTTGCTGACGCCTCGAGACGTCGGGGAATCGGATAGCACCGCCCTTGGAGAGCGTCCAGCCCGGTAGGGACGGTCTGTGCTCAGATCGCGTCGAGGCCGGACTCGCCGGTGCGGATGCGCACGGCTTCCTCGATATTGGACACGAAGATCTTACCGTCGCCGATGCGGCCGGTCTGTGCGGCACGGCGGATGGCGTCGATCGCCTTCTCGACGAGGTCGTCGGAGATCACGATCTCGATCTTCACCTTGGGCAGGAAATCAACGATGTATTCCGCACCGCGATAGAGCTCAGCGTGACCTTTCTGACGGCCAAAACCTTTGGCTTCGGTGACGGTGATGCCTTGCAGCCCCACCTCCTGAAGCGCCTCCTTCACCTCGTCGAGCTTGAAGGGCTTGATGATGGCTTCGATCTTTTTCACTGAACGTCTCCCCGGCACTCAATCTCGGCCGAAAGTTTCTGGACTTGAAGTTGCGTCGTTCCTGCGCAGCGACCGCGAGGCGGCGCGCACAGTTAGTTTGATACTCACATTCGGGCGGAGTTGCGCTCCCGCCGCTTGAGCGTTGGCAATTTCTCGCCAATCAACATCGATGTTCCCGGTTTCTCCATCATTTGATGCTGGATTGCCTCGGTGTGATGTTGGCTTCCCTTAAAGCAGGGTCCATGCCAAATTCAGCGGGCGGCTATTTTTGAAGCATTTTCAGGTTTTTACGACAGGACTGAAGAGGCTTCGGACGAGAATACCTCACCGCTTTTGTCTAGCAAGTGGGCAGATTGGTTAAATTCAGTGCAGCCACGACCGTCCGACATGGTCGAATTCGCGGCTGCCTTTCGAACAGGCGATACGGAAGGCGTGATGGAGCTCCTGACCACAGAAGAGATGGCGCGCGCCGACGAGCTGACGATTGCGGCCGGCACGCCAGGCTTCGAGCTGATGCGAGCCGCCGGCCGTGCGGTCGCCGATGCGGCGAATGATCTAGCCGAGGAAGGGGCGATCCTTGTGATTGCCGGTCGCGGCAACAATGGTGGCGACGGATTTGTCGCGGCGGCTGAGCTTGCGGCGCAGGGACGCGAGGTGTCTGTGATCCTGCTCTGCGATCGCGCGACCCTGAAGGGCGATGCGGCGCTGGCGGCGAAGGGATGGAAGGGGGAGGTGCTGCCCTGCGATCCCTCCCTGATCGGGTCGCCGGCCTTGATCATTGATGCGCTGTTCGGCGCTGGGCTCGATCGTCCAGTGAAGGGCGATCTGAAGATCATGATCGACGCCATCAACGCGTCGGGTGTGCCGGTGCTTTCTGTCGATCTGCCGAGCGGCATCAATGGCAATTCTGGTGCGGTGATGGGGGCGGCCATTCTGGCCACCGAAACCGTGACCTTCTTTCGGCCGAAGCCTGGCCATCTGCTGCTTCCCGGCCGCAGCTGTTGCGGCAAGCTGCGGGTGATCGACATTGGCATCGATGACGGGGTGCTGGACCGGATCGGGCCGAAGACCGCCGAGAACAATCCCGATCTGTGGCAGGACGCATTCCCGCTGCCGCGGGTGGATGGGCACAAGTTCACCAGAGGGCATGCCGTAGTCGTCTCAGGCGACATCGCGGCGACCGGTGCGGCGCGGCTGTCCGCGCGAGCGGCGCTGCGGGGCGGAGCAGGGCTGGTTACGGTGGCATCGCCACGTGACGCGCTGGCTGTGAATGCCGCGGCACTGACGGCGGTCATGGTCCGGCCGGTCGATACGCCGGATGAGTTCGCCAGCCTGATCGGTGGCAAGATCAATGCCTGCGTTATCGGCCCGGGAGCCGGGATCGGCGCGAAAACGTGTGGCTTCATAGAGGCAGGTCTTGCGGCAAAACGGAGGCTGGTGCTCGATGCGGATGCGCTGACCAGTTTCGCCGATGCGCCCGATCGGCTGTTCGATCTGGTCAAGGCTGATCCCGAAACTCAAGTTGTTCTGACGCCGCATGAGGGTGAATTTTCGCGCGTCTTCAGTGGCTTGAACTCGGATCTTGAGGCGCCGTCAAAGTTCGATCGCGTAACCGCTGCTGCCCGGCAATCCGGGGCCGTTGTCCTTTTGAAGGGCCCCGACACGGTGGTCGCGTCGCCTGATGGCCGCGCAGCCATCGCCGCGAACGCGCCGCCCTGGCTGGCGACGGCCGGCTCAGGCGATGTGCTGGCCGGATTGATCGGGGCGTTTCTGGCGCAAGGCGTGCCGGCCTATGAGGCGGCCTGCATCGGCGTGTGGATGCATGGCGAGGCCGGCTCCGAAGCGGGGCCGGGGCTGATTGCGGAGGACCTCACAGAGGTCATGCCGGCCGTGTTCAGGCGGCTCTACGACCGGCTTGGCATTCCCTACTGAGCTCAGCCGACCTCGTACCAGCGCACCAGGCGCGGGGAGGCCCAGTCGGTGGTGAAGGATTCAATCAGCCAGCGACCGGGGTGATGGGCCACGAAAGCGATGCGCTGGGTTTGGCCGGGGTCGAGGGCCAAGGTGTCGAGCCAGAATGGCTTCCAGCCGTCGTCGAGCTTGTCCAGCAGGCGGAAGTGGTGGCCGTGCATTTGCAGGACGGCAGAGGTGCTGGCCTTGTTGTTCAAGGTCAGGACCACCGGGCGTCCGGGCTTCACCTTGAAGGCCGGGGCGGTGGAGGGGCCGAGATCGAGCGGCTTGATCCAGCCGGTATCGGGCGAGCCAACAGCCAGGTCCGAACGCATGGCGCTCTTGAGGTCGATCTGGATTGGCAGGCCGTTGGACGGCAGCGGAGTTGCCGTCTGCATCGGAATGGCCCGGAGCGGCGGGTCCTTCAAGGTGACAAGCTGGCCGATGCGGCGGATGTCCTTGCCGTCGTGGAGCAGGACCGGGGTGACGGTTCCCGCAGGTTTGATCGTGTCGAGGAAGACGTCGATGCGGGTGCCGGGTGCCAGCACGACCTGATTGTTGCGCGCCGGGAATGGCTCCGCAGGCTGGCCGTCAATGGCCATGACGCGGACATCCTGATCCTCGAATTTGAGGGCGATCACAGAGCGTTGGCAGCCGTTGATAAGGCGAAGTCTGAGCCGCTCATTGGTCTTGACCGGAATGTCGTGGAGCGCCTTCCGGTTGGCCAGGAACATCGCCGCGGAGTCTGTCGGATCGACGCCCGGTGCCAGCAACTTTCCGTTCGGCAGTATGCGGAAGTCCTCGACCAGGAGCACCTCGTCGCGGTCGACCTCAAGCGGATCGGTCTCCTGCACCACCATGCTGCGCACTTGTGAGGGCAGCGACTGGCCGTCGCCGAGCAGCCGCATGTCCACATAGGACGTGCCGGCGCTGCGCATCATCAGCTTGAACGAATCCTTCGCGCCGGTGGCGACCGGCTTGCGGTCGAGTAGAGGCGCGATACCGGACACGGCATTGATGCCGCGGCAATTCAACACGATGGGACCGGGGAGCTGGTTGACCAGCTGAACGTCGATTTCGTCGCCGCGGTTGAAGCGCAGCGGACCCTTCTGGGCGCTATGCAGGGTTCCCGCTTCCGAATTGGTGCCGGGCCGGACGATCAGCGGGCCGGGTTTCGCCTGCAACTCCAATGCGGTGACGGCCTGAGCGAAAGTCGCATGGGGCAGCAGCGGGGCGATCAGGGCACCGCCGGCAGCTGCCAGCAGGGAACGACGGGTGAGGGCAAGATGGCTGTTCGTCATGCGGAAATTCCGACCACTTTCGGGCGCGAAAGTCCAGTTGCACCGGCTGCGGCAAGTGGCCTCCGGCCGGCCCATTTTTTTGCTGCGGTTTGTCGTCTGCGTGTTATAAGCCCGCCGCTCGCGACATCGCGGCCGGACATGATGTTTTCTGCGGGCATGGCGGAATTGGTAGACGCGCTGGATTTAGGTTCCAGTGACGAAAGTTGTGGGGGTTCGAGTCCCTCTGCCCGCACCAAGCGCAGATAGCGTTTGACCATGATGATTTCCGGATTCGTGTCCGCGAGGGGTTTGCCTCCGCGAAGGCGGATCGGCCTAACCATTGGCGCAGGCCTTGCGGCCCGGCGTCGGACCAATTTGACACTGTTCGGCCGACGGCCGGACGAAGCGGGAAGAAGATTGACGCCATGCAGGTGAATGAGACCGTCTCCGACGGATTGAAGCGCGAATTCCAGATCAGCGTTCCGGCTGCCGACATCGAAGCCAAGGTCGATGCGCGCCTCGAAGACCTGAAGGGCAAGGTGAAGCTCAATGGCTTCCGTCCGGGCAAGGTTCCGGCTGGCCATTTGAAGCGCCTCTATGGCCGCTCGGTCGCCGCCGAGACCGTGGACGAGTTGATCCGCACCACCAACACCCAGATCTTCACCGAACGTAACCTCAAGCTCGCCACCGAGCCGAAGATCACCATGCCGACCGAAGAGAAGGAAGTCGAAGACATCCTCTCCGGCAAGGCCGACCTGACCTACACCGTGGCCGTCGAAGTCGTGCCGCCGATCGAACTCGCCGACTTCAAGAGCTTTGAAGTCGAGAAGCCGGTTGCCGATGTCAGCGATGCTGACGTCGAGGAATCGATCAAGCGCGTTGCCGACGCCAACCGTGCATTCACCGAGAAGGCCGCCGGTGCGAAGGCCGAGTCGGGTGACCGCGTGGTCGTGGGCTTCAAGGGCACCATCGACGGCGTTGCTTTCGAAGGCGGCACCGGTGAGGACATCCCGGTCCAGATCGGCTCCAACACTTTCATCCCGGGCTTCGAGGATCAGCTGGTTGGCATCGCCGCCGGCGAGACCCGCACGCTTAAGGTGACGTTCCCCGCCAACTACGCCAGCGACACGCTGGCCGGCAAGGCCGCGGAATTCGAGACCACTGCGAGCAAGATTGAATCACCGGTCGACACCGCGATCGACGACGAGTTCGCCAAGTCGCTCGGCCTCGAGTCGCTCGACAAGCTGAAGGAAGCCGCGCGCGAGCGTCTGGTTGCTGAGTTCGCCGGTGCGACCCGCCAGCGCGTGAAGCGTCATCTGCTCGACCGTCTCGACGAGACACACAAGTTCGATGCTCCGCCGTCGCTGGTCGACGAAGAGTTCAAGCTGATGTGGAATTCGATCCAGCAGGAAATGGCGTCCTCGGGCAAGACCTTCGCCGACGAGAACACCACCGAGGAAGCCGCGCAGGAAGAGTATCGCAAGATCGCCGACCGCCGCGTCCGTCTCGGCCTCGTGCTCTCGGAGATCGGCGAGAAGAACAAGATCTCGGTCACCGATGACGAGATCGGCCGCGCCGTGATCGAGCGCGCCCGTTCGATGCCGGGCCGCGAGAAGGAAGTCTGGGACTTCTATCGCAGCAACCCGCAGGCGCTCGCCCAGCTGCGCGCGCCGATCTACGAGGACAAGGTCGTCGACTTCATCCTCGAGCTCGCCAAGGTCACCGAAAAGAAGGTGTCCAAGGAAGACCTGTACAAGGACGAAGACGAGAAGGCGGCGTAAGCCGGCACACTCTCCGTCATGGCCGGGCTTGACCCGGCCATCCATCTTCGCATCAAGCATCGAAAGATGGATGCCCGGGTCAAGCCCGGGCACGACGACCGAGAGAGCACTCTTTAGAACGTTCTAATCAAAACGCCGGCTGGTCCTCCAGCCGGCGTTTTGTCATTAAGGATACCGCCCGAATCAGTTCCGAACGGTGCTGCATCGCTTTGCGGTGCCCGCCAGAATCGGCTTGAACTGCGGGGCAGGGCGACGATCCGACCCATGGTCTTGTTGTCGCCCGATTGGCTCATATCTGTGGGCTCGCACTTCTCTCCTGCATCACGGGACACTCGCGCATTCCCGCGGCCTGTCTCCTCCAACCCTTTGGGTGCTCTATGCGCGATCCGATCGAAACCTACATGAACCTCGTTCCGATGGTGGTCGAGCAGACCAATCGCGGCGAGCGGGCCTACGACATCTTCTCGCGCCTCCTGAAGGAGCGCATCATCTTCGTGACCGGTCCGGTGGAAGACGGCATGGCGACGCTGATCGTCGCACAGCTGCTGTTCCTGGAAGCCGAGAATCCGAAGAAGGAAATCTCGATGTACATCAACTCGCCCGGTGGCGTGGTGACGTCGGGTCTCTCCATCTACGACACGATGCAGTTCATCCGCCCGCCGGTCTCGACGCTCTGCACGGGCCAGGCCGCGTCGATGGGATCGCTGCTGCTGACCGCAGGCGAGAAGGACATGCGCTTCGCTCTGCCGAACGCCCGCGTCATGGTTCACCAGCCCTCGGGCGGTTTCCAGGGCCAGGCCACCGACATCCTGATCCATGCCAAGGAAGTCGAGAGCCTGAAGCGCCGGCTCAACGAGATCTATGTGAAGCACACCGGCCGTCCCTATGACGAGATCCACAACGCGCTCGAGCGCGATAACTTCATGACGGCCGATCAGGCGAAGGAATTCGGGCTGATCGACAAGGTCATCGACAAGCGTGCCGAGGAAGCAGCGCCGGCGAAGCCGGTCTAAGGCGAGAAGGTGTTTCCGGCACTGGCCGGGAACAGCTTGGCAACATTGCGTCGGATCGCGCATGCGCGCTCCGACTTTTCCGGATACAAACCAAGATCAAAGCTAACTGATCGAATAGCTCGTTCCGGTACTCAGTGCCGGAATTGGACGCCAAAGTTCCGCTTTCGTCCACAATACGAGCCGCTTATTCGCGCAATGCGCTCCGGATTACCGGGGACACTCGCGAAGCGCGCGCAAATCGCGTAATCGTCATAAATGGTGACGCTGCGCCGATTAGCGAATTCTTGATCATCGGCTGCCAGCATGGTTCGCTAGCGTGGATCGGTTAGTATCGCGGAGATTCGATTTGGCCGCGGATTCACGCGGCAATTTGGAACAAAGGTCTTTTTTGGTACGGCAATTGCTCTATCTACGGGACGTGTCCCGATCTGAGCGACACCCTGCGAACGAAGATCGAACGGCGGACGGAGATAGGAATGAGTAAGGTCGGTACCAGCGACTCCAAGAATACGCTGTATTGTTCGTTTTGCGGCAAGAGCCAGCACGAAGTTCGCAAACTGATCGCGGGTCCTACCGTATTCATCTGCGACGAATGCGTTGAACTGTGCATGGACATCATCCGCGAAGAGAACAAGTCTTCGCTGGTCAAGTCGCGTGACGGCATCCCGACCCCGAAGGAAATCTGCAAGGTGCTCGATGACTATGTCATCGGTCAGTTCCATGCGAAGAAGGTTCTCTCGGTCGCGGTGCATAACCACTACAAGCGCCTCAACCACCAGACCAAGCACAACGATGTCGAACTCGCGAAGTCGAACATCCTGCTGATCGGTCCCACGGGTTCGGGCAAGACGCTGCTCGCGCAGACGCTCGCAAGAATCTTGGACGTGCCGTTCACGATGGCCGATGCGACGACGCTGACCGAAGCGGGTTATGTCGGTGAGGACGTCGAGAACATCATCCTCAAGCTGCTGCAGGCGGCCGACTACAATGTCGAGCGTGCGCAGCGCGGCATCGTCTATATCGACGAAATCGACAAGATCTCGCGCAAGTCGGACAATCCGTCGATCACCCGCGACGTGTCGGGCGAGGGCGTGCAGCAGGCACTGCTGAAGATCATGGAAGGCACCGTTGCCTCCGTGCCTCCGCAGGGCGGCCGCAAGCATCCGCAGCAGGAATTCCTGCAGGTCGATACGACGAACATCCTGTTCATCTGCGGTGGCGCATTCGCTGGCCTCGAAAAGATCATTTCGGGTCGCGGCCGCACCACCTCGATCGGCTTCGCCGCGCAGGTGTTGGCGCCGGAAGATCGCCGCACCGGTGAAATCTTCCGTCACGTCGAGCCCGAGGATCTGCTCAAGTATGGCTTGATCCCGGAATTCGTCGGCCGTCTGCCTGTCGTCGCGACGCTGGAAGACCTCGACGAGACCTCGCTGAAGAAGATCCTAGTCGAGCCGAAGAACGCGCTGGTGAAGCAGTATCAGCGCCTGTTCGAGATGGAGAATATCGAGCTCACCTTCGCCGACGAGGCGCTGGGTGCGGTGGCCCGCAAGGCCATCGAGCGCAAGACGGGCGCCCGCGGCCTGCGGTCGATCCTGGAAGCGATCCTGCTCGAAACCATGTTCGACCTGCCGGGTCTGGAAGGTGTCGAGGAAGTCGTCATCTCCAAGGAAGTCGTGGATGGGACGGCACGCCCGCTCTACATCTATGCCGACCGCTCCGACCGCGCGGCGGAGACCAGCGCCAGCGCCTGATCGCGTTGCGCGAAAGATCAGTTCGGGACACGGCTGCCGGGTATCCGGCAGCCGTTTTTCGTTCTGGCGAGAAGCCGCAATATGGAGCTGTCATCCGCGGGCAGCGCGAAGCGAGCTTCGCTAGAGACCCGCGGACCCATCTTTAGCCCCGTGTTTTGCCGCTCAAGATGGATTGCCGGGT
>NZ_JBIISY010000348.1:0-4789 GCF_044340795.1 Tardiphaga sp.
ATCGCAGCCGGCCATGTGATGCCCGGCCCCTTTCGCGCGATTGCGTCGGCTGAAATCGCCCGCGTGAACATCCCCGTCGCCATCCTGATCTGGCTGATGATCATCCCGATGCTGCTGAAGATCGATTTTGGCGCGCTCGGGCAAGTGCGCGAACACTGGCGCGGCGTCGGCGTGACGGTGTCCGTCAACTGGGCGGTGAAGCCGTTCTCGATGGCGCTGCTCGGCTCGTTCTTCATCGGGCACCTGTTCGCGCCGCTGCTGCCGGCCGGGCAGATATCGAGCTACATCGCCGGCCTGATCCTGCTCGCCGCCGCGCCCTGCACGGCGATGGTGTTCGTCTGGTCCAACCTGTGCGAGGGCGAGCCGCATTTCACGCTGTCGCAGGTGGCGCTCAACGACCTGATCATGGTTGTCGCCTTCGCGCCGCTGGTGGGATTGCTGCTGGGCGTCGCCTCCATCGCGGTGCCGTGGGACACGCTGATCCTGTCCGTCGTCCTCTATATCGTGGTGCCCGTCGCCATCGCGCAGCTCTGGCGTCGCGCGCTGGTCAAGGGCGACGGCGCCGCCCTCGGCAAGACCCTCGCCATCCTGCAGCCGCTCTCCCTCGCCGCCCTGCTGGCGACGCTGGTCCTGCTGTTTGCCTTCCAGGGCGAACAGATCCTGGCACAGCCGCTGGTCATCGTGCTGCTGGCCGTGCCGATCCTGATCCAGGTCTATGTCAATGCCGGGCTGGCCTACTGGCTGAGCCGCCGCTTCGGCGTCGCCTGGTGCGTCGCCGCCCCCGCGGCGTTGATCGGCGCCAGCAATTTCTTCGAACTGGCCGTGGCCGCCGCCATCTCGATCTTCGGCATCGATTCCGGCGCCGCGCTGGCGACGGTGGTCGGCGTGCTGGTCGAGGTGCCCGTCATGCTCTCGGTGGTCCGGATCGTGAAGGCCACCCGTGCCTGGTACGAAGCCGGCCCGATGCGATCTACGAACACGGAGCTCTCCTGATGCCTGTCACCATCTATCACAATCCGGACTGCGGGACGTCGCGCAACACGCTGGCCATGATCCGGCAGAGCGGCGAAGACCCGACCGTGGTCCTCTATCTGGAGACGCCGCCCTCGCGCGACACGCTGGTCGCACTCATCGCCGCCATGAAGATCCCGCCACGCGCGCTGCTGCGCGAAAAGGGCACACCCTATGCGGCGCTCGGCCTGGACGATCCCAAGTGGAACGACGATCAGTTGATCGATGCCATGCTGGCGCATCCGGTCCTGATCAACCGCCCCATCGTGGTCACGGACAAGGGCACCCGCCTGTGCCGTCCGTCGGAACGCGTGCTCGACATCCTCGACCACCCCGTCACCCGTTTCGAGAAGGAGGATGGCGAGATCGTCACCGCGGCCGGCGCCCCACGATCGACGCCATGAGCGCTCCGCATGCAAGGCGCATCGTTGTCACGCTGGGCAGCCTGCAGATCCTCGCCTGGGGATCGTCCTTCTATCTGCTCGGCGTGCTGGCGCCGGCCATTGCGCGGGACACCGGCTGGTCCACCGCCGCGGTGATCTCGGGCATTTCGCTCGCTCTGCTCACCGCCGGCCTCGTGTCGCCGCGCGTCGGCCATCTCATCCAGGCCCATGGCGGCCGGCCCGTGCTCGCCATCAGCTCGCTGCTGTTCGCGGCCGGGCTCGGCCTGCTCGCCGCGGCCACGCATCTGTCCGTTTACTTCGCCGCCTGGGCGATTATCGGCCTCGGCATGGCGTCCGGCCTCTACGATCCCGCCTTTGCAACGCTGGGACGGCAGTTCGGCCACAGTGCCCGGCAGATGATCACCACCGTCACGCTGTTCGGCGGCTTTGCCAGCACCGTATGCTGGCCGCTGACGGCGTGGCTGCTCGAACATCATGGCTGGCGACTCACTTGCGCCACCTATGCCGGCCTCCACCTGGTCATCGGCGGCCCCGCTTATGCCCTGCTGCTGCCGAAACGCCCGCCGGCCCCGACGGCCACCGCCAGCGCCGCCTACGCGGCAAAGGCCGAACTCCCCCTCGCCGCGCAAACAACCGCGCTGATGCTGCTCGGCGTCATCCTCACCATCGGCGCGGTCACCATGTCGCTGCTCTCGGCGCATCTCCTGGTCCTGCTGCAGATGCGCGGCATCGATCTCGCGGCCGCCGTCGGGCTCGGCGCCCTGATCGGCCCGTCCCAGGTCGCGGCCCGCGTGGTCGAGATGGCGTTCGGCCGCAGCCTGCATCCGCTCTGGACCATGCTGGCCGGCGTGGTGCTGGTCGCCTCCGGCATCGCCCTGCTCGCCGCGGGCTTTCCTTTCATGGCCGTGGCGCTGATCGCCTATGGCGCGGGCAACGGCATCAGCTCGATCGTGCGCGGCGCGGTGCCGCTGGTCCTGTTCGGGCCCGGCCGTTACGCCATCCTGATGGGACGGCTCGGCCTTCCCATCCTGATCGGCATGGCGACAGCCCCGACCGCCGGCGCCCTGCTGCTCGACATCGGCGGCCCGACGCTGGCCTTCTCCGTGCTCGCGCTTCTGTCGACCGCCAATGTCCTGATCGCCGGATATCTCACCTGGTTCTGCCTGAAGGCAGAGGGACAGGCGGACAGGGCTGCGGCGTAGCGGCAAAGACGGGCGCGACCGCGACGCCGAAGGATCATCCGGCGCTAAAGCCGAGAGGACCGAGACGAAGACAGTAGGGGGACGGGTTCTTTAGAGTGCCTCTCCAGTCTCAGCGAACAAGCGTCGATGCAATATTCGCAGCCTCGCCTGGCCTCGAGTGCACCCACAGTTCGATCGGCGGCAATTTCTCGAACGAAGAGGCGATCTGTTCGACGCGCGAAACGATATCGTCATTATCGAAGCCAAAGTGCAAATAGATTGCGCGACGATATCCCACCTGAGCTAAGAAAAGCCGCAAAGTGCATAAGTCTTTGTAGATGCCAGCATTGTCTGAACGAGCAGATTTCACTTCGATAATCGCGAAATTACCGCTCATGTACCCGGGCTTATGCACGAGTAAATCCGGCTTTTCACGACCAACGCCCATACGCCTCAATATTGGATGAGCTGCCTTATCAACTTCGCCATTCAAATAGTATTCAGTACTCTCAGGCCAACGAACCCTCATCCGATGATAGAGTTCGTAGCAATAAACTCTTTCACGATAGATTGGATCTCCACCATCGATTTTTAGTTGGAAGTACTCACTTCCAACGTCACGCGTAGCGGCTGTAAACACCTCGGTGAGTTCATCCATAAGAAACCCAAGCCAAAATCATGCGCACTTACTTCGAAGAAGAATCTCCGGCGGAGAGATTTACCCGCCCTTCAGACCCGTCACTCTAGCGCGTAGACACCAACCGCTAGACTGACAAGCGCAATCAGCAGGGCGATTACCTTATTTTCCGCAACCCAGGCCACCACTGCTCGCGCCGTGCCCCCTTTCATTTGCCACCAAGTAGTTTGTGTCTTTAGCTGCCGATCAAACGTTCTTTGAAAAAGGTTGCTGATCACATCAACCTTCGACAACGTGGACTGATGCAGGCCAACGAAGTTCTTGTTTTCGAAGGCGGCAGCTTCTTCCGCCCCACTAAAGAAATTGAGTGGATTGATATTATTCTGCGCCAACAGCGTTTGAAGTCGCGGATGCCCAGTGTAACCAGGACCAAACAAATCTATAAGTATCCGAGCGAGATCGAACTTCTTGTTATCGGGCACAACAACTGGCGCTCCACCGAGAACCGCGTAGCGGTGATCGATCGCTGCGAAGCCATAGTTCGCATCTCTCATATTCCAATGCAGGTATTTCAATCCCTGATGATTTCCAACATAGCCGTAGAACGCGTCCAGCATCTTGCGTTCGAGATCATCGTAACTGGCTTCGATTTGATCGAACGCGACTCCCTCACGTTCAGCAGATTGATGGATCGAGAAAGAGATTGTCTGTCCACTCTGCAAATTTCTCACCGCGATCGAAGTAATGCGAGGCGATGCTCCATTCGGACGATCGTAGAAACTTTCGCACGAATAGTGAATGACAGCGCAGTTCTCTGCATCTTTCTCAAGCGAGTCGATGGTTTCCCACCCCGCTTTCTGACGTTTTGGATTTGGAGAGGTCATCATGTTTCCTATCGTCGTCGGGCCTCTCCGCTTTTGGGCTGCACCAACCGACACCTCATTTAATGAGCCATAGATCGCTTAATAGCGAACATTCTGAGTTGGCGATCAGCGTGAAGAGCTAGGGTTTCTGAAGGAGCGCGGGCTTTGGCATCACTGTCGGCCACAACGTACGGATTTGAACGCAGGCGGCCCTTATGTCCCTAACTCGAACAGCATGATCGGGTGCAGGCCCAATACGTTCGCCCAATCGAATATCGGCCACGAAGCACAGATCACGATCGGGCACTCCCAGCGAACCTGCTTGTGCGTCAAGAAGCATGTGCTGAATAGCCACCAAATAGCGACCCATCTCTCGACGAACTTCTCCTCGCCGGCGACGAGTTTCTTCCTTTTTGGCGTCCTCGGCATCTGGAGCCTTCGCAACTCTGAAAATGCCGGCGCCTACACGACCTCGTCCGCCGTCAACCAAAACGTCTGGTTGGATTGACACCATCACGCCTTCGATCTCTAAGGGGTCGAAATTCGGCGGGGCGTTCAGAGCCATAGTCCGAAGGCCCAGCGCGTTTTCGTTTCTTTCAAAAATCTCAATGATTTCAATGCAACGAAGCGCTTCGTCTTTCGCTTTCGGCGTAATGCCAATCGCTTCGGACTTTATGGTTAACGCGTCCTTAA
>NZ_JBIISY010000104.1:0-20282 GCF_044340795.1 Tardiphaga sp.
GGAATTTGGCGGCGCCATCGGACTTCAGCTCGATGTCGCAGCCGCGATGGATCTTCTCCATGGTCCGGCACAGCGCCTCCAGCGCCGGCGTCACTTCGGTGACGGTGCCGATGATGGTGACCCGCGCCGCAATCCGCGCGCGTTCGAGATGGTGGGTGAGCTGGTCGCGCATCACATCCGCCTGCTCCAGCACTTTTGCAGCGAGCGGATCGGCGACATTGCCATTGGCACGCGCGACGCCGGCCTCGTTGACGATCACCGACAGCGGCGTCTTGATGGCATGGGCGAGATTGCCGACATGGGTGCGCGCGCGTTCGACAATGGCGCGGTTGGCATCGAGCAGTGCATTCATCTCGCGCGCCAGCGGCGCAAGCTCGACCGGATACGTCCCCTCCAGCCGTTCGGCGCGACCGGAGCGGATATCGGAAATGGCTTCCGAAAGACGCTTCAGCGGCGCGAGGCCGAAGCGGACCTGAAACAGCGTGGTCAGCGCCAGAACGATGGACAGCGCCGCAAAGGTGCTGCCGAGATAGTAGTCGAAGGCGCGGGTTTCCTCGGTGATCTCGGTGGCGTCGCCAGCCACGCTGATGCGGAATTTGCCGTCGGCGCCGAGATCGACCGGCCGCTCCACCATGCGCAGATGCTGGCCCTCGGGCCCGTCCACATAGCCGAGCCGCACCCCGGACGCCGTCAGCTCGGCACCCTGGTCCTCGAGCTTGGGCAGCTTCTTGTCCCACAGCGAGCGCGAGGCGCGGATCTCGGTCTTCTCGCCATCGGTCGGCGCGATCTCCCAATACCAGCCGGACAGCGGCAATTCGAACAGCGGCTCGCCCAGCGAAGGCATCGCTTGCGGATCAGCGGGATCGGACGGCGACGCCACTTCGGCGACCAGCGTGCGCAGGTACAGATTGAGCCGGCGATCGAAGGCGCGCTCGGTGGCGCCGCGATACACCGAGGACAGGATGATGCCGGTGAGGACGAGGATCACCACCACCCAGGCCGTCGCCGTGAGAAACAGGCGGGTGGCGAGCGAATTGGTCCGTGTCACGGCATCGCCATCACGCGCCCGCCTGCGGCGGGGTCAGGAGATAGCCGAGCCCGCGCACGGTCTGGATGATATCGACGCCGAGCTTCTTGCGGATGCGGCCGACAAACACCTCGATCGTGTTGCTGTCGCGATCGAAATCCTGATCATAGAGATGCTCCACCAGTTCGGTGCGCGAGATCACGCGGCCGGTGTGATGCATCAGATAGGACAGCAGCCGATATTCGTGGCTGGTCATCTTGATCGGATTGCCGGAGACGCTGACGCGCCCGGTGCGCGTGTCCAGCACCACCGGACCGCAGCTCAGCTCGGACTGTGCATGGCCGGTCGAGCGGCGCAGGAGCGCGCGGATGCGCGCCAGCACCTCCTCGAGATGGAACGGCTTGGCCACGTAGTCGTCGGCGCCGGCATCGAAGCCCTGCACCTTGTCGCTCCAGCGGTCGCGCGCAGTGAGGATCAGCACGGGCATCGCGCGATGATTGCGGCGCCAGGCCTCCAGCACCGAGATGCCGTCCATCTTGGGCAGGCCGATATCCAGCACCACCGCGTCATAGGGCTCGCTGTCGCCGAGGAAGTGCCCCTCCTCGCCATCGAAGGCGCGGTCGACAACATAGCCGGCATCGGTCAGCGCAGTGGTGAGCTGACGGTTCAGATCGGGATCATCTTCGACGACGAGCAGACGCACTTTCGTTCTCCACGTTCACACACCGAATGGAGCCCCCGGTGGGTGAACGCCAAATGAATACCGGCCGCCGCCGATATTACTTTTTCTTCACACCCTCTTTGGCCAATACCGTTTTGACCAGCTTTTCGATCATCCCCGGCGCATCCTGCCCGGTGACCGCGCTGACCTTTTCGCGGGTGCGGCCGCTGATATAGACGCCTAGCACGCCGAAACGGAACCCCCAATAGGTCGCCAGCAGTGCCGTGGCATTGACCAGCGCATTGATGGTCTGGATGTCCCCGGTCCAGAATTCATGCATGAGTACCGCCCAGAGCGCGCCGCATTCCACCGTCAATTCCAGCGCATAGGCCGGCCGCCACCAGCGCTGCAGGGCATCCTCGCTGGCGAGTTCGGCGCGGATCGTTGCCTGGGTTTCGGTGATCGCCGCCCGCTGCGTCTCCGCCTCGGCGCGGATCATCTCCGCCCACTGCGCTTCCGCCTCGGCCAACTTGTTCGGATCGACGGCGGGCAACGCCGCCTGCACGCTCGCCGGCGTCGAGGACGCCGCGCCGATGGTCTTGGCCAGAATCTCGCCCGCGATGCCGCCGAGCGGCCCGCCCAGGGCGGTGCCGAGCATCGGTGCGCCCAGGGAAATCACCTGCCTTGCAAGATCGCCCCATTCCATGATCAGGCCCTCCGGAATGCCGCAAGGACAGCGGCAATGATGGATGCGACGGTGGACGGCCGGGCGTCCGGCATCTCCGGCGCGAGCGGCGGCGATGCGATGGCCGGCTTCGTCACCGTAGCCGCCAGCTCGCGCTTCCACTTCGCAAGCCACACCTTGCGCTCCGCAAGGCCGATCGTGCCGCCGTTCAGCCGCTTCGTGACGCCGACGACGTCATCCGCTTTCGCGAAAGGCAGGCAACCGCAATTGATGAAGTCGGACACCGCGCAGTTGAGAAAATGCGCGGGATCAATCAGCAACTCCGGCTGCGCGATCACATCGAGCCCGGTCGCCTTCTTCACGCGCTGATAGCCCTCGCGTCCCGTCGTCTGCGCACCGCCGCGGCCGCGAAAATTCCAGCCGTCGTCCGAGCCGCTCCGATTACCCATGCGGCCGTTATAGACCTTGTTGGCCAGCGCCCGCGGATTGCCTGCAAAAGGCTGCGCACTCACCGATGTCGGAAAGCGCGACGGCCACACCTGCATCATGCGTGCGGCCGTGTAGTTCATGTTCTCGACCACATCGTGCCCTGCCCCGCATTCGTGGCTGATCTGCGCCATCACATGCGCGACGAGATCTGGCGTCGCGATGCCGTGACGCGCGAACACATCCTGTGAGGATCGCGCGATGCCGGCGACCAGGCCAGGCACGCGGCTATCGCCCCGCGGCCACAGGCGTCGCAGGCTGGCTTCATCGAGTTGCATGACATGCTCCGATGGCTGGATCAGTAGGGCGGATAAGCCGAAGGCGTCATCCGCCGGCCGAGTTCATAATCGAGACTCCGCGGCGGATAACGCTGCGCTCATCCGCACGGCCTTCGTCACGGAATGCGGTGGCCGTAAAAGCTGTTCTGCGCGGCCGCGATATAGCCGTCATTGGTTTCCAGCACCGCCCAGACGGCGATCGTGTCGCCGGCCGCGAGCTTCAGCACGGTGTTGGCACTCAGCGATGTCTTGTTGCTGACCAGCGCCGTTGAGGTCTGCATCCGCGCATCGTCGGTGAGTTCGCTGCCATTCCTGTAGAGTGTGGCGATCATCGAGCCGGGCAGCGCCGCATTGGCCTTGAACAGCACCCGATAGCCGATGAAATAATAGCCTGCCGCCGGCGCCACGAACTGGCTGTTCGCCGCATCGAACACGCTGAAATCATTGTGCCGCCCGTTGTTGAACTGCACTTTCGTCGGTGTATTCGCCGCGCAATATTTGTCAAAGTTCATATAGGCGGAGAATTTCGGCGACTGCATCAGGCTAGCCTGCCCGTTGCTCCGATCGATGGTCAGCGCCGGGCGAAACACCGTGCCATCGGCCGAAACCTTGATGGCCAGATTGTCGTCACCGAGCAGCCCGAGCAGAGCCCTTGCCGAAAATCCCGTCTGGAAAGCCAGTCCCGCATCCCTCGCCGCCAGCGCCTTGTTCAGCACCATCCGCAGGTCGCCGCTGCCCGGCGTCACATCGTCATGCGACAGCAGCACGGCGTCGGATTTGACGCTCAGCCGATTGGCGGCATCGGCCGCCGTGTTGACGCCGAGATGCGCCGCGTTGTCGAGCGCGAGATTGCGCAGGTCGCGCCAGGCCGCACCATCGAATACCAGCATGACATCGTCGGCGATCGACCAGATGCACCAGCCGGCCTTCGGCGCGAGAAACGCCCAGGCGCCATCCTGCCACGTCGCGATCGCATGCGCGTGACCGGCCCAGGCTTCGCTGGCGCCAGCCGCCACCACATGTCGCTGGCCTTCCGTCGGTGACGCAGGCGGCGCCATGCGCGTCCTGTCCAGCACCGCGATCTGGATCGCAGCATCGAGCAGGCGCAACGCCTCGTTATGCGTGACATGCTTCTGCGCCTGCCCACCATCGATATAGGGCAGTCCGAGATTGGGGGTGTCGGTCATGGATTGCTCGCTCTCTCAGCCGTCACCTGGCAATGACGGCTACAAATCGATCGTGATATCCGCGACCCGTCCCGCGCCGACGGTTCCGGACATCTGCATCACCCGCAGATGCAGGCTCGTCTGCGGCCCGCCAAAGTCCGCGACCTCGTCTGCCGCCGCATACAGCGCCAGCGGAGCCGTACAGGCGATGCTGCGCTTGACGCTGCTACCCGCAAGGATATCGAGCCGATAGGCCTCGCCATCTTCGCCCAGCGGCACCTCGCCGGCCCAGCCATCGCCATCGCTACGCGTGCGGCGGATCCAGCTCACATGCACGCCGTCGCTCCTGCGCACGGCTTTCACATGCACCGGCGCCAGCGGCAGCAGCGCGGTGCGATCCGGCACCACCGTCAGCGCCGTGGCACTCGGATCGTCGGTACTGCGCCCGCGGCCGACAAGCCGCAGCGACAGCGGCCGGTCCAGTGCATCCAGTCCGCGGGCGATGGGGACGAGGCTGGCATCGAGCAGAACGAAACGGGCGCCAGCGGGCAACGCCGCTGCCATGGCCTGTTCGCTGCCGCCCTGTCCCCGCAGCAGCCGCGACAAGAGATAGGTCCGCTCATCCACGAGTTCGGCCTGCGCAAACTGAAAGACCTCCCATCGTCCATCGCCGTTCTGTACCGCCGCCGCATTGCCGCCGCCGAGCACGCGCGCATCCGACAGCGCATTGAGCACGCCGCCATACAGGCGCACGCGCAGGCGCGATGCGTTGTCCCAACGCGCCACCGGTCCGGCGGGCAGGACATCCAGCGTCTCGCCGATCACCGCCGGCATCGGCGCAAAAGCTGTGACCTGAAAACTCGCCGCATCCTTCGACTGCCAGATCGTCACCCCGCCCGGCCACGGATTGGCAAACACCGCGAGCCGCGTCAGCACATCGGCCTGGCCGTTGTCGATCACAGGCAGGTTGAGCACCACGACCTGCAACGGCCCGAGCGCCGGTGGCACCACCGGTGTCCTGATGGTCGGCTGCAGCAGCGGCACTTCGAACAGGTCGGGATCGATGCTGCGTGCGGTCACCCGCCGCGCCTCGGCATCGATCAGCGCCTCGATCTCGAACAGCCGTCGCCGCCCGTCCAGCGTCAGCGCGATCACGTCGCCGGGACCCAGCGCAAACGACTCCATGCCGAGCGCGAAGTTGGCGCGCTCGCGCCCTGCCCACAGATCCTGCAGCCAGACCTCGGCGCGCTGGGTGGCTGCGGCATCGCTGGTGATGACGGCGAGATCGGCCTGCAGCAGCCGGTTGGCGCCGCCGACCAGTTTTCGCGAGGTGACTGCGCCGCGGCGATAATCCGCAAGCGCATCGGAAAAGCCGATGCCGATCTGTCGCGGCAGTTCCGTCTCCTGCGCGCGCACCACCTGCGCCAGTGCGCCTTGCTCCGGCGCAACGAGATCATCCTCGGAAAACTCCGCCACCACCTCGCCGCCGCGCGGGATGAAGCGCAATGCGCCGTCCGCCGCCGTCGCATTGAAGGCATAGGCGACAGCCAGCGGCTCGATCATCGCCCGCGGCGCCATCGGCCGGTCCACCACATAGCCGTCGCAGCCGCCGCGCAGCGCCGATGCATCCACGCCCGTGACATCGCTGTCACGCGCCAGCTGCTCCACCAGCGCATCCAGCGGTGCGCCGCCGAGGCGACCGTTGAGCCAGTGCCCGGTGTGCCAGTTGGCGCCGTCGCTCCAGACATCCTCCGCCGCCGGAAACACCGGATAAGGCCTGGAGTCCCAGGTCCACAGATGGATGGCGGACACGTCGATCATCCGCCCGCCATAGACCGGCGACACCGGATTGAGCGCATCGCTGCCGCCATGGACGGGATCGAAGACCGACAGCAGCGCTTCGAGATAGCGCCGCTGCATCAGGTCATCGCGCGCGCCGCTGGAAAAATACGGCGCAAAATTCTCGGACGATTTCGGATCGGGAAACACGCTGGGCTGATTGGCGCCCTTGTCGACCGCAGGGCAGCCGACCTCGGTCAGCCAGATCGGCTTGCTCTGCGGCGCCCAAGCGGTGGCACCGATCTCGACCCCGCCGACACGCTCATGATGCGTGTGCGACCACCAGCCCCACAGATCCTTCAGCCGGAACATCCAGGGCTTGCCGAGCCCGTCGCTGATCGCGCTGCGCAGCTGCGCGCCGCGTGCCGCATCATCCGGATAGAACCAGTCATAGGCCTCGCCACCGACGACATTGCCGCGCAGATAGTCGCGGTCATAAATCGAGCCGGCCTCATCCCGATCAAGATGCAACGCGCCATCGCGCCAGTCCGACAGCGGCGCATAATAGTCGATGCCCACCGCATCGATGGCCGGCGAGGCCCACAAGGCATCGAGCGGAAACCGCACCTCCGACGCGTCAGGCGTGACGACATCGGCGCCATATTCCGTCCAGTCGGCGCCATAGGTCACGACAGTGCCGCCGCCCGTGATGGACTTCACTTCGGCCGCGAGCGCCGACAACTGCGCGACGGCCGGATACACGCCCGCGCCTGAGCGCACCCGCGTCAGCCCGCGCAATTCCGAGCCGATCAGAAACGCATCGACGCCGCCCGCCAGCGCGACGAGATGCGCGTAATGCAGCACCATCCGGCGATAATTCCACACACCACCGGCGAAGAACGCATCCACCTGCGCACCGGCCTCGCTCGTCCCTTGCGGCGAGCCGGCCACGCCCGGCGCCGGATGGCACGTGATCCGCCCGCGCCACGGATAGGCCGGCTGCGCGGCCGCACCGCTCCATGGATCGGGCAGCGCATTGCCCGCGGGCACATCCATCATCACGAACGGATAGAAGGTGACCTTCAGCCCACGCGCTTTCAGCTCCGCAATGAGATTCACAACGCTTGCATCGGACGGCGTGCCGCCGAAGGCCGAGCGCCCATCCGCCTGCGACACCACATAGGCGAATGGCCGGATAACGCCCTGCACCGACCACAGCAGCGGATCGGTCTCCTTCACCAGGCTGTCGACGCCCGGCCTGATCACGCAGTGACCCGCGCGCAGGTCCGAACCGAACCAGGCGACCACGATGGCGACACGTTCGAGATTCGGGCACATGCCCTGCAGATCATCCAGCGCCGCCACCACGTCGCTGCGCGCCGAGGCGATATGGCGGTTCTCCGGCGCCGCCTCACCGGGCCCCACCACCTGCACCACCGGCGACGGCTCATAACCGAATTCCGTGGTGCCCGGGATCAGCGTCACCGCCCGCGTCATCTGTTCGAGCAGACCGATCGGCCTGATCACTTCGAATGACAGCTGCGGGATCCGGTTGCCGAAATTCTCCAGCGGCAGCCGCTCGAACACCACGTAGGCGAGCCCGCGATAGGCCGGAGCGTGACCCGCTCCTTCCTTGGCGACGATCAGCGCATCCGCCGCCTGGTCCTCGCTGCCGCGATGGACGCGGAAATTGATGCCATCGAGATCGAGCGGCTTGCCATCGGCCCATATGCGCGCGACGCGGCCGATCGTCCCCTCGCACAGCCCGACCGCGAAATTGGCGAAGTAGCTATAGGTCGCGCCGCTGTCATCCGCGCCGCCAAATCCCTTGCCGCCGCTGCCGTCATCGGTGCCGGCCACTTCCTCGAGCTGCGTCGCCCAGATCACCTGCCCCGCGAGCCGCGCCCGGCCATAGACGCGCGGCACCGGCGCGCCCTCGCTGGACGACATCACGTCGAGACTGCCGAGCCGCGGCCCTTCCGTACCCTTGCCGCTGCCGAACAGCGCATCGTCGATCAGCCCACCGATCGCCGCTCCCGCAATCTGCCCGATAGCCGCGCCCGCGGGCCCGAACACCCCGCCGATCGCCCTGCCGGCCATGGAGAGAACGAGCGTGGACATGGGATATCCCAAGCGTAATATACAGATGCAAGCGTCCCGGCAGGCCGGGGCGACGAATGTCATCACTGCAATTTTTTGAAAATCGTGGTCCCGCGCTAGGACTGGCAGAGTTCGTCAGAGCCACCAGTGAGTTGCGATCGGGGAACCGCTAGGCGACCTTGTCGAGCGATCGTTCGTAAGCGTTCAGGCTGGCACGCAGCTTGTCTCGCCACTTTGGCCCAAAGGCCGGGAGCGCCGAATTCACAACCCGAACCGCCTCGGCTTTGACCGCTTCACTTCGCTGCAGTTTGTCGTTCTGAAACAGCCACTTTGCGACAGAAGACCAGTCCCATAGCGGACTCTCTGATGTTACGCGGGCGACGGGAGCGGGAAAAGACCGGCCACGCTGCCCCTTCGAATACTGTGTCATAGCCGCTCTACTCATCCCGGCTCTCGCGGCGATGTCTGAGAGACTGACTAAAGGATCAGGCTCGATTCGATCGACCTTTGCTCCGGCAGCGATCACGCATTCGACTGCTGATACGATAGCATCCTCGATGGAGACGGCCTCCCGAGCAAAGTCGGCGATAATGCAACCCTTCTGAAAAGCGATCGTCGCGTCATCGCATCCGGCTTCGAAAAAGCGATCGGCGAAGTCTTCGGCCTCTGGATCGAGGCCCGACGCAATGATGCAGAATTCAAAAATCTTCATCTGTCCTGCTGTCCCTGATGGACACACCGATCGATATCGCGCTTGAGATCCTTGGCGTGGTTCTGCGGCGACCTCGGCGTCGACCACACGAAAACTTTGCAACCATCCCTGTCATGGTGCGCACAATAAAGCTTGCCCCATGCATGCCCACTGACCCTGGTCCATGACCAGCCTTTCGCCTCGGCATAGGCGACGACCGCTTCGATCTCCTTGTTCGGATGTGCGGGCCGTTTCGCCATCGTCGCGCGATCAATCTAATGCCACGTTAACAGTTGTCAACACACAAGCACGCCAAGAGACGCGCGAAACTTATACACAATCTATAATTGAAAGCCAGTTTTGGCGACGAGCCTTCGAGCGCGTGATCGTGGCTTACCACTCAGGTGCTTTCGCTTATCTTCGGAAACCGAAACGCGAATGCCAGCCGTCGTCGCCACCATGGCGCCAATGCGACTTCGCACACGGCGGCGCCGTCATGCGCGTGGATCATCGTGCCCTCGCCGCTGGCGATCGCGGCGTGCTTGGCCACGCAACCGTCGCGCCAGCGAAACAGCAGCACGTCGCCGGCCTCGAAGGCATCGCACGCCACGGCAATGAGATGCCTCTGACCTGCCGTCGCCAGTGCCTCTTCGCCGCGCGCTTCAGCCCAGTCCGGCGCGTAAGGCGGCGGCGCTTCGGGCTCGGCGCCGATACAGTTGCGCCAGACCCCGCGCACCAGGCCGAGACAATCGCAGCCGACGCCCTTGAGCGATGCCTGATGCCGATACGGCGTGCCGATCCAGCTGCGCGCCTCCGCCACGATGGCGGTGCGCAAGCTTGTTTCCGGCATCTGTTGCTCCTTTGACATGGCGCTGCCGCAATGCGCGATCCTCATTCCGGTGGCGGACCAGCGTCCTTATCTAATGACGTCGGCCCGCCGCGGGACTGCCAGCAGAGCCGCCGATCTCCCGCGCTGCCATGCGCGATCGACGCAAACCTGAGAGGGAGTGAGCTATGACGCATGTTGGAAAATGCTTCTGCGGCGCCGTCGAGATCGAAGTCGATGGCACACCGGAAGCGATGGGCTATTGCCACTGCCGTTCCTGCCGCTCCTGGTCCGGCGGCCCGGTCAATGCGTTCAGCCTGTGGAAGCCTTCGGCGGTCCGTGTCACGGCGGGTGCCGAACACATCGCCAGCTTCCAGAAGACCGCACTCAGTCAGCGTCAATACTGCAATCAATGCGGCGGGCATCTGATGAACAACCATCCGCCGCTGGGCCTGATCGATGTCTTCGCCGCCATGCTCCCGACCTTGCGCTTCGAGCCCGCGGTGCATGTCAACTACGCCGAGACAGTGCTGCCGATGAAGGACGGCCTGCCGAAGCTGAAAGACTTTCCATCCGAGTTCGGCGGCTCCGGCGAGATGATCGCCGAATAGGACGACTGGAGCACAGCGCGTGAAACAGGCAGTGATCGGGGCCGCATTTGCGGTTCTGGTCGCGCTCGCGCCGTGGCATGCACAGGCGCCGGCATCAGGCGACTGAGCTCATCCAAACATCGGTTCGCCGCTGTCCTCCGAAAGTGTGCCCGGCGTCGGATAACTCATGATGAAGTCATTGCCGGGAATATGCGGAAAGCCGCGAAAATTCTCGCTATTGGCAAAGCGGTCGCGGCAGGTTGCGAGTGTCTTGTCGCAGCCGGCGGTCACGGTGAACGTGTCACCGGACGCGACAGGTTCCGGCATCGCCTGCCACAGCGACAGCATCACCTCGCCGTCATCGGCGCGATGCAGCTTCACCTCGATGGACAGGCCCGCATTGACGCCGCCGGTCCAGCTCAGCCGTCCGGACGTGAAGACGCCATCCGCAAAAGCTGCAAGACCTTCGGCGACGAAGACGGACGTACCGAGCATGTCACCAACCGCTCCGGTGCCGCGGCGTGCGGGATCGTGGAGATTGACCTTGCACCTGGCGTCGCCGAGATCGGCATTGCACTTCGCCGTGTACAGCCGGCCGCTTTCCTGCGACAGCAGATCCGCGAGGCCGCGGATTTCCGCGATGAAGGCGATGCCTTCGCGTTTGACTTCGCCGATCCGTCCGCGCGCCATCAGGACGCGCAACGCGACGTCGCTCCAGTCCACCAGCCAGGTCTCGATCTTCGCGGCATCATAGCGTCCCGCGGCGAGATCCGCTTCGTTGAGGCCGTCGCCATCCAGCGCACCGGCGATGTCGCCGCCATCGACGGCGAGATCGACGCGTCCCGTTGCTTCCGATGCCGCAAAGCCGGTGCCGGCGCGAAAGGTCACGCCATCGAATGCGAGATCGCGATCGTGATCGGTGAAGCCCGTGATCACGCCATCGCGCCGCGTCAGCTTCCAGGCTAGCGCCAATGTTGTGACGCCGGAGTCGAGGCGCGCCTGCAAGGCGGACGGGATCGCCCTCATATCCGTATCTCCACCACCGGGATTTTCGGGATCGCCCCGGCCGCGAAGGCCGACAGATCCACTTCGAGATAATCGGTGTCGAACCGCACCGGTACATCAAAGCGAAAACCTGCGGTGATCGCAGCTCCCGCAGATGGCGCAACCGCCACCGTCACCAGTCCCGTCGTCGCATCGCAGGTGAATGCGGCCGGCAACAGCTCGCTGCCATTCACCGCGATCCGCACGCTGCCGTCCACCGGCTTGTCGATCACCCGCTGATACGGCGCAAAACTGCCGCCATAGGTTTTCACCAGCTGAAACGCGCGGCGGCTGCCATCGCCGGTGCCGATGCCCTGGTCGTGCGGCGAGATGCCTGACACGCCGGAGAGCTGATCGAGCCGGTCGCGCCAGCGAAAGCCATGCAGCCGTCCCCGCCGCTCCTCGAAGAACGCCACCGCGCTGCGCAGCGCTTCCAGCGTCTTGATGCCATAGCCGGCATCGAAGCGCCGCCGCGAATGCGCCCAGCGCGCATTGCGTGCCTCGCGGCCGGAGCCGAACGACACGATTTCGGTCCGCCGCTCCGGCCCGCCCGCACTCTTGAGCGCGATATCGAGCGGGAACAGCACCTCGTGAAAACCGCTCATGCGATGGCTCCGCTACAGGCTCCGCTGCCCGCGCGCCACCGCGCGCGCGATCTGGCCGGTGACGTAACTCTCCGAGCGACGAAAGCTCTCGGCGTCCGGCGTTGCGATCTGCACATGGATGACATTGCCGCCGCCCTGCGCCGCCACGCCGAGGCTGCCATCCGCCGCGCGCTGCAGCGGCAGGATCGCTTCCGGCCCGGCCTCGCCGGCGAGCCCGGTGCCGCCGGCCATCGGAAAATAACTGGGCGCACCGATGATGCCGCCATCCGCGAAGGCCTTCACATTGCTCACACTACCGATCAGGCTCGACACGACGTTCTTCAACCCGCCGACGAGGCCCGCCGCCGTCGGGTTCGCCACCAGCGACATCATCTTCGCGGCCAGCGATTTCAGCACGTCGTCGAATTTCTGCCCGCTCACGCTCGCCGCCGAAAACGACTCGGTCATGGTCTTGCCGAAAGTCGTCGCCGCCGTGGTCAGGCTCGTCGTCTTGTCGGTGAGGCCGACGAGACCCGCCGTCGTCGCCTGCAGATCGTGAGTGTCACTCATGGCTGACCTCGTCATCGGGAAACAGCTGCATCAACTCATCCAGCCGCGCCCGGCCGATGGTCTGCGGCACGCCACCCCGCAATGCGGTCATGGCCGCGGCCAGCTCGCGCGGCGTCATGCGCCAGAATGCATCGGGCGACAGCCGCAGCACGCCGAAGCCGACCTGCATCGCCGTCTGCCAGGGAAAGGCTGTCATGGCGCATCGCCCTCCCCATCGCCGAATGTCGCGACCACCAGTTCGGCCGCAATGGCGACAAAGCCGGCGGCGCCGCCCGGCGCATGCATCGCCGCCACCTCGTCATCGCTCACCGCCTCGCCGGCCCCGCGCAGCCCGGCGCCGATGATCGCAACCAGATCGCGCGCCGACAGCCGCCCGCCGCCAAAGCGCTCCGCGAGCGCCACGAGATCGCTCGCGCCGAACGCGGCCTCCAGTTCCGCCAATGCGCCGAGCGTCAGCACCAGCGTGCGCTGCCGCTCGCCAAGCTCGGCCGTGATCTCGCCCCGATGCCGGTTCGGCATGCCCGCCTCCTCACGCCGCCACGAATGTCAGCGGTCCCGCCGATTCCAGTGCGATGTCGAAGGTGACCTCGCCATTGTGCTCGCCGGCGAATTCCAGGCTGGCGATCTGGAACAGGCCGGTGATGGTGCCGAAATCCGGCACCGCGATCTGGCATTGATTGATGGTGCCGTCGAAGAATTGCTGCCGCACCAGCGCATCCGACGCGCCGTCCTTGAACAGCCCCCGCCCCGACAGCGATGCGCGCCGCACGCCGGCGCCGGCCAGAAGCTCGCGCCAGCGATCGACGGACTCCGCATGGGTGATGTCCACCAGCTCCGCATTAAACGCGATGCGCCGGCTGCGCAGCCCGGACACCGTCACATAACTGGTGCCATTGTGGATCTTCAGCAGCAGATCCTTGCCCTTCTGTGCGGCCATCAGGCTCTCCGTTAGCTCAGGGGTTCGGTGACGGCGCGAAAGCGCAGCACCGCGTGATAGGTGCGCCCGTCGCTCTCGCGCCGGATGTCCGCCACGGCAAAGCGCAGATTGACCAGCCGATGCCCGGCAGGCGCCAGCGGCGCCTCATCCAGCGCCTGCAGCAGCGCACCGGCGATCACATGCGCCTCCCTGTGCCCGCCCTGGCGCGACCACGCGTGCAGCACCAGCTGATGCTCCTGCACGGCGCCGTCATCGGTGGAGATGTCGGTGATGACGGCATCGCCGAGCGTGACATAAGGAAACGCCGCATCGCGCGGCACCTCGTCATGCACGCGCGCGCCGCCGAGCACGGCGATCAGCGCGGTGTCGGCCTTCAGCGCCGCATGAACTGCCGCGCGCAGCGCGACATTGGCAGCAAGCATGATGGGCCCCTCATGTCACCCGATATTCGGCATGGATCTCGGTGAAGCGGCGATCCGCGCTGTCGCCGAGCCCCGTGATGCGATAGATCCTGCTGCCATCCGCCAGCCGATGCCGCAGCGTCAACGCCAGCCCGCTGCGCAGCACGATGCGCAGCTTCACCACCGCGCCATCGCTATCGGCCTCGCCGCCATGCTGCACACGCTCCGGCATCACGGCGGCCCACACCGTCGCCACCGGCACATGGCCGCGCAGCACACCGCCCTGCCCGTCATCGCTCTCGACGGGCGCCTCGATGACGAGGCGCGTCTTCATGCGGCCGGGATTTTTCATAGCGCCAGCATCCGATACGGCGCGATCAATGCGCTCACGCTCGCCGGCACCAAAGCGCCATCCACCGTGGCCACGCGATGGTCGTACCAATGCGCCAGCAGCAGCCGCACGGCCTGGCGCAGGTCCGCCGGCACATCAGAGGCGTCGGCGCCATAGCCGCAGCGCACATCGAGCGCGATTCCCGCGCGTGCGCGCCCGGGCACCGGCAGCGCGAAACACGGCGCCGCGATCACATTGGCCCCGACATCGACGACAAAACTCTCGCCATCCAGGTCGCGGACCGTCCCATCGGCATCGAACAGCCGCGCCGCCACCAGTTCCCGCAGCGGCCCGATCCGCGGCGCAAAACGTCCGTCGCGCGGCCAGGCGTCCAGCACGAAGCGCCAGGTCTGCGCCAGCAGCGCGCGCCGTGTCATCGCCTCCACATGCACCCGCGCCGCCGCGATCAGCGCGGTGATGACGGCATCGTCATCGCCATGCTCCACGCGCAAAAACGCCTTCGCCTCGGCGAGCGTCAGCGGCTCGTTCACTGGCGGTGTCAGCAGAACAGCAGACATGCGGCCCTCGGCATATGTGATGGGACAATTCGGGGAATTGACATCGCGGCAGCGCGGCGGTGACATCCCGCCATGATTCAGACAGGTCGCGCGCTGGCGGTGGCAGCGCTCACTTCATTGTTCGCAGCCACGGCGTTCGTCTTGCCCGCGCAGGCGCTGGTCGGCGGCGCCGAACGCGATCAGGGCGCGCTCGGCCGCGGCGTGCTCACCATTGTCGGCTCGCGCGGCAATTTCTGTTCGGGCGCGCTGATCGCGCCGACGCTGGTGCTCTCCGCCGCGCATTGCGTGACGCCCGGCGCCAGCTACAAGATCGTGCAATATGACAGCGACCGGCAGCCGCAGCTGATCGCCGTGAGGCGCGTCGCCGATCATCCCGGCTTCAATGCGCAGGGCATCAAGGCCCATCGCGCCAGCGCCGACATCGCGCTGCTGCAGCTCAACGAACCGCTCGCCGGCAAGACCGCGCTGCCACTCGGCCGCCCGCTCGAGCCGTTCGAGGCCGGCCAGGACTACACCATCGCCGGCATCGGCGTCGCCGCGCGCGGCGATGGCAAGAGCGGCGGCACGGTGCGCTCGGCGCAGCTCGTCTCCACCAGCCATCCCGGCAAGTTGCAGATCCGCCTGCTCGATCCCGCCACCAATAACGAGCGCCCCGGCCTCGGCGCCTGCACCGGCGACTCGGGCGGCCCCGTGCTGCAGCAGCAGAGCGGCCGCCCTGTCGTGATCGGCGTGATCTCCTGGTCCACCGGCGCGAAGAGCAGCGCCGGCTGCGGCGGCCTCACCGGCGTGACGCCGCTGACGCTCTATCGCGACTGGATCCTGAAGACCGCGAAAGCCTGGGGCGTGGCGCTGTAGGGCGGATGAGCCGAAGGCGTCATCCGCCATTCTTCGTCCCATGCAATCGGCCGGCGGATTACGCCCCGCTCATCCGCCCTACGTCTGCGCGCCCATCGTTAATCTTCTTGAAACCTTCTCCGCTATCCTTGGCGAATCATGCGGACATTCGCCCTCATCCTCGCCTTCACCGCCACAACGGCTAACGCCGCCGATCTCGCCGGCCACAGCCGCCTGGGCGCGGTGTTCGCCGAGCCGGCGCCCGGCCCCCGCCGTGTCGTGGTGGTGGAGAAGGAAAAGCCGGTCGAGGAACCGATCGTCACCTATGCCCCGGAGGTCTATATTCCCTCCATCGTGCATGGCTATTACGGCAAGCCGAATTCGTATTATTATCGCTCCTATTACGGCACGAAGCCGGAGACGATCTTCAGCCGCGCGCCCTATGCCTGCGGCTGGTACGGCTATTGCTGAGCCGCGCGCTTGCAACAGTGCCTCGAGGCGAGATCCTTGACGACTTTGTGAACGGGCAAGAGCGAAACGCGTCACCACATGAGGAAGTAGCTTTCACCGCCGGGAGGAAAGCCACTTGGGCAAGGAAGAAAAGACCGAAGCCGAACTCGAAGAGATGATCGCCCAGCGCATCGTTGTCGGCGGCGTCTATGTCTCCGTCCGCCCCGATCCCCTGCTCGGCTGGCGGCCGATGGTGATCACCGCGCCGAAACACGCGACCTATGCGCAGAAACTGGCGGATGACGTGGCGGTGGAGTTGAGGAAGAGGTTTGTGTTGAAGGGGGACCCATGAGGACATTGGCCAAGCACCATGCTTGCGACCGCTATCGAATTCCGAAAAGTCTTTCGCTCAGTTGTCCTTTGCATCGAACCGCTTGAACTTCTCGATGCTTTCTTCGAAATTATCCAGTGTGTAGCTGGCATCCGCTGACTGAGGCAGCTGGCCGGTTTCACGAATTCCTATCAAAGTCTTTCGAACTTGCTCGGGCGCGATCGTCAAAAGCGCGTAAGCGGCCATAAAGCGGACCTGGATATTTGGCGCCTCAAGCAAAGGAAGGAGCGCCATCCGCTGATCGCCCTCGCGGGCTTTGAGTTCACGTTTGATCAATTCGATCCGATCGTAAAGTCGATTGTATCGAGCTGTCTGGAATGTTTCCACCGCCTCGTGTTGCGCCAGCGCCAACTCCAAGAACTTTGCAACCAGTTCGGACGTATCCAGCTTTGTATTCTTCTCGCTGTTCATTCGAGCACCTTGAAGTGTCTAAGTCGCTCCAGACCGATCCACGTTTGCTCTTCCCAGCTCATATCTCGCAAAACCTCTTGCGGAGATTTCCCTCCATAATCAGGATTTTTCGTAGCATACCATCTACTCAGTTCGATATGCTTCAGTTGCGGTATCCTCACCACATTGGCTCGTTGCTCGATCCGGGCATCACCAAACCTGTCACGATTATATTGGTGTTGATTGACGATGTGGTGATCATGATAGCCCGGCTCGCTAGGCCCCTCCGCTCGCCGCTGAAGCTGTCCGAGTGGAGCGGGCGGATCATTGGCCGTTCTGATCATGTGCGAGAGTCGTGCAATATCCTCTACCTGATCCAAAAGACCAAAGAATGCTGCGATCCCGATCGCGGAACGACCGAACAGCCAGCTGGCAGCAGCGCGTACAAACGACATGCGCTCTGCAGTTGTCTTCGGCATACTTTGCGGAATCTCCGGCGCACCGTCCAGGTCGGGGCCTTTATTGTGCCCCATACCGATTGGTGACGAGGCCAGCCAGAAAATGTCTGAATCGCTCTGACCACCGCCGCCCTCTCCTTCGCCCTCTCTTTCGGAGTCGCGTGGCGTAAAGATATAGACTCTGGTATTGTCGGTGCTCGGATCGTCCTCGTCTTCGTCTTCACCCTGCAATCCGAATGTGAACTGCCCTCCATTCGGGCCACCGGCGTCAATTCGCGGCTGCCCCTCCCACTTCCGCTCCGGCGGGAGATAGCGCGCGATATCCGGTCGGAGATATCGTGCGCCATCCGGGCGCACGAACCGACATTGCTGGTGAAACAGCCAGGCGTTCATCCGCACACCCGTGCAAGCTAGTGATGGAAGATGATCAGGAATGCTGTCAGGGCCGGGCTTTGACCCGGCCATCCAACTTGCAGCGACGAAGCAACATGAATGTGCGGATCGCCTGAACATGAGATCGGAGAGCGATGATCGCGTCGCACGACGCCGATCCTTCAACCGCTCGACTCGGCCGCGCTCTCGCTCCCAGATCAGCCTCACACAAGCTTTTTCTGACAACGATGCAGCACATGCGCCGTGCCGCTCTCGTGTCGTCGCGCGCTGATCAGAAGGAACGCTCGTCGTGCTGCGCCCGCTTGCCCACGCCTGCATCGCTGCTGTCATGACGCTTCCAGCAGCGGCCGCCGATCTCTCCGGCTATCCGCGCCAAGGCTACGGCAAAATAGCGGAACCGGCGCCAGTTGCTGGCCGCGGGCGCTACCTCGAAGTCCAGTCTCCGGCCTGGGACAAAATCACCACTTACTCGCCGCAGGGCGGTGTGCCTGTGCAGGTTCACCGCTATTTCGGTCCGCCGCAGGTTTCCTACTATTACAGCCACTACGGCGCGCCGCAGGAACTGCTCATCGGGCGTCCGCAGTTCGGCTGCAACTACTTCACTTATTGCTGAGTGACCGAGTGCAGGCGACACATATCGCCCGCACCATTGGCGATCTCTCAGCTCGCCGCCATCTTCAGCAGCTTGATCGCGTCAAAGTCCTGCACGCCGCCACCGACACGCTTGGTCGTGTAGAACAGCACGTAGGGCTTGGCGCTGTAGGGATCGCGCAGCACCCGCACACCGACCCGGTCCACGATCAGGTAGCCGCGCTGAAAGTCGCCGAACGCCACCGCCAGCGCATTCGCCGCGACATCCGGCATGTCCTCCGCCTCCACCACCGGAAACGTCATCAAGGTGGCGCGGCCGCCGCTCTGGGCAGGCGGCTGCCACAGATAGGCGCCAGTGGAGTCCTTGAATTTCCGGATCGTCGCCTGGGTCTTGCGGTTCATCACGAAACTGCCGTTCTGTCGATAGCCGGCCTTCAGCGCATAGATCAGATCGACCAGCGTGTCGGACGGGTTCGAGGCCGCAAACGCACCCGCAACGCCCGATGCGAGATAGCCGAGATTGCCCCAGCTCCAGGACGCATTCGCCACCGCCGTATAGTTCAGAAAGCCCTTGGGCTTGTTGACGCCGTCACCGCCGACAAAGGCCGCGCCCTCCTGCATGGCGAAGACGAGCTCGACTTCGGAGGCAATCCACTGGTCGAGATCGACGGCGCTGTCATCGAGCAGTGTCGCCGTCGCCGCCGGCATGGCGTAGAGCTCCATCGCCGGGAACGACAGCGCATCCAGCGTCGGAGACGCCGTTTGCGGCCGCGCATCGGTCTCGCCAACCCACCCCGTCGCCGGTCCCGCGGTCATGAATGGCTTCTTGTAGACGCTGCTGGAGATCTCGCGTACCGAGGCGATGCTGCGGATGGGCGAGATCGCCATCAACCGCTGGCCGATGGTGCGCTCCAGCTCTGGCGGCACGAGATGGCCGCCGTCAGGATTGGAGCCCACCGACATCGCCTTGGTCTCGAGTGCGCGCAGCGCCTCGACATCGCCGGAGCGTACATAGGCATCGAAGGCGCTCTTGTGCTCGCGCGCGCCCATGTCGCGCGCCGCACGCGAGCCGCCGATGCCAGGCCGCGCCGCACGCAGCACGATATCATCCAGCCGCCGCTGCTGTGCATCCAGCGCCGCATTGATGCGATCGACCTTCTGCTCCAACAGCACATCGCCGCGCTTCCGCTCGATATCCGCCAGGCGCTCGTCGTTCGCCGCCTTGAAGTCTTCAAAGGTCTGCCGCAGCTCGTCATAGCTTTCGCGCGGCGCGGCGAAGCCGGCCTTATGCTCGGGGGCAGCGTCGGTGAGATCGAAGTTCATGATGGTCTCCGGGTTGATGGACATGGTTGAGATCGGACATGCGAGTGCCCGGCCGCGATTGACCGATATTTTCTCTGGCATCATGTGGAGCAGCTCTGGGCGCATGGATCACGCATGACGACGCGCGACCGCATCGAGCCGCCAGTGAGCCTAGCGACGTCGCTTCAGCTGGGTCAAAGCCATCAGGGTCTTGACGCGTTCCGCGATCCGCTCAGCTTCTGCAGCCTGCGTCTCGCCGAACAGGCCGCTGGGAAATCCAGGCGGAAGAAAATCGCGTCTTAGATCGTCAATAATGCGGTCACGATAAACAATGACGCCCATACCCGGCCATGTGTCTTCCTTACCGACGACGTCGACACGGATCGTGATGTACCAGCCGGGAAATGAGTGCAGCAGGTTCTGTAACGCAGCGAGGAGGACAGGCTGGAAGAGATCGAGCTTCTGAAATTCGAGTTGCTGGGAGTAGCGCCCCCAGTTCTCGTCCAGCAGCCAGTAGTCGCCTTTTCCGAAAGCATTTTTTACGCCGTAGAGATCGACGACCCCCGTGATTGCATCGTGAAGGATCTGCCAGTCTCGTTGCTGTTTGACTTCAACATCGATACTCATGCCGGCATCCTCACTGGGAGCCCCGCCCCGTTCGCAATAGCTTCAATCTACGCAGCAAACGACCAGAGTCGTTGTAACCACGAAACACGGCGGGTGTCCGGCTGCGAGTCCC
>NZ_JBIISY010000105.1:0-20193 GCF_044340795.1 Tardiphaga sp.
CAACCAGGTGACCGTCTTCACCGGCTCCGGCGTGCAGCTGGTGACCAACGAAGCGGCGACCCTGTCGTTCAATTCACAGGGCACCATCACGCCGGGTACGCAGTGGAACGCCGATCCGTCGAAGAGCGGCCTCGGCTCGGTGATGATGACCTTTCCCGATGGCGCCTCGGTGAATCTCACCGCGCAAGGCGCATTCAAGTCGGGAACGATTGCGGCTTATACGGAGCTGCGCGACAAGACGCTGGTGGAAGCGCAGGCACAGCTCGACCAGTTCGCCGGCGCGGTTTCGAGCGCACTGTCGGACAAGACCACACCAGGCACCGCCACCACCGTGGGCGCGGAGTCCGGCTTCAATCTTGATCTTGCCGACATGAAGGCCGGCAACATCATTCATCTCACCTATACGGATGCGGTGACAGGCACCCAGCGTCAGGTCTCGGTCGTCCGGGTCGATGATCCGAACGTGCTGCCGCTGTCGAACAATGTTACGGCCGATCCCAATGATCAGGTGGTCGGCATCGATTTCACCGGCGACGTTGCCGCGCAGCTCAATGCGGCGCTCGGCGGCCAGATGCAGTTCTCGCTCACCGGCAATAACCTGACGGTGCTGAACCGGACGAACTTCTCCACGGTGAATGCGGCGTCGGTGACGACCACGCAGACGGCGTTCAGCGACGGCAGTCCGCAGATCGCCTTGTTCACCGACAACGGCTCTCCCTACACCGGTGCCATCTCTGGATCGGGATCGCAATTGACCGGCCTTGCCGGGCGCCTCTCGGTGAATGCTGCGGTGGTCTCGGATCCATCGAGGCTCGTGGTCTCCAGCACCGGCGGCCTGGCGGGCGATACCAAGCGCGCCGCGTTCATTCTCGACCAACTCAACAATGCGAGCTTCACCTATTCGCCGCAGACTGGTGTCGGCAGCACCGGCACGCCGTTCCAGGGGACGCTGCTGAGCTATATGCGGCAGTTCGTCAGCCAGCAGGGTGCCGCGGCCTCGGAAGCGAAGCAGCTGGCGGATGGGCAGAATGTCGTGCTGAACACGCTCGACAAGAAGATGGCTGACACATCCGGCGTCAATATGGATGACGAGATGGCGCATCTCCTTGCGCTGCAGAACGCCTATTCGGCCAATGCGCGTGTGATGTCGACGGTGAACGAAATGTACAAGACCATGTTGCAGGCATTCTGAGGCCATCATGAGCATCAACGGCGTCGGTTCACGTACATCCTATATCGGCTCGGGCATCCTCAACCTGCGCAGCCAGCTCGACACGCTGACGCAGCAGCTGTCGAGCGGCAAGATCGCGGATACCTATGCCGGGCTCGGCAGCGGCCGCAGCCTGTCGATCGCATTGCGGTCGCAGATCGCCACGGTGGCGTCCTATGCGGACACCGCGACCAATCTCAATACGCGCATCGGCGTCGCCAATCTGTCGCTCGAGCGGCTGGTGAAGATCGGCTCGGATGTAAAGGGCGCCGCGGTAAGCGCGGGCGGCAACTTTGACAATTCGGGGCAGACACCGGCGCAGCGGACGGCGTCGCTTGGCTTCTTCGACTCGGTGGACATGCTCAACGCCAGGTCGGGGGACCGCTATCTGTTTTCCGGCCGCGCCACCGACACGGCGCCGGTGGCGCCTGCCGACCAGATCATGAATGGCAATGGCGCAAACATTGCGGGCCTCAAGCAGATCATTGCCGAGCGCAAGACCGCCGATCTCGGTGTCAACGAGAATGGCCGTGTCGGCAGTGCCGTCGGCGTGCCGACGACCTCGGTGGTGATCACGGAAGAGGACACGACGCCGTTGCCGCCTGCGGCCGCGCAACCCTTCGGCATGAAGGTCACCGGCGTCTCGACGACGATCCCCGGAGCGACGGTGACGCAACCGGTCGATCCGTCTGGCGTGCCGTCGCAGAAGTCGATGTCGGTGGATCTCGGCGCCACCAATCCCAGCGTCGGTGATCAGGTGAAGTTCACCTTCACCATGCCCGATGGCACCACCGAAGACATCGTGCTCACGGCCTCGGACAAGACGCCGCTGCCGGCAGGTAGCTTCGCCATCGGCGCCGACAGCACGGCGACGGCCGCCAATCTCAACACGGCGCTTGGCGGCGCGATGAAGGACCTCGCCAACGGCGCGATGACGGCCGCCTCGGCGATCGAGGCCGGCGACAACTTCTTCGACCAGCCGCCACTGCGTGTCGGCACATCGCCGCTCGGCGCGGCAACGACGCTCGTTGCCGGCACAGCTGCCAACACCGTGATGTGGTATCAGGGCGAGCCGGACGTCGCAGCCAATGGCTCGGCGCGGGGATCGTCGGTGTCGCAGATCGACACGTCGATCACCGTCAATTACGGCGCCCGTGCCGACGAGCAGGCGCTGCGCAACCAGCTGCAGACCGTGGCGGTCTATGCAGCGGTCGCTGTCGATCCCAACCAGCTGACCGATGAGACCTATGCGAAGAACGCCAATGCGCAGATCGCAGCATTGAGCCAGCGCGTCGCGCAGAACCTCGCCGATGTCCCGGGGCAGCAGACCATCGAGAACATCCAGGCCGACTTCGCCGGCGCCCAGGCGGCGATCAAGTCGAGCACGGACCGGCAGATCCAGACCAAGGCGATGGCGCAGACGATGCTCGACAGCATCGAGGGCGTGAACAATGACGAGGTCGCCACCAAGATCCTCGCGCTGCAGACGGCGTTGCAGGCGTCGTATCAAACGACATCGACACTGTACCAGATGAGCCTGGTTAAGTTTCTTTAAACGGACAGGGGCCCTTCGGGGCCCTTTTTCATTCCATCCTACCGCTAGTCTCTGGTTGCGGTAGCGCCGGCTCTCAACAAAATCATCGAAATATCAAAGCGATCACCGTGCCGGGCACGGGTGCGTGCGGACGTGTATGCACGCTCCCGGAAAAGGCTGGAAATACAGCGATTAGTCGAAATTTCGGGGCCTGGTTTTACGAAGTTTTAGAGTCTCGCGGCGCATCTTGCGCAGACCGACCAAGAAGGTCGTAGTTGTGTTTACCAGGAAGGTATCAAAACATGTCCGGCATTACCCTTAGCGCGTCCGTTCGTCAGAACCTGCTCTCGCTGCAGTCGACCGCTGATCTTCTCTCCACCACCCAGAACCGCCTCTCGACCGGTAACAAGGTCAACTCGGCGCTCGACAATCCCACCAACTTCTTCACGGCCCAGGGCCTGAACAACCGCGCTGGCGACATCAACAACCTGCTTGATGGCATCGGCAACGGCGTGCAGATCCTCCAGGCTGCCAACACCGGCATCACCTCGCTGCAGAAGCTGGTTGACTCGGCCAAGTCGATTGCCAACCAGGCGCTGCAGGCGACCTCGGGCTATTCGACCAAGTCGCAGTTCTCGACCACGATCGAAGGCGCGACCGCCGACAACCTGCTCGGCACGCCGAACGTCGCTGCGACCGTTGAAGGTACCGCCGTCACCGACCTGGCGACCGGCTCCGACCTGAGCACGGCGGCTGGCGGTGGTTTTGCCGACGGTGACACCCTCATCGTCAACGGCAAGACGATCACCTTCGCCACGGGCTCGGCTACTGCCGGCACCGCTGCTTCGGTGACCGACACGGCCACCGGCAATGTCACCATCAACCTGACCTACGACAATGCTGGCACAAGCGACCAGTCGACGACGGCGACCCTCAAGGCTGCTGTTGAATCGATCCTGGGCACGGGCAGCTCGTTCACGATCACTGATGCTGACGAACAGGCCAGCATCACTGCCGGTAACACGACCGACACCATCTCGCTCGGTGGTACGGCGCTGAGCAAGCTCGGCCTCACCGCCACCACGACGCCGATTGCTCCGACCAACTCGTTCTCGGGTCAGACGCTGACGATCGGTGCGATTGACGGCTCTGCAGCGCAGACCATCACGTTCGGCACGGGCGCTGGTCAGGTCAACACGCTCGACGACCTCAACAAGTCGCTGGCCAACAGCAACCTGCAGGCTTCGATCAGCAAGGACGGCAAGCTGACCATTCAGACCACGAATGATCAGGCTTCGTTCGACCTGACGGCTGCCGGTCTGATCGGTGGTACGGCGACCGGCGCGGGCAACCTGTTCGGTGCGTTGAACACCTCTGGCCCGGTGGCTGACGTCAACGCTCAGAACACCCGTTCGAGCCTTGTCGCGCAGTACAACACGGTGATCGATCAGATCAAGACGACTGCGGCTGACGCGTCCTTCAACGGTGTCAACCTGCTCAATGGCGACACGCTGGCCCTGACCTTCAACGAAACGGGCAAGTCGAAGCTGAGCATCACCGGCGTCACCTTCGATCCGGCCGGTCTGGGTCTGGAATCGCTGACCAAGGGCACCGACTTCCTTGACAACGCAGCGACCAACAAGATCCTGACCTCGCTGAACGACGCGTCTTCGACGCTGCGTTCGCAGGCTTCGGCCTTCGGTTCGAACCTGTCGGTCGTGCAGATGCGTCAGGACTTCTCGAAGCAGATGATCAACGTGCTGCAGAACGGCGCGTCGGCTCTGACCCTCGCTGACACCAACGAGGAAGCCGCCAACAGCCAAGCGCTGTCGACCCGCCAGTCGATCGCTGTCTCGGCGCTGTCGCTGGCCAACCAGTCGCAGCAGGGCGTGCTCCAGCTGCTCCGTTAATCGGAACAGACTGATCAAGTTCGGAAGCGGCGGGGGCAACCCCGCCGTTTTTGCGTTTCGATGGCCGAAAAGGCCCGGAAACTGATGTTTCCGGGCCTTTTTGCTTGCCGTCGCAAGCCCCCGGCAAGCTCTTAAGACCACGTTAACCTTACTTTAAGGTGTACGGCTGCATAGTCGGGGCTGTTTAGGAAGCAGGTAGACCGAGAATCGGTCATTTTAATCCGGGTATCGCCTTCGGGCGGCCGAGATTCCTCTTCCAGAAGGGCGTCAAATTCAACCGGCAGCGTCGCGGCGAGATGGGTCTCGTCAGATGCACCATGCGCTGGCGCGACCTGAAGGTCGTTCGCGCGGGGAACAGGAAGGTTTCCATATGTCAGGCATCGTTCTTTCGGCTTCGGTTCGCCAGAACCTGCTGTCGCTGCAATCGACCGCGGACCTCTTGTCCACGACGCAAAACCGTCTTGCCACCGGCAAGAAGGTCAATACCGCCCTCGACAACCCGACCAATTTCTTCACGGCAGCAGGCCTTGACAGCCGCGCCGGCGACATCAACAACCTGCTCGACGGCATCGGCAATGGTGTGCAGGTGCTGCAGGCCGCCAATACCGGCATCACCTCGCTGCAGAAGCTGGTCGATACGGCGAAGTCGATCGCCAACCAGGCGCTGCAAATTCCGGTCGGCTACGACAGCAAATCCACGATCAAGACGCCGATCAATCCCGGCGCGACCGCGGACAACCTGCTCGGCACGCCAGATCCTGCCGATGCTGTGTTCACCGGTAGCCCGGCGAATGCCAAGGACGGAACGGTGATCACCGGTGCGACCACGCTGTCAGGCGCCGCTGGCGGCGATTCGATCGCAACCAATTTCGCCGTGGGCGACACCATCACCATCAATGGCAAGAGCCTGACCTTCATGGCGACGGCTTCCGCCAGCCCCAACGAGATCGGTATCGGTGACACGATCACGACGCTGTTGGCAAAGATCGACGTGTTGTCCGACAACACCGTGGCGGCCAATGCGTCCACCGTCGATGGCACCGGCCATGTGAATCTCCACACCGGTCTCGTTTCCGATCTGCAGATCGAGAGTTCGAACACCTCGGCGCTTGCTGCGCTTGGCCTCGGGACCTCCGTCACCCAGAAGCGCGCCGAGGGTAACACCGCGCTGGGCGGCCCGCCCGCCCTGACGCTCGACATTGCTGCCACCAACGCATCGAGCATCCCGACGCATATCACTTTCGGCAAGGCTGCCGGCCAGGTACACACGCTGGCACAGCTCAATGCCGCCCTCGCGCCTAACAATCTGCAGGCCGTGATCGACCCGACCGGCTTCCTGACCATCACCACGTCCAACGACGCTGCGTCGTCGACGATCGGTGCGATCAGCGGCACCGCCGCTGCAACCGGCGAATTGTTCGCCGGTCTGACGGCAACCGATCCGGTGCAGAACTTTGCATCGCAGACCTCGCGCGCGAACCTCGTCGCGCAGTACAACAACATCATCGATCAGATCACGACGACCTCGCAGGACGCCTCGTTCAATGGCATCAATCTGCTCGGCGGCGATCAGCTCAAGCTGGTCTTCAACGAAACCGGCAAGTCGACGCTCAACATCCAGGGCACGACGCTGACGCCGGCCGGCCTCGGTCTCGGCAAGCTGACTTCGGGCAGGGACTTCCTCGACAACACGTCTGCGAACAACACGCTGGCGACGCTCAACGTCTCGAGTTCGATCCTGCGCTCGCAGGCATCGGCGCTCGGTTCGAATCTCTCGATCGTGCAGATCCGCCAGGAATTCGCGAAGAACCTGATCAACGTGCTGCAGACAGGCTCGTCCAACCTGACGCTCGCCGATACCAATGAGGAAGCTGCGAACAGCCAGGCACTGTCGACCCGTCAGTCGATCGCCGTCTCCGCGCTGGCGCTGGCGAACCAGTCGCAGCAGAGCGTGCTCAAGCTGCTCCAGTAAGCCTTGCGCGAGATCGCAATGTTCTCACGGCGGGGGTAACCCCGCCGTTTTGCTTTTCGGAAGCTGGTCGATGGCGGCGAGGGCGCGAGGGGTCACTGGTATTATTCGCGCGGTCGGCGTATTTTCCAGCTTCCCCGGTGCGGTCATCCGTCCGGATGACGCGCGGCGCTCAACGGTCTGCCATGCGGGTTTTGAAAGCCGGAATGGGAAGAGGAGTGTGGAATGCCATTGCGAGTCGAACTGAAGCCGGGTGAGCGAATCATCATTGGCCAAAGCGTCATTACCAACTCGGATACGCGTACCGCCTTTCTGATCGATGGCGATGCGCCCATCCTGCGTGAGAAGGACATCCTCACTGCAGAGACTGCGAACACGCCGGTGAAGCGCATCTATCTCTGCGTCCAGATGATGTATCTGGAGAATGACATACCTGCCTATCAGGAGCTCTATCTCGGCTTCATCAAGGATTTGATCGAAGCCGTGCCGAGCTATCGTGAGCCTGTGGAGGGAATTAGTAAGCTAATCTTAAGTGGCGAACTTTACAAAGCACTCAGGGAATTGCGTCCGCTGATCAAGCGGGAAGAAGATTTGCTGAGGTAAGTTATGTCCATTGGTGCCAATGCATACGCTCGTACGGCGCAAACCACGGCATCACCGAGAGACATCGAAGCCCAGGCGCTTCTGAAAGCGGCACGCAAGCTGCAGGACGTGATCTCTAATTGGTCGACGACCGATGCCGGCCTCGACGAAGCCCTGCTGTTCAATCGCAAGCTCTGGTCGATCTTCGTGGGTGACGCGCTGAACGACCAGAACCCGGAAAAGATCGAGATCCGGCAGAACATTGCCAATATCGGCATCTTCGTGATGACGCAGTGCACGGCCTTGCAGCAGATCCGTCAGGTCGAGCATCTGCAGGCGCTGATCGACATCAACCGCAACATCGCCGCCGGTCTGTCGGGACGCCCGTAAGGTCAGCGCAATTCGTAACGATTGCTTAAGTGGCACCGCGCCCTAATGCGGGCGTAACGATTCGACTTGCACGACGAGGCAATCATGGCAGACGCTCTCAGCATTCTGGCGGCGGCCTATAAGACCGCGACGCCCACAACGGCCGGCAAATACGTTCCGGTGGACGCTGAAGCCTATCAGGGCAGCTGGAAGGGCACCTACGCCAACGGCAAGAAGTTCGAAGTCGCCATCTCGCAGGTCGAGGGATTTCGTGCGCAGGTGAAGTATCAGAGCGAAGGGACCGTCAAGTTTCAGCAGGTGCTGATCAAGGACAACTCCTTCCGCGTCGGCGATACCAAGTTCCTGATGACGGCGAATAACAAGGCAACGATCAAGAACGTCGTGACCGATGCCGCGACGGGCAGCACCTATCTCGATACGGCATTTGCCACGCGCAATGTCTGACGATCAGGCGTTGCGTTCGGTCTCGATCCGGCGATCGTAGAGCTTCGCATCCTGCTTCGCCGCGTCCATCGCACGCAGATAGGCCCGGGTCCGCAGCCGCGTTTCTTCCGGATACTGATTGATGATCTGATTGGTCTTCTTGTCGACCGAGACATAGACGATCTGCGCCGCATCGCGGTCGATGATCACGCCTTTGGAAATGCGGTCGCTGTCCACCTGCTGATAGTTCGCGGCGGAGATGTTGACATGCGAAGCCCCCGGCGCCGCCGTCACTGTCTTGTCCGGCGGCAGTTGCGTCGGCACAGCATCGCGCACGGCGTCCTGCGTGACGCGGATGACTGGTGCTGCAACCGGTGCCCCCACCGGTTTGATCAAATAGTCGGTACTCATGGCAGCCCTCCTGGCTCCACTGGTGAATCCCGACCCCTTCCCAAACGCGAAGAATGCACCGGACGGATGAATCCGGTGCTTACGTCCAGCCGATGATTTGATTCAAAAGCGAGCGGTGCCGCAGTATGGAAAACGCGGCAGCGATGCGCTTGCGTGAGGTGCCTACAGCGAGCGGCTCATGACGAGCGGCGTCATGTTGGCGCGGCCGGGCTGCGCCTGGCGGCCGGCGGCGGTGTAGGTCTGCGGAATGTTGCGGCGCTGGACCTCGGCGTTGACGCCGCGCACGATGCCTTCGGAGACAGCATGCGCGGTAGCGAGCACCGTGAGATTGACCTGCAGCATCGCGCGAAACACGTCGTGATGCTTGCGCAAGGCCTGCAGCAGATCCGGCGTGGTGGCCGCGAGATAGGTCTGGCTGAGCTTCAGGAGCGTGATCATGGTGATGTAGCGCTTCGAGATGTCTGCCTTCGGTGCCTCGAGCTTGATCGCCTCGCGAATATTGCCGGCGCGGACCAGTGCGGTCTCCTGCTCGATGATGGCAAGCAGTTCGTTCATCACCTTCATCAGGCCGTCCGCGAGCTGGCGCGCTTCCATCGGTGTAGCCACGGCGCGGGGGGCGACGGGGGCGGCCTGCTGCTGGCGCATTGCGTTGTTCATGGTGATATCCTCGACGGTTAATTGGCGGCCGGTGTCTTCGCAGGCGCGCTATTTGAACTCTGGGCCTGCTGGAGGATGAGCGAGCGAAACACTTCATTGGAGATGCCGACGCCGCCGGCCTTGGCGAAGGATTTCGAGTATTCGTCGGTCAGCATCGAGCGCCAGGGGCCGGTGCCGGTGCTCTCGCCGAACGGCCCTTCGCTCTTGATGCCCGATGTCATCTGCGACAGCATCGTATTGAGGAACATCGCCTCGAAGTCTTCGGCCTGTTTGCGCGTCTTGGCCTGCGCTTCCGGCGACACCTTCTGCAACGCCTCGCTCAGCGAAATGTCCGGGCGGCCATTGATGGTGGGATGCTTGGCCTGATAGGCGGCGGCTGCGTTGATGCCGTTCATCACATCACCTCGATATCGGCCTGGATCGCGCCGGCGGCCTTGATCGCCTGCAGGATGCCGATCAGGTCGCGCGGGCCGATGCCGAGACCGTTGAGGCCATCGACCAACTGCTGCAGTGAGACGCCGTCCTTCACGATCGCAAACTTCTTGCCGTCCTCGGTGACGCCGACGCGCGTCGATGGTGTCACCACGGTGCGCCCATTGGAGAGCGGCGCCGGCTGGCTGACATTGGCGCTTTCGGAGATGGTGACGGTGAGATTGCCCTGCGCCACGGCGACGGTGGCGACGCGCACGTCGCGGCCCATCACGATGATGCCGGAACGTTCGTCGATGATGATCTTGGCAGCCAGATCCGGCTCCACCTGCAACTGTTCGATCTCGGTCAGCAGCGCGACCACATTGCCCTTGAACTCGGCCGGGATCGCCATCTGCACGGTGGACGGGTCGATCGGTTCGGCGGTCTTGCTGCCGAGGAAATCATTCACCGCGGCGGCGATGCGCTTGGCGGTGGTGAAGTCGGGATTGCGCAAGGCGAGGCGGACATTGGGGAGGCGGTTCAGCGCGAATTCGATCTCGCGCTCGATGATGGCGCCATTGGCGATGCGGCCGACCGTGGGCACGCCGCGGGTGATGCTGGCGGCGGCGCCTTCGGCAGCAAAGCCGTTGATGGCGAGGGAGCCCTGGGCGACGGCATAGACATTGCCGTCGGCGCCGAGCAGGGGAGTCACCAGCAGGGTACCGCCGGTGAGGTTCTTGGCGTCGCCCAGCGCCGAGACGGTGACGTCCATGCGGGTGCCCTGGGTGCCGAAAGCGGGCAGGTTGCCGGTGACCATCACGGCGGCAACGTTACCGGTGCGCAGCGTCTGGCCGCGGATGTTGACGCCCATGCGCTCCAGCATCGCCTGCAGGGACTGGCGGGTGAAGGGGATGTTGTTGAGGGTGTCGCCGGTGCCGTTGAGGCCGACAACGAGGCCGTAGCCGATCAGCTGATTCTGTCGCACGCCTTCGATATTCGCGAGATCCTTGATCCGCGAGGTGGCATGGGCCGACGCCATCGACAGCACCAGCGCGCACAAAGCGGCACAGGCCGTCTGATAGAATCGGATCGAAGTCAGGCTCGACATCCTCTGCTCCCCGCGAGGTCTAGGCTCGGACCATCTGCCACTCCCATGACGATGTCCGACCATACCAATGCGAGGGCTGTGCCAATCCAATGAGGGATGCTATCCATTTGATGCCGTTGATGTTTTGCAGTTTGTGTCGGGTTCTGTGCGGCGCCTGGCCGAGTCGAAACTGCCGCCCGCGGCAGTTTTTGCCGGGTCGTTTACGTTTGATTAAACATAAGGCGCGAGGGTGCAGACAGCGCCGCCAGCTCCAGCGATGATGTCGCGGGATGAGGGAGTGGCCACAGGGCGGGCCGGAAATGGCCGCCATTTTCGCTGGACCCCGCGATGCGCATTTACGGACCGAACGGCACCACGCTTGGAACCCCTTCCTCGGGCACGAAGAAGACGGGATCGAGCACCTTTTCGCTGCCGGATGCCGCTCCGACCGCGGATGCGCGCCCGGCTTCGGCGCCGCGTGCCACCAACAGCATCGACGCGCTGCTGGCGATGCAGAGCGTCGAGGATGCCACGGAGCGGCGCAAGAAGTCGGTGCAGCGCGGGCGCGGAGCCCTCGACGTGCTCGACGAGCTGAAAATCAGCATGCTGGCGGGCTCTATCACTCCGGCCACGGTGGCCCGGCTCAAGACGGCTGCTGCCGACCTGAAAGCGAGCTCCGGCGACCCCGGACTTGATTCCGTGCTGTCCGAGATCGAGCTCCGCGTCGAGGTCGAACTCGCCAAGGCGGCCCGCGGCTAGCTTCGAAGCTTTCCAGACGACCAAGTTCCAGTGGAGAACCCGGCAGGGGATAGTTCCGGCCGGTTCCTGACCGTTATTGTCTGTCACACGGCGTAGCTATATAAGCGCCGCGCGTCCGGGTATTTCCGGATCGCCATGCGAGCATTGATGGATTGGCCTTGGACAAGACAAAAAGCTATCGCCCCTCCGATAAAGAGCCTTTCATGAATGACCGGCAGCGCGAATATTTCCGCGCCAAGCTGCTCGCCTGGAAGGAAGAGATCCTCCGCGAATCGAAGCTCACCCTGCAGACCCTGCAGGAGGAGAATGTGAACCACCCCGATCTGGCCGATCGCGCATCGTCGGAAACCGACCGCGCCATCGAGCTTCGCGCCCGGGATCGTCAGCGCAAGCTGATCTCCAAGATCGACGCTGCGCTGTTGCGCATCGAGGACAATTCCTACGGCTATTGCGAGGAGACCGGCGAGCCGATCTCCTTGAAGCGGCTGGAGGCCCGTCCGATCGCGACGCTCTCGGTGGAAGCCCAGGAGCGCCACGAGAAGCGCGAAAAGGTCTACCGCGACGAATAGCTGAACTGCCGGCCGCCCGCTCAATGAGGCGGCCGTTTTGTTTCGGGAGGTTGTCGATGGATAAGCAACTCGCGATCGCCGAGATACTCGCGGCCGTGCGCGTCAACCGGACGCCGCTGTCCGTTCCGTCCGCGGAAGCGATCCCGCATGACGAGGCCGATGCCTATCGGGTGCAGGATGTGCTGCACAATCTGCTGTCGCCCGATTTCGGCGCGCAGGTCGGCTACAAGATCGGCTGCACCAGCGCGGTCATGCAGGTCTATCTCGGCATCGACCATCCCTGCGCCGGCGGACTGTATGAGGGGCGCGTGCATCAGAATGGCGTGTCGCTGCCCTACAAAAATTATGTGCATGTCGGCGTCGAATGCGAGATCGCGGTGCGGCTCGGCAAGGATGTCGTCATGGGTGACGTGCCGTTCACGGCGGATTCAATCACGCCATTCGTCGAAGCTTATTACCCTGCCATCGAACTCGTCGATGATCGCTATGCCGACTGGCGCAGCGTCGATCCGCGCGTTCTGATCGCCGATGACTTTTTTGCTGCTGGCTGCGTGCTCGGTGCGCCGGTCGCGCGGGCGGATGCGCCGGATCTTGCCGGTGTCGTCGGTCGCGCGCTCATCAATCGCGTTGAGGTCGGCCGCGGCACCGGCGCCGACGTGCTCGGCCATCCCCATCATGCGCTGGCGTGGCTCGCCAATCACCTCGCCGCCGACGGCAAGACCTTGCGCACGGGTGACATCGTGCTGACGGGCAGTCTGGTAAAGACGGAATGGCTGAAGGCGGGGGATGATGTGGTGATGGAGCTCGCGGGGCTGGGCAGTGTGTCCGTGCGCTTTCCGTAGGGCGGATTAGCGCAGCGTAATCCGCCGCGAAGTCTCATCTATGACCTCGGCCGGCGGATTACGCCTTCGGCTAATCCGCCCTACGTTTAAAACAACGACGGCCTCCCGCCAGGGGAGCTGACGGAAGGCCGCGTGTGAACATCGCAGCGCGTGGGAGCACGCTGCGATGTGGGAGCTCGAAAGGCTTTCAATAGTGCATGATCTGATCCGAAAACCGGTGTCCACTTTTCGGGATCATGCCTTAGAAGGGCAGCAGCACGTCCATCACCTGCTGGCCATAGCGCGGCTGCTGGACGTCGGAGATCTGGCCGCGGCCGCCATAGGCGATGCGGGCCTGCGCGATCTTCGAACTGTCGATGGTGTTGTCGCTCTGGATGTCCTCGGGACGAACGATGCCGGCGACGATCAGTTCTCGGATCTCGTAATTGACGCGGATTTCCTGCTTGCCCTCGACCACCAGATTGCCGTTCGGCAGCAATTGCGTGACGACTGCGGCGACATTGGTCTGCAGGGCTTCCTGACGCGTCACCGAGCCCTTGCCGTCGGAAGATGAGGTGGCATCGGCCGTGATGAGCTTGCCGGGCAGGATCGAATCGGCCGGGGTCGGGATCAGCTTGCTGCCAAGGAAGTCGGTAATGCCAGCGTCTTCCTTGTTGGTGCGGCTGCGCTGCGTCTGGTTGGCGATATTGGCCCGGTCGGTGAAATTGACCGTGATGGTCATGATGTCGCCGACCTGGCGCGCGCGCTGGTCCTTGAAGAAGGCGCGCGAGCCGTTCCGCCACAGCGAGTTCGCATTGTAGGACGCGACTTCCGGCTTCGGCATCGGCATCTGTACCGGCTTGTAGCCGGGCTGGGTCGTCGGGTTCTCGATCGCCGTCAGAGCCGGCTTCTCGCCGATGGAAGCGAGACGGTCGATGGAGGAGCAGCCGCCGAGGCCGGTGGCCAGAAGCGCTGCAAGGGCAAGGGGGCGGTTGAACTGATACATGTACTTTACTCAGCTTTGCGAGAGACGGGCACGCGGTCGTTGGCGGCGAGAGCGACGGGCGCAACGGGAGAAGGTGCGCGGGAGATCTTTTCGGAAGGTGCTGGGTCGGGAGTCGCGGGAGATTGCGCCGGCGCGCGTTCGCCCGGGAGCGGCGAAGCGGACGGCGAGGAGACGGTGACTTCGCCGCGGCCGGTGACGACACCGGCGACGCTGCGCTTGGATTGCAGGTTCATGACATTGACGACGTCGCCCTCGGTGCCGGACTCCTGCGCCTTGCCGCGAATGGTGAGCTGGATGCCGGTGGCGCGATAGACGAGGGTGACCGCCTGATCACGAACCACGAGGTCCGGCTTGGCGAGATCGGCATTGCGGATGGCCTGGCCGGCGCGCAGCGGACGACGGCTCTGCATGCCGACGGTGCGGTCGCGGATGGCGCCGTCATTGCCGACTTCCGCTTTCGGGCGGCGCTCGACGAGAATGTCGGAAGCTTTCAGCACTTCGTTGCGCTCGACGCCGCGGGCGAGTACGGCGACCTCGACGGTCTCCACCGCGGTGCCGGTGAAGCGCAGCTTCGCGGCGGGCGCGGTGCCGTCATTGCCGATGGCGAAGGTGACATCGAAGCGGCCGCTGCGCGCATCGAAACGCGTGGAAACCGGATCGAGCGCGCCGGTGTAAGCGGCATCGAGCTGGGTATCCTGCACGTCGCGATCGAAAGTCAGGGTCAGATTGACGGCATCGCCAAGGCCGTTGCGGTGCTGCAGCGCGTGAGCGACCTGGGCTTCGATCTCCTTGCCCTCGATGCTGCGCGACAAGCGCGTCACCGAGATGGACTGCAGGCCCGACGTCTCGACGCCGATCACATGATGGGCGCGCAGCGTCGCAACGATCTGCGCCGTGGTGAGCGTGCCGACGGTGCCGAGATCGGGCGCGCGATAGATCGCGATCCCCGCAGCCGGGCCGGCATTGTCGATGACGTCGCCGATGCGAACGACTTCGCTCGACACCGATACATTGGCGCGCAGCTTCGGCAAGGCAATGGTGTCGTCGCGCCTGGCCTGGCCGAGCGCAGCAGAGGTAGCCGTCGCCAGGAGGGCGGTTGCGATCAGGAGCGTGCGCATGGTCGAGGTCATGATCATCCTCCTCAGCGGAACATGCCGGATGTGGACTGCAGCATCTGGTCGGCGGCGCTGATCACCTTGGCATTCATCTCATAGGCACGCTGCGCGGCGATCAGGTCGGAGATTTCGGTGACCACTTCGACATTGGCCTGTTCGAGATTGCGCTGCTGCATGTCGCCGAAGCCGTCGAGATTGGCGGTGCCGTCCTGCGGCGTGCCCGAAGCCGGCGTTTCGACGAATAGATTGTCGCCGATCGGCATCAGGCCGGCCTTGTTGATGAAGCGCGTCAGGCCGATGCTGCCGAGGATCGTCGGCGTGGTCGTGCCCGGCACGATCACCGAGACCTGGCCGGCCGCATTGATGGTGAGCTGCGAGGACGCTGTCGGCACGGTGATGGTCGGCTGCACGAGGTTGCCCTGGGCATTGACGATGCGGCCCTGGTTATCCATCGAAAAAGTGCCGTCACGCGTATAGGTGAAGGTGCCGTCCGGCATCTGGATCTTGAAGAAGCCTTCGCCGCGGATGGCGACGTCGAGATCGTTGCCGGTGATCGACAGCGTGCCCTGGCCCATCATGCGCGGGGTGCCGACGGTCTTCACGCCGCCGCCGATATCGACGCCGACGGGGATCAGCGTGCCCTGATCCGATGCCTGCGCGCCGACGCGGCGCACATGGTCGTAGATGAGGTCCTGGAATGCGGCGCGCTGCTTCTTGTAGCCAGTCGTGCGCATATTCGCGATGTTGTTCGAGATGACCTGAACGTTGAGTTCCTGGGCGGCCATTCCGGTCGATGCGGTGTAAAGTGCGCGCATGGGTCTGTTTCCTTAAGCCGGAACGTCAGCGAGTTTTTCGATGGCGGTGCGCCGCGAGTCGCCCTGCGACTGCAGCATGTTCGACAGTTCGGTATAGGCGCGGGTCACTTCGATCATGCGCGTCATCTCCGTCACCGAAGAGACGTTGGAGCGCTCGATGAAGCCCTGGTTCAGCTTCGCGGTGAGCGACGGCTGCGCGGCGACGCCGGGCGCGGCCGAGTAGAGATTCGAGCCTTCCTTCACCAGCTGCTGCGGCTGCGCGAACTGCACCATGCGGATCTTGCCGCGGATGCTGTCGATGCGGTTGGTGCCTTCGAGCACCGTCACTGTGCCGTCCTGGGAGATGTTGATGTCGTGGTCGGTCTGCTGGAACACGATCGGGCCATTGGTGCCGAGCACGGGCAGGCCGCTCGCGGTCACCAGCTGGCCCTGATTGTTGATCTGCAGGCTGCCGTCACGGGTGTAGCGCTCGCCGCCCGGGGTCTGCACTGCGAGGAAGGCATTGCCGTCGATGGCCACGTCGAGCGGGTTCTTGGTCGGCTCGACCGGGCCGCCGGCAAAGTCGTGCATGGTGGCGCGATCCTGCACGAAGGATACCCGGCGATCGCGGCCGATGAAGTTGTCTTCACGGGCGGTCGGGCTCAGATATTCCTCGAACAGCATCCGCTCGGCCTTGAAGCCGGTGGTGTTGATATTCGCGATGTTGTTCGCGACGACGTCCATCTGCCGACGAAGCGTCATCTGTCGCGACAATCCGACGAGAAGCAGGTTCTCCATCGGGTGATCTCCCCTGGTTCCAACGGGTGGCTCTCCCAAGCCGGTCCCGTGGATCTCGCGAACCACTCAAGCTCTCCCAAGCCGTGGTTCACGCCAGTTGGGTAGCGAAACCCGTGCCAACTGAGAAAATATCGCGAATTCAATCAGTTGCTTGATTTTTGTGGCTCGGGGAGGGCGGCAGAAACGTCTTGTTGACCATAACTGCCGGCAGAATTTTCCTAGTGAATCCCGAAAATAAAGATTCCATTAACCATTGCGACCTAGCGTCCGGATCAGACAGGGCCTTGGGCGCTGGCGGCATTTTGTATCGCGTCTTCAGGGCCTGCTTCGCAGCATCGAGCCCATCCCAATTCCCGAACGGGCAAGGCGATGGCGGATACAGATACTACAGAAGGCGGCGCCCCCGGCGGGGACGAGGCCGGAGCTCCCAAGAAGAGCAAACTCAAGCTGATCATCATCGCAGTGGCGGCGCTGGCGCTTGCCGGCGGTGGCGGCGGCTATTTCTTCCTGGCCAAGGGCAAGAAGAAGGAACAGCAGGCCGAGGCCGCACCGGTGGCCAAGCCGCTGTCCTTCGTCGAGGTGCCGGAGATCATGGTCAACCTCGCCGGTCAGCCCGGCGAGCGCGTGCAATATCTGAAGGCCAAGCTGGTGCTGGAAGTGAAGGACGCGCCGCAGGTGGCGCTCATCACCCCGTCGATGCCGCGCATCACGGATATGGCCCAGGTCTATCTGCGCGAGTTGCGCTCCTCCGACCTCAACGGGTCGATCGGCATGTTTCGGCTGAAGGAAGAGCTGACACGCCGCGTCAATGCGGCAATCGCGCCGAACCACGTCAATGCGGTGCTGTTCAAGGAAATCCTCATTCAGTGACGGTTTCGAATTGAGAGTCTGGGTCTAGAACGATGTCTACCGAGCAGGTCGATCAGGACGCAATTGCCGCCGAATGGGAAGCATCTCTGGATTCAGAGGATCCCGCCGAGGCCGCGAAAGCTGCCGCCGAGAACGAACTCACCGGCACCATGGCCGAGCAATGGGCCGCCATGGTGGAAGATGGCGGCCGCGATCTCGGCGGCGGCAAGAATGGCGGCGAGCGTGTGTTGTCGCAGGAGGAGATCGACAACCTCCTCGGCTTCAGCGTCAACGAAATCAATCTGGACGAGAATTCGGGCATTCGCGCCATCATCGATTCCTCGATGGTGTCCTACGAGCGTCTGCCGATGCTCGAAATCGTGTTCGACCGCCTGGTGCGGCTGATGACCACGAGCCTGCGCAACTTCACCTCCGACAATGTCGAAGTCTCGCTCGACCGCATCACCTCGGTGCGCTTCGGCGATTACATGAACTCGATCCCGTTGCCGGCCGTGCTCTGCGTGTTCAAGGCGGAGGAATGGGAGAATTTCGGTCTCGCCACCGTCGATTCCAGCCTGATCTATTCGATGATCGACGTGCTGCTCGGTGGTCGCCGCGGCCAGGCCTCGCTGCGCATCGAGGGCCGTCCCTACACGACCATCGAAACCAATCTCGTGAAGCGCCTCATCGAGGTGGTGCTGGCCGATGCCGAACAGGCCTTCCGCCCGCTGTCGCCCGTGTCATTCAATATCGACCGGCTCGAAACCAATCCGCGCTTTGCAGCAATCAGCCGGCCGGCCAATGCGGCGATTCTCGTGCGCCTGCACGTGGACATGGAAGACCGCGGCGGCGACATCGAGTTGTTGCTGCCCTACGCGACCATCGAGCCGATCCGCGGCACGCTCATGCAGATGTTCATGGGCGAAAAATTCGGTCGTGATCCGATCTGGGAGAGCCACCTGGCCACCGAACTCGCGCAGGCGGAAATCGCCGTCGATGCCGTCCTCTACGAGGCCAACATCCCGCTGAAGCAGCTGATGATGCTGAAGGTCGGCGACACATTGCCGCTGGAGATGCGCGCCGACGCGCTGGTGGCGGTGCGCTGTGGCGCCGTCACCTTGACGGAGGGGCGCATGGGCCGTGTCGGGGACCGCGTCGCAATTCGTGTGACCAAGAATTTGCGTAAGCCACACACCACCCTCGCGATGTTTGAGAAGGCTGACGAACAAACCAAGATGATGGAGGCACAATGAGCCATTCGCTGGGAATCGTGATAGAAGGTCTGGTCGCTGTATTGCTCGTTCTGACCATTGGCTATTGCATGCTGCTCAATAAGCGCCTGAAGAAGCTCAAGGCGGACGAACAATCCCTCAAGGCGACCATCGGTGAGCTGATCACCGTCACCGAAATCGCCGAGCGCGCCATCGGCGGGCTCAAGCATACGGTGCGCGACGTCAACGAGAATCTCGGCGCGCAGATCAATGCCGCGACCGCGCTCGCCGATCATCTCAAGGCCCAGCTCGCCGAAGGCGATGCGTTGGTGCGCCGCGTGTCGAAGATCGCTGCCGCCGCGCGCCCGCTGGCGGCGCAGGTCGAGCCGGAAGCTCCGCTCGTGCAGCCCGTCCGCGTATCTGCGGCGCGCGCCAATGCGGCAGCAGCACAGGCTTTTGCCGAGCGACGGAGGCCTGACGGCATCGCTGCATGAAGGCGTTCCGCGATATTCGTATCCTGCCTGTCGTCCTGGTTGCGGTGCTTGGTCTGGCGATTCTCAAGATCGCCGGCCTCGTGATCGACGGCGGCTATGTGTTCGAATATCAGCCGCAGCCGGTGAAACAGCCCGAGAAGCAATCCTGGGCACAGGAGATGTTCAACTTCCCGGGCGGGGCCAAGCCGGTTGATTCCGACATCACCGGCTCTGTCGACGCGAAGAAGGACGACGCTGCGAAACCGAAAGTCGGGGCGCCCGAGGCGATCGCCGTCACCAATACGCCACCGGTGGAGCAGGCGCCGAAGATCTCGGACTCCGAGCGCGCCATCCTGGAACGGCTGCAATCGCGCCGTCAGGAACTCGACGCACGCGCGCGCGAACTGGAGATTCGCGAAAGCCTCCTGAAGGCCGCTGAAAAGCGCATCGAGACCAAAGTCGATGAGATGAAGGGCGTCGAGGCCGGCATCAAGACGGCGACGGAGCAGAAGAGCGAGGCCGATGCGGCGCGCTTCAAGGGCATCGTCACCATGTATGAGAGCATGAAGCCGAAGGACGCCGCCAAGATTTTCGACCGGCTGGAAATGCCGGTACTGTTCGAAATTGCCTCGCAGATGGCGCCGAGAAAGATGTCGGATGTGCTCGGCCTGATGCAGCCGGAAGCGGCGGAGCGTCTCACCGTCGAGCTGGCGCGGCGCGCGCAGGGTGGCGAGCGCGCGACCTCGACAGCGGAACTGCCGAAGATCGAAGGCCGGCCGGTTCAGCCGGTCCGGAATTAAAGAAAATCATTAACAACTCCTTAGAGGCCGGCTTCTAGATTTGGCGCGAGACGGATGAAAGCCGTTCCTCGTTCATCGGGCTGAGAGACTCTTCGACAATGCCGCGCAGAATGGCCGCTGCATCCTGGACGCGCTCCCACACATGGTCGTGGGCGGTGTCGCGCTGCGCCGGCGTGGCTGTCTTGCTCACGCTGTCGACGGGATTTTCGCTGTCCGCATTCGCGCAGGGCGTGAAGGGTACCGCCGCGCTGTCCACATCCGGTGGCTACGCGCGGATCGTGCTCAAGCTCGCCGAGGATGTTGAGTCCGAGGTGAGCCAGGCCGGCTCGGTCCTCATCGTCCGCTTCAAGCGCCCGGTCGACGTTCCCGTCGAAATCCTCGGTGATTCTGCACCTGATTATATCGGCTCGGCGC
>NZ_JBIISY010000350.1:0-4728 GCF_044340795.1 Tardiphaga sp.
GATTTGAATGTTTGCTGGGGACATACCGGACTTTCACCGGTACGACAGGGCGGCATCATGCCTTTGGAATTGTCGATGTCTGATCGACCCAACCTGTCGTGAATTGCAACCTATTCGCCAAACCTTACCCAAAGCTGAAATCGGCGAACGAGCCTATAGTTAACGGCGCTATCCTTATCGATTTATTTCGATGGCGCGCGGAATCACTATAAAAATGATTTCACGAGCCCCACAGACAGCAGATTCCAGCCGTCGATCAGAACGAAGAACAGCACCTTGAAAGGCAACGCGAACACCGTCGGCGGCATCATCATCATGCCCATCGACATCGTCAATGTCGCCACGATCATGTCAATCACGAGGAACGGCATCACGATCAGAAAGCCGATCTCGAAGGCGCGGCGCAGCTCGGACACCATGAAGGCCGGGATGATGATTCGCAGATCGATGCGCTGGCCATCGAGCTTTACCTTCAGACTTTCAGCCGCAAGATTTTCGAAGGTCTGGAGATCCTTCTCGCGGACATGCTGCAGCATGAAATCACGGAACGGATCGGTGATGCGCGTATAGGCTTCCTGCTCCGAGATCTCGTTCTTCATCAAGGGCTGCACGCCATTCTGCCACGCGCGATCGAAGGTCGGCGCCATCACGTAGAAGGTGAGGAACAGCGCAAGACTGATCATGATGATGTTCGATGGCGTCGTCTGCAGGCCGAGGCCGGTGCGAAGAAACGACAGTGCAACAATGAAGCGGGTGAAGCTCGTCACCATGATCAGAAGCCCCGGCGCCAGCGACAGCACCGTGAGCAGCGCGACCATCTGGATGATGCGGCCGCTGGCGCTCCCCTCGCCCTGGGGCAGCAACGACGACAAATCCGGAATCTGCGCCGCAGCTGCCGTCGGCAGCATGACGGCAACCAGAATCAGAAACGCGCGCGTCATTGCACCACCAGCGTCTCGATGATTAGCTCGCGGACCCTGCCGCCGGATCGTGTCACCGCGCGCTCGTTCAGATCCTCCCGGAGATACTGCAGTCCACGCGCGCCTTCGATCTGAGGTGCCGTCAGCGTCCGCAGATAGGACACGATGTCCTCGCCAACTTTCGCTGTCAGCGCATAAGCCTCTTCTTCGTTCAGCTTGTCGGTGACGATTGCCGCTTCCATCCGGATCCAGGAATTCGGTGGAGCCGCCAGGTTGGTCGTCACCGGCGAAATCTTGCGCAAGCGATCGGTGGGGTTGAAAGCAGACGTCACCGGCGTCTCCACCACATCCTTGCGGCTGTCCACGATCCGATCCACCGCCGACAACATATGAAAGCTCGCAAGCGTGCCGGCGCCAGCGGACAGTCCGGTCACCACCAGCAATGCGACCATCCATTGCAGGATACCGCGGCCCTGGCCTTCGCTCTCAACCTCATCAGCCATGGTCGATCCTCATCAGAACGGCGCGACCTGATCATAGACCTGCTGGCCCCAATTCGGCTGCTGCACTTCCATGATGCGACCGCGGCCACCATAGGAGATGCGCGCTTCGGCGATCTTTTCGTAGGGGACCGTATTGTTGCGCGCGACGTCGATCGGCCTCACGATGCCGCCGACATTGACGATGCGCATCTCGTAATTGACCCGCATCTCCTGCGAACCGCTGATCAGGAGATTGCCGTTCGGCATGACATCGACCACGACCGCGGCGATGGAGAACCGGACTTCCTCGGCGCGATCGATCTTGCCCGATCCCTTGCTCGACGACTGCGAGCTCACATTGGCGTCGAAGCTTCCGGCCGAGATCCATTTGGCCACGTCGGCGGCGTAGTCGGTGCCGAGCTTGATCTGCGCGTCGCGCGATCTGTCGGTCTTGTTGTCCAGGATGGCCTTGTCATTCATGACAACATTGACGGTGAGAATATCGCCGATTCTGGCTGCGCGGGGATCACGATAGAGATCCTTTCGCTCGTTCCAGATCGAATGGTGGCCAGTGCCACGATGGGCCCTTTTCTCCATTGGAATCCCGCGTGCATCGACCTGCAGCCCCTGTCCCACCGGAGACATTGTCGGGGCCTGACCGATCTCGGCGAGCTTATTGGCGCAGCCTCCAAGGCCAGGCAGCGCGACCGCAATGAGCAAAACTCTCAGCAACTTCATTTCCTGGCTTTCCCATCGTCGGTACGACGCATGCCGGCCAACGTATCGGCGAGATGCGCCCCGCGTGCCGGCTCCATTTCATTGAGGATCGCGCTCGCGACCCGAACCTTCAGCTTCGCCAGCACCGCGGCGGCGGTGTCGTCGGCCATGCTGGCGATCTGCTGCGCGGCAGCTTCCGGATTCATGCGCGAATAGATCTCGACGACATTCTCCTCGGCCTTCTTGAGGAAGTCCTCGCGCAGCTTCAGCCATTCCTCGTATTCGGCACGCTTGGCTTCGAGCTCGGCGATGCGCTGCTTCAGCTTCGACTCGGTGGCCTCCAGCTCCTTCTGCTGCCAGGCCACGCGCGCGTCGAGCGCCTGATCCGTGATGTTGCTGCAGAAGCGCGCAATGTCGGATTCCTGCGTCGCCGCCGCTTCCTTTTTGTCGACCGATCCCGTGGTCAATGGTGGCTCGGCAAACGTCTTTGCCGGCGCTTCCGGTTTGACCGCAACCTCCTGCTTCGGTGCAGATTTCTGGCGTTGCGACTGAGCGGCCCGCGTGAATTCGACGAGGTTCAGCGGCTTCGACAATTTCTGCGCCGGTTCAGCCAGCGCGAAATCCAAAGAGAATGCTGCAGAGAGTATGCAGATTGACCAATATGCTGCGCGCGACATTCGTGTTCTCGTGAGTCGGTTAAGCAAGCGTTGCACGTGCAGCCTTGTGCCACGCTGACCCGGCGCTCTACTGGATGACAAGATCGGCCTGAAGCGCGCCGGCCGCCTTGATCGCCTGCAGGATCGCGATGATCCCCTGCGGCTTGAGCCCGATCTGATTGAGGCCGCGCACCAGTCGCTGCAGGTCGGTGCCGCGCAGGATCGCGACCTTCGCGCCATTCTCATTGGCTTCGATGAAGGTCTGCGGCACCACGACGGTCTGGCCGTTGCGCGCGAACGGATTCGGCTGCGACACAATCGGTGCTTCAGTGATGCGGACCGACAGGTTGCCGTGGGTGACGGCAACGGTGGAGACCTGCACATTGCGGCCGATCACCACGGTGCCGGTACGCTCATCGACGACAACACGCGCAGGCGTATCCGGCTCGATCAGCAGTTCCTCGATCTCGGCAATGAAGCGAACCGGCGATGCACTGCGTGGCCGCTGCAGCATGACCGTGCGATAGTCTCGCTCAAAGGCAATATTGGTCTGATACCGGCCGCGGCCATAAGCATTGATCGCATCGATGATCCGTGTAGCCGTCGCATAATCCGGGTTCTTCAGCTCCAGCGTCAGATTGTGCATCTCGCTGAAGTCGCCTTTCACCTCGCGCTCGATCAGTGCGCCGTTCGGAATGCGGCCAGCGGTCGCAACACCCTGGCTGACGGTCTGGGCTGCGCCTTCCACATTGTAGCCGCCGACAGCGATCGCGCCCTGCGCAACGGCATAGGTTTCGCCATCGGCCCCGCGCAGCTGTGTCAGCACCAGTGTGCCGCCGAGTAGGGACGATGCATCACCCATGGACGAGATCGCCACGTCGATTCGCGAACCGCCGGCCGCAAACGGCGGCAAGTCGGCGGTCACCATCACGGCGGCGACGTTACGTGTGCGAAGTTGGGTGCCACGGATATTGATCCCCATATTGTCGAGCATCGATTGCAGCGACTGTTCGGTGAACGGCGCATTGCGCAGCGTATCGCCCGACCCCTTGAGACCGATGACCAGGCCGTAGCCGACGATCTGGTTCTCGCGCACGCCCTTCAGGCTGGCGACATCCTTGATGCGCACGGCCGCTTCTGCCGCCGAAACCGACAGTGCAAGCAACAAACCGCAGAGAAGGCGCAGCATCATCCGTTCTGAATCCGTACTGATCCGTCCGGCTGGACGATTCCGCGAATGGTCACGCCGGTATCGAGATTGCGCAGCTGCACCATCATGCCGGGGCTCGCCGATTGCAACGACGTCGCATAGCTGACGATGACGAGACCATCGTCCTCGACCAGGACCTTCACCACGGCACCGCGGGTGACGACCTTCTGGTCCTCGAGTCCGTTGATGGGAATGAGATGTCCGGCGTTCAATGTCCGTCGTGCGGTCCGCCCGACCAGCGCAGCGCGATCGTTGATGAATGCACTCGCGCCCTGGATATTGGGCGCGAAGTTGCGGTCCATGATCATCTCGTCCTTGATCACGTCGCCTGGATAGATCGTCGTCGCCGGCACCGGATATTTGACGGCTTCTTCCGCCGCCAGGGCGCCGCCCGCGAGCATGGCGCCCGCGAGCAGGAGGAAGGCGATCTTGAGGACGCGCATCGGACGGAGTTCCCGCATCAAGCGTTAGCGGAGGCCCTTGGAGACGGTCGACGCCATCTCGTCGGCGGCCTGAATGACCTTGGAGTTCATCTCGTAGGAGCGCTGCGCCGAGATCAGCTCGGTAATTTCCTTCACCGGATCGACATTCGAGCTCTCGAGATAGCGCTGGTGCAGCTTGCCGAAGCCGATGTCACCGGCGAAGCCGACGACCGGAACGCCCGAGGACAGCGTCTCGCGGTAGAGATTGCCACCCAGCGGTTCGAGACCCGCCTCGTTGGAGAAATTGGCCAGTTGCAGCTG
>NZ_JBIISY010000349.1:0-4728 GCF_044340795.1 Tardiphaga sp.
ATGGATCGACGCATTCTGCGAGATTTTCGAGCGTTGTGCGGTCAAGCCCGGCGACACTGCGGCAATCCTCTCCGAGACGCAATCGCGCGCGCTGAATGTGCACCTTGCCGAATTGGCATTGCTCCGGATGGGCGCAAAACCGTTCCATGTCGTGATCCCCACCGCGCGCAACAAGCAGGTGGTGCCGATCCGCTCCACCGGCGCGTCAGAAGCGATCCAGCAGCTCGGCCCGGTGGTCTCCGCGCTGCAGCAGGCGGGCTTCGTGGTGGATTGCACCATCGAGGGCCTGATGCATGCGAAGGAGACGCCGGACATCCTGAAGGCCGGCGCGCGCATTCTCGTGATCTCCAACGAACATCCGGAAGCGCTCGAGCGCATGGTGCCGGACAGCGCGCTGGAGAAGCGCGTGCGTGCGGCCGCGAAGATGCTGCGTGGCACCAAGCACATGAAGGTGACGTCGAAGGCGGGCACCGATCTCGACGTGAACATGGAAGGCGCGGCCACCGTCGGTGTGTGGGGCTGGACCGACAAGCCGGGCACGCTCGCCCATTGGCCCGGCGGTATCGTTGTCTCGTTCCCGAAGAGCAAGACCATCAATGGCACGGTGGTGATGGATGCGGGCGATATCAATCTCACCTTCAAGCGCTACCTGACGTCGCCGGTGAAGATGCTGTTCAAGGATGACTATCTCACCGAGCTGACCGGCGAGGGCGCCGATTTCGAGATGATGAAGCGCTATCTCGCCGCCTGGGGTGACCGCGAGGCCTATGCGGTGTCGCATGTGGGCTGGGGCATGAATCCCAATGCGCGCTACGAGGCGCTGCAGATGTATGACCAGCGCGACACCAACGGCACTGAAATCCGCGCGGTGGCGGGCAACTTCCTGTTCTCGACGGGCGCCAATGAATTCGCCGGCCGCTACACGGCCGGGCATTTCGATCTGCCGATTTTCAACACGACCATCACACTGGATGGTGTGGACGTGATCAAGGACGGCGTGGTGCAGGACGTGTTTGGGTAAGCTCCGAACTCTCTGCCGTCATTGCGAGCGCAGCGAAGCAATCTAGGAAGCCAAGAACTGGACTGCTTCGTCGCTGCGCTCCTCGCAATGACGGCTGTTGGTTGAGCGCTTAACTCCGCGTCTTCTCCGGCCCGTCATAGGCAATGCCCTTGATCACCGCGGCATTGCCAAACTTCTTCTTCAGCGCATCCATCGCGCGCTCCGCATGCGCGGAGCGGCGGTCGAGCATGTTGTCATCGCCGGCCTCCACGCCCGGCCTGAGCGCACTGACGCCGGTGCCGATCAGGCGAAACGCGGTGCCGTCGATCTCCTTGGCCAGCATCTCGCGGCTGACGTCGAAGATGCGTTTTGCCATCTGTGTCGGCGACTGGATCGATTGCGAGCGCGTGCGCTGGCGGAAGTCGGCCGTCTTCAGCTTCAGCGTGATCGTGGTGCCGGAGAGTTCGCTGCTCTTCAGGCGGCCGGAGACCTTCTCCGACAGCCGCCAAAGAATCTTCTCCAGTGTAGGGAGGTCGCGGATGTCCTCGTTGAAGGTCGTCTCGTTGGAAATCGTCTTGGCGCCGCGATCGGCGACGACGATGCGGTCGTCGATGCCGCGCGCCAGTCGCCACAGCCGACGGCCTTCACCGCCGAACTGTTTCATCAACTCCGTCTCGTCCGCGCGTTGCAGATCGCCGACCTTGCGGAAGCCGCGTTGCGACAGCCGGTCCTGCGTTGCCGGGCCGACGCCATAGATGAAGCCGACCGGCTTGTCGGCGAGCAGGGCGACGGCGTCCTCCTGGTCGAGCACGGCAAAGCCGCGCGGCTTGTCGAGATCGCTGGCGATCTTGGCAAGGAACTTGTTCACCGACAGCCCAACCGACACGGTGATGCCGATGTCGCGCTCCACGTCGGCCGCGAATTTCGCCAGCACTTTGGCCGGGATCATGCCATGGACGCGCTGGGTGCCGGCGAGGTCGAGAAAGGCCTCGTCGATGGAGAGCGGCTCCACCAGCGGCGTCAGCGCCTGCATGGCGTGTCGCACCTCGCGGCCGACGCGCACATATTTTGCCATGTCGGGCCGAATGACCTTCGCCTCCGGGCAGAGGTCGAGCGCCTTGAACATCGGCATCGCCGAGCGGACGCCATAGGTGCGGGCGATGTAGCAGGCCGCCGACACCACGCCGCGCTTGCCGCCGCCGATGATCACCGGGTGGTCGTTGAGCTCGGGGTTGTCGCGCTTCTCCACCGTCGCGTAGAACGCGTCGCAATCGATATGGGCGAGGGTGAGCGCAGGCAGCGCACGGTGGCGCACCAGCCGCGGCGAGCCGCAGACGGTGCAGCGCTTGATGCGGATATCGAGGTCCGCAAGGCAATCCCGGCAGAAGCAGCGGGGGCCGCTCACATCTGTCGGGAGAGAGGTCACGAGAAGTCGCTGCCCGTCGAGCCGCCCAATGCCATGCGTGCGGCGGCGATGGTGTCCGGTGGCAGCTGCGAGGCGCTCGCGAAAGCCTGCACGGTCTCGTCGTCGCGCAGCACGAAATCCAGCACGCTGACGAGGAATTGCGGGTCCTTTGCAGCCGAGCGTAGCGTCTCCGGGCCGATCCCGCTCTCGGACAGGAAAAGACCCAGCCGTTCGGGCTCGCCCGCCACGAAGGAGAGCGCCTGAATCGCAACGATTTCAGCCACTTCGCCGGGGTGCCGCCCTTGCTTTTTCATCACGCGTGTTTGCCTTTCCGTAACTTATCCGCTCTAGTTTGAATCATCATGCCCGAGTCACCCAAGTGATTCCAGTAACTGGGATTTTTTGGTCCGAGCCGGGTGGTCAGGCAGCATTGTTCTGCCGGCGCAGGGCCGAGGGTTTTGCGCAGATAAACCGTTTATGCCGGGATTGGAGGACGGGATGGCTAAAACCGTCCTGATCGTGGAGGACAACGAGCTCAATATGAAGCTGTTCCGTGACCTGCTGGAAGCCCATGGCTACCAGACGGTGGGCACGAGCAACGGCTACGAAGCGCTCGATCTTGTCCGCTCCCTTCGTCCCGATTTGATCTTGATGGACATTCAATTGCCGCAGGTCTCCGGTCTCGAAGTGACCGGCTGGATCAAGAAGGATCCATCGATCGCCATGATCCCCGTCGTCGCTGTCACAGCCTTTGCCATGAAGGGCGACGAAGAGCGCATCCGCGAAGGCGGCTGCGAAGCTTATTTGTCAAAGCCAATTTCCGTCGGGAAGTTCATCGAGACGGTCCGACGATTTATCGGTTAGGGAGTTTTCCATGTCAGCGCGTATTCTGGTCGTCGATGACATTCCCGCCAATGTGAAGCTGCTCGAAGCCCGTCTGTCCGCCGAATATTTCGACGTGATCACGGCATCGAACGGCACGCAGGCGCTGGAGATCTGCGCTCGCTCGGAATGCGACCTGATCCTGCTCGACGTCATGATGCCGGACATGGACGGCTTTGAAGTCTGCCGTCGTCTCAAGGCCAATCCGAAGACGCATTTCATTCCGGTAGTGATGGTCACGGCGCTGGATTCGCCGTCCGATCGCGTGCGCGGCCTGGAAGCCGGCGCTGATGATTTCCTGACAAAGCCCGTCGCCGATGCCGTGCTGGTGGCGCGCGTGCGCTCGCTGACGCGCCTGAAGATGATGACCGACGAGCTGCGCATGCGCGCGCTGACCTCGCTGGAGATCGGCCTGCAGGCGCCGGAGCGCAGCGCCGTGTCGGACGAGGGCACCGGTGGCCGTATCCTGCTCGTGGATGACCGTCCGTCGTCCTATGAGCGCCTTGCGCCGCTGCTGGCGGCGGAGCATTCGGTGGATGTGGAGCCAAACCCGACGGAAGCGCTGTTCCATGCGGCCGAAGGCAATTACGATCTGCTGATCGTCTCGCTCAGCCTCGAGAACTTTGACGGGCTGCGGCTGTGCAGCCAGGCGCGCTCGCTCGAGCGGACGCGGCAGATCCCGATCCTCGCGATCGCCGATGTCGACAACAATACACGCCTGCTGCGCGGCCTCGAGATCGGCGTGAACGACTATCTCACGCGTCCGGTGGACAAGAACGAATTGCTGGCGCGGGCCCGCACGCAGGTGCGCCGCCGCCGCTATACCGATCACCTGCGCGACAACGTCCAGCACTCCATCGAGGCCGCGATCACCGACGGTCTCACCGGCCTGCACAATCGCCGCTACATGGAGAGCCATCTGCAGACGCTGGCGGAGCAGGCGGCGATGCGCAGCAAGCCGCTGGCGCTGATGATTCTCGACATCGATTACTTCAAGTCGATCAACGATACCTATGGGCACGACTGCGGCGACGACGTCTTGCGCGAATTCGCCATGCGCATCCGCAAGTCGATCCGCGGCATCGATCTCGCCTGCCGCTATGGCGGCGAGGAATTCGTCATCGTGATGCCGGAGACGGACATGCATGTCGCCAGCATGGTGGCCGAACGCCTGCGCCGCTCGATTGCCGGCGAGCCGTTCTCCATCGACCGTGGCAACAAGCGGATCGAGGTCACGATCTCGATCGGCCTGGCGACGCTGGAGAAGAAGGGCGAGCCGATTGCGGACGTGCTGAAGCGCGCCGACGTGGCGCTGTATCGTGCGAAACATGACGGGCGCAATCGCGTGGTGGCGGCGGCGGCGTAGTTCTGCTTTTCCCTCCCCGGAGCGAAGCGAATGGGGAGGGTGGCGCGGGGCGGGCGGGGGGGGGGGTAGACCCCC
>NZ_JBIISY010000351.1:0-4715 GCF_044340795.1 Tardiphaga sp.
GGCGGCGATGGCGGCCTGCCATTCGCCGTCGCGACCGTTGAACACCAGCACGGGGTCGCCGGCATTCAGCCGCAGCACATTGCCGAGATAATTGCTCTGGCTGCGGTCGAGGGCGATGGCCGCGTCCGTTGCGAGGCTTGCGTCAACATAGAGGCGGGGGCTGCGGAAATCGGATTGCGGCATGGCTGGGGTCCCGTTCAGAGCCGGTGCTTTAGCGCAGATGCGACGAAATACCATGCGCGATCGCGACTTAACGCCACCCGGCGCCGCGCTGCCGCCCAAATCAGCGGCTTATTGGTGGGTTGTTAAGGCTTGGCAGGAATCGTAGAAGTGCCTGAATTCAGGAGAGCTTCTGCCCCGTTTGCGGGGCACATGCTGCCGGAGGAAAATCTGTGATCAGCCGTCGTTTCATCGCGCCACTCGCCGTGGCCGCCTTCGCCATGCAAGTTGCCGGTGCCTATGCACAGGGCGCGTTTCCCGCGCCGCTGCCGGGCCAGAGTGCTGCGCCTGCGAGTTCATCGCCCTTTCCGCCTGTGAACGGCGCGGCTGCGCCCGCCGCCGCATCGCCATTCCCGCCCGTGGGCGGTGCACCTGCCGCCGCCGCGCCCAGTGCATTCCCTTCGGGTGGCGCTGCGCCACTCGGTGGTGGCTTCGGTCCGCCTCCACAGCAGCAGGCCGGCCCTGCCGGCGGTGACGACTGCATGGCCGGCTTCTTGCCGCTGCGTCAGGAAGCTGAAAAGCGCGGTGCTGCGATCAAGGCCGCGAGCGAGCGTCGGGCCCCGCCGGATGAAGCATGCAAACTGATCTCGGCCTTCTCGCAGAGCGAGGTCAAGATGCTCAGCTATATCAAGGCCAATGCCACCAAATGCGGCATTCCCAGCAATGTCTCCTCGCAGATGCAGGCAGGACACAAGAACACTGAAAACATGCGCCAGAAGGTCTGCGCTGCCGCCCGTGGCGGCGGTGGCCCCGGCCCGGTTGCGGCCCCGCGCCTCAGCGACGTGCTCGGCTCGTCGGCCTCGCTGCCTGACGCATCCGCCGCACGCAAGAGCGGCGGCACCACCTTCGATACGCTGAACGGCAACGTTCTCACCCGATGAGCGACGCGGCTGCCCGCGTTGCCGACGCGACCGCCAATAACTGGGTCGATCGCGTCGCGCCGCTCTGGTCGCGCCCCTATCTGAGGCTGTCGCGGTTCGATCGCCCGATCGGATCGTGGCTGCTGCTGATGCCATGCTGGTGGTCGGCAGCGCTGGCCTCCGGTGCGGCTCACGATCTCCATCAATTGCCAAAGATGATCGCGCTGTTCTTCATCGGCGCCTTCGTCATGCGCGGTGCCGGCTGTACCTGGAACGACATCACCGACCGCGATCTCGATGCCAAGGTCGAACGCACCCGCTCGCGGCCCATTCCAGCCGGGCAGGTGACGGCGAAAAAGGCCTTCGCCTGGCTCGTCCTGCAGGCGCTGATCGGCCTTGTCGTACTGCTGCAGTTCAACAGTTTTGCCATTGCGACCGGCATCGCCTCGCTGGCGATCGTCGCAGCCTATCCTTTCATGAAGCGCGTCACCTACTGGCCGCAGAGCGTGCTCGGCCTCGCCTTCTCATGGGGCGCGCTGATGGGCTTTGCGGTGGTGTTCCAGCGCATCGATGCAACGGCGCTGCTGCTCTATGCCGGCGCGATCTGCTGGGTGATCGCCTATGACACGATCTATGCCCATCAGGACACCGAAGATGATGCGCTGATCGGCATCAAATCGACCGCGCTGCTGTTCGGTGCACGCACGCAAACCGCGCTGGTGATTTTCTATGGCCTGGCCGTTTCGCTGATCAGCGTCGCGCTGCGTCTGGCCGGCGCCGGCTGGCCGGCCTGGATCGGTCTCATCGTTTTTGCCGGACATCTCGCCTGGCAGATCACGCGGATCGATATCAACGACTCCGCGCTGTGCCTGCGGCTGTTCAAGTCCAATCGCGACGCGGGGCTGTTGCTCTTTGCAGGATTGCTCGTGGATGCCATGCTGCGTGCGGGCTGACCGCCCGTATCATCACGGGTGGAATCTTGCTCAATGGACGTCGCGCAGCTCAAGACGCTGATCCATGTTGCCGAACTCGGAAGCCTCAGCAAGGCCGCCGATCGCTTGCGCATCGCCCAGCCGGCCTTGAGCCGGCAGATTGGTTTGCTCGAAAAAGAACTCGGCGCCACGCTATTTGAACGTCACGGTCGCGGGATGGTGATCACCGCGGTTGGCCGTGAGGTTCTCGACCATGCCGTGCGCGTGATGGCCGAGCTCGAGGCGATCCGCAACGTGTCGTCCAGCGGCGCGCTGTCCTTCTCCGGGCAGGTCTCGATCGGCACCACGCCCACCGTGGCCGAAATCGTGACAGTGCCCTTGGTACGCAAGATCCAGCAGGCCCATCCGCAATTGTCGGTGCGCCTGTCGTCGGCCTTCACAGGCCATTTGCTCGATTGGCTGCAGCGCGGCGAGTTGGAGCTGGCCGTCTCCTACGATCCGCAGCCGATTCGCTCGTTGCGCATCGTGCCCGTGATGATGGAGCGGCTGTTTCTGGTCAGCGCGCGCGATGGCGGGCTGACGATGGATGCGCCGGTACGCTTCGTCAGCTTGCAGGACCGCGAACTCGTGCTGCCGAGCCAGCGGCATGGATTGCGGGGCATCATGGAAGATTGCGCGCGGCAGGCCGGCGTCCAGTTGCGCGCGAATATCGAGGCTGACTCGTTCGGCGCGATGATCGATCTGGTACGCAACGGGGTCGGGTCCACGGTGCTGCCGCTGGCACCGATCCACGGTCTGGTCGAGAGCGGAGCATTGTGTGCGGCGCCGCTGATCGACCCCGTGCCGGAACGCAAGCTCGTGCTCGCTTATCCCGCGGATCGCCCTGTCAGTGCTGCAGCGCAATTCGTCGCGAAGACCTTCACTGACATTGCCGCTGATCTCGTCGCACGAAATATCTGGGTCGGTCGCACGCTTGCTGCACCATAGTGCTGAGACGCCGCATGATGTTGCGGTGCCAGAGATCAAATTTCGGCATATCTCTTCACATCATTCGATATGCGATCCATGCTTCTGATTGCGCTATGCCTTGCATCAGCGAGATCAACGAGCGGAGACCTTGATGAGCGATGCGGGAGAGGGGCCTGGCGAACAGGCCGGCTGGCGACGGGATGTGTTCGACATTCTCAAGGCGGCCGACGTCAAACACATCGTCTATGTGCCGGATGCCGGTCACTCGACGGCGATCCGCCTCGCGACCGAGGACAACACGATCAATTCGGTGGTGCTGACCACGGAGGAAGAAGGCATCGGCTATCTCGCGGGCGCCTGGCTCGGCGGTGAGCGCGGTGCGCTGCTGATGCAGTCCAGCGGCGTCGGCAATTGCATCAACACACTCGCTTTGCAGACCTGCACGCGGTTTCCGCTGCTGATGGTGGTCACCATGCGCGGCGACTGGGCCGAATTCAACGGCTGGCAGAATCCGATGGGGCAGGCCACCGAGCGCGCGCTGAACCTGATGGGCGTGCTCACCTGGCGCGCCGATGAGCCGCAGGACGTCGCGCCGCTTTTGCGTGGCGCTGCCGCGATGGCCTTCAACGGAGACTCGGCCTGCGCCCTGCTGCTTGGACAGCGCCTGATCGGAGAGAAGCAATGGGTGAAGTGAACGCAGGCGGCGCGCTCGATCGCCGCGAGGTCGTGAAGACCTTGCTTGACGGGCGCAAGGATCTTCTTGTCGTGACCGGGCTTGGTTCGCCATCGTACGATGTGATGGCGGCCGGCGATCACGACAACAACTACTATCTCTGGGCGGCGATGGGCAGTGCAGCCATGGTCGGTCTTGGCCTTGCGACGGCAAAGCCGGATCATTCGGTGCTGGTCGTCACCGGGGATGGCGAAATGCTGATGGGGATGGGTGCGCTGGCGACCATTGCCACGCGTCGGCCTGCCAATCTCACCATCGCGGTGCTCGACAACGGGCACTTTGGCGAAACCGGCATGCAAGTGAGCCATGCCGGCATGGGCGTAAATCTCGACAAGGTCGCGCAATCCTGCGGCTTTGGCTGGACCAGGGAAATCCGCGACATGGCTGGTGTCGAGGATCTGCGCACGCGCCTGGCCTCGCGCGATGGCGTCAAGCTCGCCACCATCAAGGTCAAAGCCGAGAACCCACCGCGCGTGTTGCCACCACGTGATGGCGTCCATGTCAAAAATCGCTTCCGTGCGGCACTCGGTCACGCACCAATCTGATGGATGACGGCAGGGCGCTACGGCGCCCTGTTTTATGCTGAGCGACTGGCGGACATCGGATCAACCGATGCCGACCGAAGACAACATCAAGGGTGGGAACCAATGACGACAGGCATCACGCGTCGATTTTTCGGCACGACGGCCATCGCGGCCGTTGCGGCACTTTCCTTCAGTGCAGGCGCCCGGGCACAGGCCGACCTGCCGAAAGGACCGATCACTTTGGTGGTGCCGTTCGCAGCGGGCGGCGCCACGGATGTGGTGAGCCGCCATGTGGCGCGCAAAGTGTCCGAGCAGATCGGCCAGACCATCGTCATCGAGAACGTGACGGGCGCAGGCGGCGTCGTGGGCGCCACCCGTGTGGCCAAGGCCAAGCCCGACGGGCAGACATTGCTGATGGGGACGATCTCGACCCACACGATCAATCCGCTGATGGTGAAGCAGCCGCCTTATGATCCGA
>NZ_JBIISY010000106.1:0-19817 GCF_044340795.1 Tardiphaga sp.
AGAATGTGCGAGACGAGATCGGCCAGGAATTGCGGGACGTGGGCGCGGCCAAACGTGTGGCCGAAAAACTCGCGCGCGATATCTACAAGATCAGGCCGGAATTGCGCGGCGATCATTTTGCGATCCAGGTGCGCGACGCCGACGATCAGGAAGTGCATCGCGCGGGGCTGACCTCGGACATACTGCAATAGGGATTATCTGAGGGGACGCGTCGCGCCTCTCAACCGCGCCTCCGCCGTAGTCTACTTCTTCCGTTCCAAGCCGATGTCGCCGCCATCGCCATGCACGCGATCGCGGTCGGCCTGCTCGGTCTTGTCGGCATCCTTGATCACGGCTTCTTCCTGCTCGCGTGCTTTATCCTTGCGCGGTTCGTCAGGCAGGTCTCGCGAACTCTTGGCCATCAGGCGTCCTCCGTTGCGTTGACGATGGAACGCGGTGCATGCGACTTGGTTCATCGCTGTAAACCGATCCCCGAAAGACCTGCTCATGTCATCTGCCAGATCCATCACCTGCACTGCGCCCGTCATGGTGTCGGCTGATACCGTGGCCTCGTCGGTGCTCTCCGTGCAGACATCCGGCGCGGGCTTTGTCGATCTGACGCGCGAGGTCGCAAAATTCCTCACCGGGATCGATGCGCGCGAGGGCGCGCTGACGGTGTTCATCCGCCATACGTCGGCATCGCTGACGATTCAGGAAAATGCCGATCCATCGGTCCTTGTCGACCTGATGACGGTGCTCGACCGGCTAGCGCCACAGTCGTTCGGCTGGACCCATGACACCGAGGGGCCCGATGACATGCCGGCCCATGTGCGCACCATGCTGACGGCGACGTCGCTGCACGTGCCGGTGATGGCGGGACGGATGGCGCTGGGGACGTGGCAGGCGATCTACGTGATCGAGCATCGCGCGCGGCCGCATGCGCGGGAGGTGGTGCTGCAGTTCGTGGGGAAGGCGGGGTAGCTGTGCCGTAGGGCGGATCAGGCGAAGCCGCCATCCGCCGCGGAGTCTCCACCATGACCTCGGTCGGCGGATTACGCTTCGCTCATCCGCCCTACGTCTGAGCCCATAAAGAAAGGCCGCGGATTGCTCCGCGGCCTTTCTTATTCGCGTGTCCCGCGCTTAGCGCGAGATGTCGACGTCCTTGGTCTCCGGCAGGAAGAAGATGCCGATGACCACGGTGATCGCCGCGAAGATGATCGGATACCAGAGGCCGGCATAGATATCGCCCGTGGAAGCCACGATGGCGAAGGAGGTTGCCGGGAGCAGACCGCCGAACCAGCCATTGCCGATGTGATAGGGCAGCGACATGGAGGTGTAGCGGATCTTGGTCGGGAACAGTTCGACCAGCATGGCCGCGATCGGGCCGTAGACCATGGTGACGAACAGCACCAGGACGAACAGCAGGCCGATCACCGCCGCCACCTGCGAACGGAAGATATCGAACGGATGCGCCATCTTGATGATCTGCGCATCATTCGCCTTCGGATAACCTGCCGCCTGAACCGCCGCGAGAACCTGCGGGTTGGAGGTCTTGGCGTCGGTGTAAGGCACGTCGGTGCCATTCACCGTCACCTTGACCGGCGAGCCGGCCGGGGCCGAGGTGGTCGAATACTTCACCGAAGACTGGGCGAGATAGGCGCGGGCCGTATCGCAAGGCTTGGTGAAGACGCGGGTGCCGACCGGGTTGAACAGATCGCCGCACTGGGCGGGATCGGCGACGACCTCGACCTTGACGGTCTCGATCGCCTTTTCCAGCGTCGGGTTGGCGTTGGTGGTGATCATGCGGAAGATCGGGAAGAAGGTCAGCGCCGCGATGAGGCAGCCTGCCAGGATGATCGGCTTGCGGCCGATCTTGTCGGACAGGGCGCCCCAGAAGATGAAGAAGCCGGTGCCGAGCAGCAGCGACCATGCGATCAGCAGGTTCGCGGTGTAGCCGTCGACCTTGAGGATCGATTGCATGAAGAACAGCGCGTAGAACTGGCCGGTGTACCAGACCACGCCCTGGCCCATCACGCCGCCGAGCAGGGCGATGAGGACGAGCTTGGCATTGCTCCAGTTGCCGAAGGCTTCGGTGAGCGGCGCCTTCGAGGTCTTGCCCTCGTCCTTCATCTTCTGGAAGACCGGCGACTCGTTCAGGCGCAGACGGATCCAGACCGAGATGCCGAGCAGTACCACCGACACCAGGAACGGAATGCGCCAGCCCCATTTGGCGAAGTCCGCCTCGCCGAGGATGGTGCGGGTGAACAGGATCACCAGCAGTGAGAGGAACAGGCCGAGCGTGGCCGTCGTCTGAATGAAGGACGTGTAGTAGCCGCGCTTGCCGGGTGGCGAATGCTCCGCCACGTAAGTCGCTGCACCACCATACTCGCCGCCGAGCGCGAGGCCCTGGGCGAGACGCAGGATGATCAGGATGATCGGGGCTGCGATGCCGATGGTGGCGGCGTTGGGCAGGATGCCGACGATGAAGGTCGACAGGCCCATGATCAGGATGGTGACGAGGAACGTATATTTACGGCCGACGATGTCGCCGACGCGACCGAACACGATGGCGCCGAACGGACGGACGATGAAGCCGGCGGCGAAAGCGAGCAGCGCGAAAATGTCGCGGGTCGCCTGGTTGAACATCGGCTGGCCGGTGGCGGGATCGATGACGCCAAAGAACTGCGCGCCGATGACGCCGGCGAGCGAGCCGAACAGGTAGAAGTCATACCATTCGAAGACGGTGCCGAGGGAGGAAGCGAAGATGACGAAACGTTCGTCCTTCGTCATTCCCGCGGACTTCGCGGATGTTGCTGCCATCGTGGACATGTGTGAATCGCTCCCCAAATACGTTGCTGCAAGTTGTTTGCTGCGGGTCAGTTCTTGACCGTCTCGCTCGCTGCGCCGAACTACGCCAGCCACTGCAGGGAGCGTCGGGGTGCACGCTAACATTGCGTCGAAATGCGACCCAATAAGACTTTAGGCATTCGACTTTCGGAGTTCCCGTCCGGTAGCGTGCAGTCGGACGGGGGGATTTTGCGCCGCAAAAGCGGTATTCACCATTTTACCGCGTGGCAGCATTGCGTGCTTGCATGGGATGTGCGACCGGGCGACATTGCAACCCCAGTGCGCTTTTGGCGTGCTTGCTCAACATGGTGGCCCGAGGCGGTAGCCTCCGAGGCGACCGCTGCAGTGACGGAACTTGATGACGGTACTTGCTCCCACGCGTCTGATCATTGCCGATGACCATCCGCTGTTCCGCGGTGCATTGCGGCAAGGGGTGAGCAGTGTGCTCCCGACCACGGCCATCGACGAGACCGGCACCTTCGACGATCTGACGAAGATGCTTGAAGAGGATTCCGACGTCGATCTGGTGCTGCTCGATCTGTCGATGCCGGGCATTTCTGGTTTCTCCGGCCTGATCTATCTGCGCGCGCAATATCCGGCCATCCCGGTGGTGATCGTGTCGGCGAGCGACGATGTTGGCACCATCCGCCAGTCGCTGGATTTCGGCGCGTCGGGTTTCATTCCGAAGCGTTTCGGCGTCGATACGCTGCGCGATGCGATCATGAAGGTGCTGGATGGGGATGTCTGGGTTCCACCGGATATCGACATGACGGCCGCTGCCGATCCGGAAATGAGCAAGCTGCGTGACCGGCTGGTGACGCTGACGCCGCAGCAGGTGCGCGTGCTGATGATGCTGTCAGAAGGTTTGCTCAACAAGCAGATCGCCTATGAGCTCGGTGTGTCCGAAGCGACCATCAAGGCGCATGTGTCGGCGATCCTGCAGAAGCTCGGCGTGGAAAGCCGCACCCAGGCGGTGATCGCCGCGGCGAAGATCGCCGGCGGGCCGTGGAAGCAGGACGCGGCGTCGTAAGGTTTTGCTCGCTTGTCGTCACCCGGCTTGACCGGGTGACCCAGTAGACGGCGACCATTCGGCTCAATCACAAATAGTGGTGATTACTGGATCGCCCGCTTTCGCGGGCGATGACAATGGTGTTTGTCGCTGGCTTACTCCGCCGCCACCATCTGCTGGCTCCGCCACTGTCCCAACAGCGCCCGCAAGCTCGCCGGCTTCACCGGCTTGTTCTGCACGGCAATCCTGTCCTGCCGGGCGGCCGAGCGGACATGCGGGCTGCGATCGGCCGTGATCAGGATCGCCGGGATGTCCTTGCCGAACCGGCCGCGGATGGCGCGGATGGCGGCGATGCCGTTGCCGCGGTCGAGGTGATAGTCGACCAGAATGCCGGTGAGGCGGCGGCCCGAGGCCTGGATCTCGGCAATCGCTTCCATGCCGGCTTCCGGATCAGGCACCGCGATGACATCCGATCCCCACGCCTGCAGCAGCGTCTTCATGCCGTCGAGAATTGCCGGATCGTTCTCGATGCAGACGATCAGCGTGCCGGACATCGGCGCCTTCGCCAGCGGTGTCGAACTTGTCACCACGGCGGTGTGATTGATCGCCTGCGCGACGGGCACCGTGACCGAGAAGAACGAGCCGCCACCGCGATTGGAATCCAGCGCGATGCCGTGATTGAGCACATGGGCGAGACGCTTGACGATGGAAAGGCCGAGCCCGAGGCCGCGCGCGATGCGGGCGCCCTGTTCGAGCCGGTGGAATTCCTTGAAGATCTCGCCGCGCTTGAGGATGGGGATGCCGACGCCGGTGTCGTAGATGCCGATCCGCAGCGCCGTGCCGCGGCGATGGCAGCCCACCAGCACACGGCCCTTCGGCGTATATTTGATGGCATTGGAGATCAGGTTCTGCAGCAGGCGGCGCAGCAAGAGGCGATCGGATTCCACCGGCAGCGAGCACGGCACAAATTTGAGTTCGATGCCCTTGGCCTGTGCGATCGGCGCATATTCGATTTCCAGCGAGCGCATGAGATCGCCGATGCGGAAGGATGAGATTGCCGGCGTCATGGCGCCGGCATCGAGACGCGAGATGTCGAGCAGCGCGCCGAGGATTTCCTCGATCGCTTCCAGGGATTCGTCGATGTTCTCGACCAGGCGCGCATCCTCGCCGCCGCCCTTGCGCTCGACCAGACTGGTGACATAGAGGCGTGCCGCATTCAGCGGCTGCAGGATGTCGTGGCCGGCGGCGGCCAGGAAGCGCGTCTTGGAAATGTTGGCGTCTTCGGCGGTGCTCTTGGCGCGAGCCAGTTCGCTGTTGAGGCGCGTCAGTTCCTCGGTGCGCTCGCGCACGCGTTTTTCCAGCGTGGCATTGGCGCGCTCCAGCGCTTCGGCGGCTTCGAAGCTCGGCGTCACGTCGGTGAAAGTGAGCACCAACCCGCCATCGGGCATCCTGTTGGCGCGGACCTCGATGACGAGGTGACGATCCTTCAGCCGTTCGAGATAGGGCGTGCCGATGGTGGTGTAGGCTTTCAACCGCGTCTTCAGGCGCGCCTCGTAGTCGCCGGACGGCGGCACGCTGTGAATGTCAATGAATTCGAGGATTTCCCGCAGCGGGATGCCGATCTGCACGATCTGCGGCGGCAGGCCGAGCAATTCGCCGAAATGCTGGTTGGAGACGATCAGCTGCAGGTCGGGATTGAAGACAACGATGCCCTGGCGCACGTGATTGAGCGCGGTCTGCAGGACTTCGCGGTTGAAATGCAGCGCCGCGTGGGAGTCGTCCAGCAGTTTGAGCGCCGCCTTGGCCGACACCGTGCGCTTGCGCAGCAGCAGCGACATCACCACGCGCGACGATGCGGCGCCGATGGAAGATGCGATCAGATATTCGGCGTGCTTGAGCGTCTCGAAGTCCGCGGGCGCGGCGGGATCGAGATCGACGCGGCGACGCATGGCGAAGGCATCAAAGCTCTCGCGGGCGCGGGCCTCGCCGATATATTGCGTCACCGTGTTGAGGATGTCCTGCACGGTCACCGTGGTGCGCCAGCGCCGGAATGATGGCGTGATCGGCGTCAGCGTGTTGGGCACGAATGTATCGGCCTGCAGGCGCTCGATGGAGGACGGCGCGCGCATCAGCGACAGCACGATGTAAGTGAGGATGTTGAGCGACAGGCTCCACAGCGTGCCATGCAGCAGCGGCGGCAGGTCGGAGCCGAACAGGTCCTGCGGGCGCAGCGCATCGATGCCGAACGGGCCATGCTGCAGGAACAGCACGCCGGCTGTCGTCGTGTCGAGGAAGCTCGGGATGAACAGCGTATAGGCCCAGACGATGAAGCCGACCACCATGCCGCCCATGGCGCCGCGGGCGGTGGCGCGGCGCCAGATCAGGCCGCCGAAGAAGGCCGGCGCAAATTGCGCGATGGCCGCGAAGGACAACAGGCCGATGGCGGCGAGCTGCGTATTGCCGAGGGCGCGGAAATAGAAATAGGCCATCACCATGATGGCGAAGATCGCGAAACGGCGGGCCCGCAACAGGAAATTGCCGTAGTCGGTCTCATCATTCGGCGAGGTGATGCGGCTGCGCAGCGCAAGCGGCAGCAGGATGTCGTTGGACACCATGATGGCCAGCGCCACGCATTCGACGATCACCATGGCGGTCGCTGCCGAGAGGCCGCCGATGAAGACCGCAAGGCTGAGCCAGTGCGATCCCGCAGAGATCGGCAGTGCCAGCACGAACATGTCGCTGTCGACCGCGCCGAACGGGAAGGTGACGAGGCCGGCCAGTGCGATCGGGATCACGAACAGGTTGATGGCGATCAGATAGGCCGGAAACATCCAGCGCGCGCGTTTGACCCCGGCATCGCCGGCATTCTCCACCACGCTGACATGGAACTGGCGCGGCAGCAGCATGATGGCGCAGAAGGATAGCAGCACCATGGTGAGGAAATTGCCGATGGACGGCGAATAGTCGATGGCGCGCAGCGCTTCCGGCGTCTTCATCGCGCGCTCATAGAGTTCTTGCGGCGAGAACATCACGAAGGTGACGAAGGCGCCGGCGGCGATGAACACGACGAGCTTGATGATGGATTCGGTGGCGACCGCCAGCATCAGGCCGTGCTGGTGCTCGGTGGCATTGGCCTGGCGGGTGCCGAACAGCACGGCGAACACCGCCATGGCGAGCGTGACCACCAGCGCCATGTCGCCGACGATGGGCACGCCGGCGATGGCCTTGTCGTCGCCCAGGATGGTTTCCAGCGAGGAGGCGACGGCTTTCAGCTGCAGGGCGATATAGGGGACCGAGCCGATCAGGGCGATGACGGCGACGGTGGCGGCAACGGCCTGGCTCTTGCCGTAACGTGCGGCGATGAAGTCGGCGATGGAGGTGATGTTCTGTGATTTGGCGAGATGGATCACCCGCCGAAGCAGCGGCGCGCCGAACACGAAGAGCAGGATCGGGCCGATATAGATGGCGAGGAAGTCGATGCTGGTACGGCTGGCGACGCCGACCGAGCCGAAGAAGGTCCATGAAGTGCAGTAGATCGCCAGGGACAGCGGATAGATCAGCTTGCCGCCGAGGCCGCGCTGGAACAGGCCGAGCCGGTCGCCATAGGAGGCGACGCAGAACAGGAACCCGATATAGAGAAGGGCGGCGACGATCACGCCCCAGTCGTGCAGCATGGCTGGCTCCGGACGGCGGGCGAAGGCCCGCGTGAGGGCGCGAAACTAGCGCGTTGCGTGCAGCGGAGCGACAGGGATTTGGCGGAAGGGTTTATGGTGCGCTTGCTTCACCTCCCCTCCGGGGAGAGGTGTCCGTGCGTCATTGCGATTACTGGTCCCATTTCTCGCAGAACGCCTCGATATCGGCGTTCTGGAAGTCGCCCAGCCTTTCGATGATGGTCTCGAACGGCCAGTCCCACCATGCGATGCGGGCGAGGCGGGTGGCGATCTCCGCCGGGAAGCGCGGGCGGATGAGCTTTGCCGGGACGCCGCCAACAATGTTGTAGGGGGCGACGTCGCGGCTCACCACGGCGCCGGCCGCGAGCACGGCTCCATCACCAACGGTCACGCCCGGAAGCACGATGACGCCATGGCCGATCCAGACATCGTTGCCGATGGTGACGACGTCATCGCGCCGGTTGGCAAAGAAGCCGGCATCGCGCGTGGCGTCGGCGCTGTAATATTCCGGGCAATAGGTGAAGCGGTGCAGGGACGGCCGGTCCATCGGATGATTGGGCGCGCCGATGCGCACCGAGGCGGCGATGGCGCAGAATTTTCCGATCCGTGCGTCCGCCACCGTGCAATTGGGGCCGAGATAGCTGTAGTCGCCGAGCGAGGTATATTCGACATGGGTGTTGTCGAGGATCTCGCAGCACGAGCCGGTCGTGACCTCGCGTGAGGTGACGGTGGGATGGATGAAGGTTTTCGCGAGCTTGGGGGCCTTGGGCGTGTTGGTCATGGGTCTCGATCCGAAAAGCATCGCGTAGGGCGGTTGGATGACAGTCCGATGACGGCTGAGACGGCGCACAGTCGTAGGGCGGATGAGCGAAGCGCAATCCGCCGGTCGAGGTGACAGCTGAAACGCCGCGGCGGATTACGCCTTCGGCTCATCCGCCCTACGGCAGCGCATAAAAGCTGATCATGATCACTATCAGCCACGCTGCGATGCCGGCCGCAATCGCGAGACGGTAATCGATCGATCCGATGGTCAGGTAGCAGACGCCGAGAAAGGCCAGATAGGCCGGGATGGTCTTGGCGCCGGCAAGGCAGGCCTCGCGAAAACCGGAGGCCTCGCCCTTGGCGCCGACGATGGCGAGCGCGATGATGGCAAAGGTCGGGAACAGCGGCAGGATGCCCGGCAGCGTGTTGCCGCGCTTGGACAGGAAAGCGATCAGCGCCGTGAGCAGGCCGCCGAGAATGCCTTTCCAGATGATGTCCAAGGGGGAGTGCTCCAGTCGGCGAGCGTTGAAACTAAAACTCGTCATGGCCGGGCTTGACCCGGCCATCCAGCTTTGCACGAAGCTCCGAAAGATGGGTGCCCGGGTCAAGCCCGGGCATGACGGTGTTTCAACCGACAGTGTGGAGACTCACTCCGCCGCCAGTGCCTTGGCGCGCAGCGGCATGCCGAGCTGGTCCCACACCTGCAGCAGTGCTTCCGCGAGATGATCGATTAGCACATCGTCATGATAGGGCGACGGCGTGATGCGGAGGCGCTCCTCGCCCTTGGCCACGGTGGGATAGTTGATCGGCTGGATATAGATGCCGTGATCTTCCAGCAGCAGGTCGCTGGCCTTCTTGCACAGCTCGGCATCGCCGACGAAGACCGGCACGATATGGGTGTCGGTGGACATCACCGGGATGCCGGCCGACGTGAGCACAGCCTTCAGGCGCGCCGCGCGGTCCTGATGGCGTTCGCGCTCCCAGTTCGAGGTCTTCAGATGCTTGATCGCAGCAGTCGCGGCGGAGCAGATCGCCGGCGGCAATGCGGTGGTGAAGATGAAGCCCGGCGCATAGGAACGCACGGCATCGACGATATCCTTGCTGGCGGCGATGTAGCCGCCGAGGCAGCCATAGGCTTTGGCCAGTGTGCCTTCGAGCACGTCGATGCGATGCATGACGCCATCGCGCTCGGCAATGCCGCCGCCGCGCGGGCCATACATGCCGACGGCGTGGACTTCGTCCACATAGGTCATGGCATCGTAGCGCTCGGCGAGATCGCAGATCGCGGCCAACGGCGCGACGTCGCCATCCATCGAATACAGGCTCTCGCAGGCGATCAGTTTCGGCCGGGCAGGGTCGGCCGCCTGCAGCAGTTCTTCGAGATGGGCGAGGTCGTTGTGACGGAACACGACGCGCTCGCAACCGGACTGGCGGATGCCTTCGATCATAGAATTATGATTGAGGGCGTCCGAGATGATCAGGCAGTTCGGCATCAGCTTTGCGAGCGTGGAGATGCCGGTCTGGTTCGAGACATAGCCCGAGGTGAAGAGCAAAGACGCTTCCTTGCCGTGGAGGTCGGCGAGTTCTTCCTCGAGCTGCACGAGCGGGTGATGGGTGCCGGCGATATTGCGGGTGCCGCCGGCACCGGTGCCGACGCGGGTCGCGGTCTCGACCATGGCGCCGACCACTTTCGGGTGCTGGCCCATGCCGAGATAATCGTTGGAACACCAGATGACGACGTTGCGCGGGCCTTTCGGCGTGTGCCAGACCGCATGCGGGAACCGGCCGGCGATGCGTTCGAGGTCGGCGAAGACACGGTAGCGGCGCTCATCATGAAGGCGGGAGAGCGCGTCGCTGAAGAACTTGCTGTAATCCATCGGAAAGACACCCAAAACGGAACCCGAAACCCAGCTCGGTTTGCGTTTTAGAGCCTTTCCAGTCTGGCTGTCGAGGCGCAATTGGGCAAATTGCCCAACGGTTACGCTCCTCTGTCATGGCCGGGCCTGACCCGGCCACCCAACTTGCTTCTTCGCCTGCCGCGAAGATGGGTGCCCGGGTCAAGCCCGGGCATGACGGAGTTTCAGTCGACTAGATCGCGCTAAAACGCAGCTTGCCGTCGCTGCACAGTTCCTGGCTCAGCCGGCCTTCGGCCAGCATGTAGTTGACATGGGCGATCAGTTCGCCGGCGGCGAAGCCGGTCTGGTGAGCGTCCAGCTTGTGCTTGTGAAACACGACCGGCACGAGTTGCGCTGACGTCTTGGCCTCGGTGCGGCAGGCATCCGCGATCATGCCGCAGCGTTCCTCGTGATGGTCGGCGAGCTGCCTGATCCGGATCTGGAGACCGTAGAACGGCACGCCATGTCCGGGCAGCACCAGCGTATCCTCGGGCAATGCGGCCGCGATCGCATTGAGCGATGTCAAATAGGCGCCGAGGGAGTTCTCGTCGGGCTCATGGGCCCAGACGCTGACATTGGGCGAGATCTTGCTCAGCACCTGATCGGCGGACAGATAGATCTTGTCGGCGGGCGAGTAGAGCGTGACCTGATCGGGCGAATGGCCGGCGCCGGTGATGATCTGGAAATTGCGCACGCCGATGGTGATGGTGTCGCCATGGCGCAGGCGGCGATAGGCGGCCGGCAGCGGCACCGTGCGCTTCAGATAGTCCTGGCCGCGGCCGAGCAGCTGCTCGGTGATGTCTTCGTCCATGCCGTGGCGCAGGAAGAACTGACGCATGTTGACCAGGCGCTCTTCGGTGCGGCGGTTCTGGTGATAGACGCCCTGCAGATATTCGACCTGCGACATGTAGAAGGGGCAACCGAAGCGCTGCACGATCCAGCCGGCCTGGCCGACATGATCGGGATGCGCATGGGTGATGATCACCTTGCTGATGGCGATGCCCTTCAGCGGGCCGTCGAACAGTTTTGTCCAGGCGGCGATGGTGGCGTCATTGCCGAAGCCGGTATCGACCATGGCCCAGCCGTCGCCATCGGCAAGCAGGTAGATGTTCACATGGTTGAGGCGGAACGGGAGATCGAGCCGCAGCCATTTGATGCCCGGGGCGATATCCACCACCTGATCGGGGCCGGGGTGGCTCTCGATGGGATATTTGAGGGGATCTGCTGGCTTGCCTTCTGAAGGCTTGGCGCTGGCGTCTGTCATCGTGTTCTTGTCCTTTGCATCCGGCTTAGCGGGCGAAGGACCCCTGCGCCAGCCCAAAAAGGGCCAGCGCAGGGCATGCAGTTATGCGCTGGCGCGCATGGCCGGGGCGGCTTCCGTGGCGGGGAGGCCGGAGGTCATGCCGAGGCGGCCGAGCAGATCGCTGTCGCGGTCGGTCTGCGGGTTCTTCGTGGTCAGCAGCACGTCGCCGATGAAGATGGAATTGGCGCCGGCCAGGAAGCACAACGCCTGCAGCTCGTCGGTCATGTATTGCCGGCCGGCGGAAAGTCGCACGACGCTCTTCGGCATCATGATACGCGCGACCGCAATCATGCGAGCCAGCGAAATCGGATCGGGTCGCTCCGCGGTGTCGTTCACCGGCACGCCCTTCACCTCGTTCCACATATTGATCGGCACCGAGTCCGGATGATGCGGCATGTTGGCGAGCAGCAACAGCATGCCGAGGCGATCCTCGACCTGTTCGCCCATGCCGATGATGCCGCCGCAGCAGGTCTTCAGCCCGGCCTCATGGGCGCGCGACAGCGTGTCGATGCGGTCCTGCATCGTGCGGGTGGTGATGATCTTGCCGTAGAATTCCGGCGAAGTGTCCACATTGTGGTTGTAGAAATCGAGGCCGGCAGCATGCAGGCGTTTCGCCTGATCATCGGTGAGCATGCCGAGCGTGGCACACGTCTCCATGCCGAGCTCCTTCACCGCGCTCACCATGTCGCAGACGCGATCGAGATCCTTGTCCTTCGGGTTGCGCCATGCAGCCGCCATGCAGAAGCGGCTCGCGCCAGCGTCCTTGGCGCGTTGCGCGGTGGCGACGACGGCATCCTGGTCCATCAGCTTGGTGGCCTTGAGGCCCGTATCGTAATGCGCGCTTTGCGAACAGTAGCCGCAGTCTTCCGCGCAGCCGCCGGTCTTGATCGAGAGCAGGCTCGCGGTCTCGATGTGGTTGGGATCGAAATTGCTGCGATGGACGCCCTGCGCCTGGAAGATCAGGTCGGAGAACGGCAACGCATAGAGCGCGTCGGCCTCCGCGCGCTGCCAGTCGTGACGCGGCTGATGGATCGATGTGACGGATGATGTCGGCATAAAGCAGTCCTCGCAACTTGCGCAGCTCAAATCGCGGGCTGCGTGACGAGCAGTCCACGATTTCGGCGGTGAGTGCAATGACGCGCAGTGCGCGCAGCCATGCGCTGCGCATCACACAAATGTTATGCGGCAATCATGCGTCAGGCTGCGCGGATGCTGGTGAGGAATTCGTCGATTTCGCCACGCAGGATATCCGCTTCGCGCCGAAGCTCGCCAGAGGCGCCGAGCACGTCGGTGGCTGCCACGCCGGCCTGCGACGACGCATCGCTGACGCCGACGATGTTGCTCGACACTTCGCTGGTGCCGCCCGCCGCATGCTGGATGTTGCGCGCGATCTCGCGCGTGGCGGCGCCCTGCTGCTCGACGGCTGTGGCGATGGCCGTGCTCACTTCGTTGATCTCGGTGATGGTCTGGCCGATATTTCTAATCGCGCCGACTGCAGTAGACGTGACCTGCTGCATGGCGACGATCTGCGTACGGATTTCATCCGTCGCCTTCGCGGTCTGATCGGCGAGGCTCTTCACTTCGGATGCCACCACGGCGAAGCCGCGGCCGGCATCGCCGGCACGTGCCGCTTCGATCGTCGCATTGAGTGCGAGGAGATTGGTCTGCGAGGCGATGGTCTGGATCAGATCGATGACCACGCTGATGCGGTTGGCGCTTTCGGCAAGGCCCTGCATGGTCGCATCGGTTTCGCCGGCTTCGCTCACCGCCTTGGCGGCGATCTGCGACGACGTCACGACCTGACGGCTGATCTCGGCGATCGACGATGTCAGTTCTTCGGTGCCGGCCGAAACCGTCTGCACATTCACTGACGTCTCTTCCGCCGCAGCCGCGACGGCGCTCACCAGCGCGCTGGAGCGGTCGGCGGTGGACGACATGTCCTGCGCCGTGGTCTGCATGGAATCGGCTGCGGTCTGCAGCTTCTCCAGCGCGCTCCGCACCTTGCCTTCGAAATCGTGGATGCGGGTTTCGACCCGCGCTGCGCGCTCGTTCTTGGCGATGCGGTCGCGATCCTGTTCGGCTGTCATGTTGCGCGCATTGATCATGTTCTCGCGGAACACTTCCAGCGAGTCAGCCATGACGGTGATTTCGTCCTGCTGCTTGCTGCGCGCCATCTGTGTTTCAAGGTCACCACTGGACAGCAGCTGCATCGCTTTCTGCAGCTGCGCGATGCGGCGCAGGATGCTGCGGCCGACATAGAGCCAGACGAACAGCGCCGAGCCGATCAGTGTCAATGCGCCCAAGGCAAGCATGATCTGGGTGGACAATGTGATGGTGGTCTGCGCGTTCGCCGTTGCCGCGTCGGTTTCCGCGCGTACCTTGTCGACGAGTTGCTTCACGCTCATGCCGAGGCCGACATTGAGCTTGCGGGTCTCGTCCAGAATCAACTCGCCATATTCCAGCGTGTCGATTTCCTTCTGGCGGACCTTGAACACGCCATTCTTGCCGTCGCCCAGCGCGAGCAGCTGCTCGGCGGCCTTGCGCAGCTCGGGAATGCTGCTGATGGCGCCGTCGAGGGCGGTAAGATTCGTCTTCACGCGCGTCTGCGCGGTCTTGAAACTATGCTCGATGGGCGACAGCGCATCGCCGGTGCCGGCAGACAGCGCGGCCATCAGGTCCGAGGAGATCAGATTGGTGTCGGCGACGACATTGCCGATCTGGACGATGATGCGCGAGGCTTCGCCGGAATCTTCAGCGGAGAACACCACGGCGCGCAGGGTGGCATCCATGCCGGTCTGGGCATCGGCAATCGCCGGGGCCGCCTTCTTCACGAAGTTGTCGGCGGCGGCGCGCACGTCGTTATAGAGCTTCTCATGCTGGACCGCGGCGTCGATTTTTTCCTGCGTCGCCGCGCCAAGGCTGCGGATCGTGTCCTCGATATTCTTCACGCTGTCGCCGAGCGAGGCCAGGATGGCCTTGTCGGCGCCGAGCCTGGTGATGGTTTCGAGCTTGTCCGTCGCCACCTTGTGGGTGTCGCGCATACGTTGCGAGCGTTCCTTCAGGATGTCGGCGGTGGATGACGCCAGCAGCATCGGGCCCTGGCTGGCCAGATTTTCGCTGGCGGTGGCCAGTTCAAGGCTGGCGGTCAGTTTCGGAATGTCGCGGCCGTTGAGATCGGTCATCATCTGGCCGAGCTGGCCCAGAATGGCGCCCGCACCCGCGCTGATCAGGATCGCCATGCCGGCAATCACCGCGAAGGCGGCGAACAGGCTGCCACGAATACCGAACCGTGGACGTGCGATACGGATGCGCCCGAATTTCCCGAATGCCGACTTCACTTTGACCACTCCCCCACGCCCGCGATGATGCCGAGCGGGTCGCGGACAGAGTATGTCGGTACCGGGTTAACATTCGGGTAAATGCGCAATCCGAGGCTGTTGCGGGGCTTGCGCGGTTACTGAAGCGTAAAGGCGGGGGCGTGAACAACGCGCCTCCGGACAAACAAAAAGGCCGGCGTTTCCGCCGGCCTTTCCGCAAGTCAGAGCCTGAAGATCAGGCGCGAAACTTAGTACTTCGCGACAACCGGGCCACCCCAGTTGAAACGGTAGTTCAGGCCAGCCTTGACGACGTGCTGGTCGTTCTTCGACGAACCGAACTGGGTCAGGTAAGCCGGAGCAGTGATCGTGGTGTTGCCGAAGTCGTAGTACTGGTACTCGATCTTGCCCGACCAGTTCTGGGTGAACAGGTATTCGAGGCCAGCGCCGACGGTGTAGCCGTTGTCCTTGGTGGTGGTGGCGAACGGAACAGCGACGGGCGTGAACAGGGTCTCGGTGGCGTCCTGATAAGCCCAACCGCCCTTCACGTAGAGCAGCGCCGGACCCCAGGTGTAGCCGAGACGGCCGGTCACCGAAGCCAGACCCTTCTGGTTCAGATTATAGCCGGTACCAGCAGGAACGCCCGGGCCGACGAACGCGATGTTGGTGTTGTTGTTACCAACCCAGCTGTACTGACCTTCAACACCGATCACCCAGTTCGGAGCGAACTGGTAGTCAGCGCCGGCCTGCACGCCGCCGAGGAAGCGACCATCGGAGTTGTCCGAGGTGCCAGCAAAGCCGCTGTTGCCGTTGAAGGCGCCACCGACGTGACCGCCGATGTAGAAGCCGGTCCAGTTGTAGATCGGAGCTGCGACGTAAGCCGGAGCCTTGGTGTAGGGGCGAGCGGCGAGGTCAGCGGCCGAAGCCGAGGCGCCCATCGCGAGAAGGGCAGCGGTGCCCAGCAGGAACTTCTTCATTTTTTCTTCTCCAGAAAACCGTTTTAGACCGGGGCACGCTTGGGCTCCGTCCTATGCCGTCGAGATAGACAGGTTTTGCGCAAATTGCTGTCACCCATTCGCCACAGCTGCCTACAACCCGCCCAGATGAGACGGACCGCAAAAACATCCTTAGCGACAAATTAATTAAAACTGAAAGAGGCGTTAATTTTCAGTGGTTTACGGGCCTTCGAGGCGTTCATGCCGCAACCCGTAAGGATTTGGTTTCCCTCTAGATAGATTTCTTGTGATCGACGCAGATCGTGCAGGGGCTTGCCAATCTGTGTGGCAGGTTGCGGCTTTGGTTTTCTGGTACCGTCGCGTTGACGCTGAGTCGGTTTTTGGCGACGCGAAACAAACCGCGACAGTTTTCATTACCTCCTGCGTGGCGCCATCCGCGCCTCTGCAGATGGAAGCGCATGGAATGCAGGTCGAGCGGATTCTGAGGGAGTACGGTCAGTTTCTCCGGCCGATGAGCGAGGCGCCCCGCGACGGGCAACGAATCCTTGGCCGCGCCGCGCAAGGCGGGCGCCTGGTGTCCTGTTACTGGGAGCTGAAGCCTGTGGGGCTGATCGGCCCCAACTGGGTCGAGGAACGGGACAGTCCGGGCGGCTATGTGGACCGGTTTTTCGACGGCTGGATCAGTCCGGCGGATTTCCGCCTGCTGGATGCCAATGCGATCAACCGCCTGCTGGTCGCCTATATCGACGATGCCAGGGCAAAAGACGACCGCGACGCCTTGAGCGTGCTGGAGATGACCGGCGATCGCCGCAGACTCGAAGCCGGATAGCCGCTCAGACCGCTGCTGCCGGCTCCAGGGATGGATGGGGCAATCCGCCCGTGCGGGATTTTGCCATTTGCAGGAAGGCGGTCAGCGCGCTGGACACAAAGGCGTCATGGCGGCGTACGAACAGCGTATCGACATGGCCTTCGTCATGCGGAAGTTCGTGGACGGCGATGCGCCCTTCCTGCCAGGCCGGGCCGACGATCCCCTTGGGGAGCAATGTGATGCCGATGCCTGCGGAGACGCAGCTGATGATGGCTTCGAGCGAGCCAAATTCGAGTGGTCTGGCTGTAACCGCCCCCATGTCGGCAAGAAGGCTGTCGAGCCGCTGGCGATAGGAGCAGCCCGCTTGAAAGACGATGGTCTTGAGGTCGGCAATGTCTTTCAGGGCGCCGAGGCCACGGATCTGGCGCGATGTGACGAGCACGAGCTCCTCCGTGAACACCGTCTCCTGATGCAGGTCGGGATGGTTGACCGGCCCGGCGACAAAAGCGCCTTCGACCCGGCAGTTGATGACGTCATCGAGCAATCTGCGGGTGGTGCCGGTGGTGACGGCCAGTCGCACCTCCGGATAGGTCTTGACGAATTGCGTCAGGAGCGGGGACAGGCGCAGAGCCGTCGTCGTTTCCAGGCTGCCGAGATGCAGGCTTCCATGTGGTGCGCCATCGTCCCTGGCTGCCGTCCGCACATCCGCGAGCAGTTTTGTCAGCCGGGCGACGAGGGGCAGGATCCGCTGGCCTGACGGAGTCGTCGAAACGCCCCGCGCATGTCGTTGAAACAGGCTGACACCGAGCTCGCCTTCCAGCGCCCGAATCCGTGCGGTGACATTGGACTGGACCGTGTTCAGCTCGGACGCAGCCCGGTTCATGCTGCCGTGCCGGGACACGGCCTCAAAAATCACGAGATCGGACACGTCCATCGCATCTTCCTTTTCGAGATAGGTTGGAGCCTGGATGAGCTTCAGTAGTGATCGGAGAGATCCTGCCAGGGTGTTGGTCGGCGCGCCCCAATCTAACTGATTATCCCTTGTATCGCTGAAATATCGTCGATTTCCAGTATCTCGAAATCAGATACCCCTTATCTATTCTAATCGCTTTTTACGATACATATCGATCCATATAATCTCCAGAACTTATAAGGCAGGAGGTCGCATCATGTCCGGTGCTCGAAGCGAGGTGCGCAAGTCATCAGCCCTTGGTCGCCCTGATATGGCGTGGCGCCCGGTGCTGTCGGCATTCTGCGTCAGCCTGATCGGTATCGGTCTGGCCCGCTTCGCCTATACGCCTCTGCTGCCGGCCATCGTCAGCGCCCATTGGTTCGATGCATCGACGGCCGCCTATCTCGGCGCCGCGAATCTGGCGGGGTATCTGGCCGGCGCCCTGCTGGGGCGCCGCCTTGCTGTCCGCTGGTCGGTGGTCACCATCCTGCGCGCGATGATGCTGCTCGCGACGGCGGCCTTCTTCGCCTGTGCCGAGCCGGTGTCATTCGCGTGGTATTTCGGCTGGCGGTTTGCCGCCGGGCTGGCCGGTGGGGCGCTGATGGTTCTGGCAGCGCCGAGCGTGCTGGCCCATGTGCCGGTGGCGCGGCGCGGTCTTGCGGGTGGCGTCATTTTCATGGGCGTCGGTGCCGGTGTTGCGGCATCGGGCACGCTTGTCCCCCTGCTGCTGCAGGGCGGCGTCACCCAGACCTGGATCGGTCTCGGCCTGCTGTCTGCATTGCTGACGGCGCTGGCCTGGGCCGGCTGGCCGCATGAGCAGCCCGACGCGCCGGCGCCCACCCATTCCGAGCCGGCGGCGACAAGTCGCTCGCGCGCGATCACGCTGCGCGCGCTCTATGGCGAATATGCCCTGAACGCCGCCGGCTGGGTGCCGCATATGATCTTCCTCGTCGACTATGTCGCGCGCGGCCTGCATCAGGGCGTCGCGGTCGGCGCCGAGTTCTGGGTGCTGTTCGGAATCGGCGCGACGCTGGGGCCGGTGCTGGCGGGCCATCTTGCCGATCGGGCCGGCTTCGGCGCCGCATTGCGCCTGTCCTTCTTCATCGAGGCCGTTGCCGTCGCGCTGCCAGTGTTCGATCTCGGGCGCGCCGGCCTGATCGTCTCGAGTGTCGTGGTCGGTGCATTCGTCACCGGCACCGTGCCGCTGGTGCTTGGCCGGATCGGCGAATTGCTGCCGCATCAGCCCGCACGGCAGAAGGCGGCCTGGAGCACGGCCACCGTGGCCTTCGCGATCTTCCAGGCCATGGCCGCCTATGGGCTGTCATTCGTGTTCGAACACAGCGGCGGCGACTACCGGATGCTTTTCATCATCGGCGCCTGTTCAATCACGGCGGCGCTGGCCCTCGACCTCGTGACGGCGGTGGTCGCATCGCGGTCCGCACGGTGACCTTGTCCTGACGCATTCAAAAGGAGTTTTCCATGACGGCATCCTCGACCAGCAGGGCCCTGCTGGATCTCCTGAAGATCGATCATCCGGTGATCCAGGCGCCGATGGCCGGCACGTCGAATCCGGTGATGGCTGCCGCCGTCGCCAATGCAGGCGGGTTGGGATCGATCGGTGTCGGCGCCATGACGGCAAGCGCGGCCGACGAGGCGATCCGGGCATTCAAGGACCGCTCGAACCGCTCGCTCAATGTCAATGTGTTCTGCCATCAGCCGGCGAAGCCGGATGGCGCCGTCGAGCGCGCGTGGTTGTCGTCCCTCGCTGCTGAATTTCGCAAATTCGGGGCGGAGCCGCCGGCGCAGCTGACGGAGATCTACAAGAGCTATCGCGAAGACGACGCCATGCATCGCGTGCTGCTGGCGGCGAAGCCGCGCGTCGTCAGCTTTCATTTCGGTGCGCCGACCGCAGCTCAGGCGCGCGAGCTGCGCGAGGCCGGCATCACGCTGATCGCATCCGCGACGAATCTCGCCGAGGGCCGGGCGCTGGTCGCGAGCGGCATGCATGCCGTCATCGCGCAGGGCTATGAAGCCGGTGGTCACCGCGGCCGGTTCGCGACCGATGGCCATGACGACAGGCTCGGGACCTTCACCCTGACGCGGATGCTGGCGCGCGATCTCTCCGTGCCGGTGATTGCCGCGGGCGGGATCATGGATGGCCATGGCGTGGCTGCCGCTTTGAAGCTTGGTGCGACCGCGGCCCAGCTCGGCACGGCTTTCGTGGCGGCCAGCGAGTCCAGCGCCGACGATGCCTATCGCCAGGCGCTGGCGAGCAGTGCTGCTCACCACACGACAATGACGCGCGGGATTTCCGGCCGCCA
>NZ_JBIISY010000107.1:0-19793 GCF_044340795.1 Tardiphaga sp.
ATCTTCATCTGCTCGGTGTGGCCGATGCTTTTGAATACGGCCTTCGGCGTCGCATCCGTGCGAAAAGAATGGGTGAATGTCGCGCGCACGCTGGAGGTCGGCACCTTCCGCCGCGCCTTCACCGTGATCCTGCCGGCGGCCGCGCCCACCATTCTCACCGGCATGCGCATCTCCATCGGCATCGCCTGGCTGGTGATCGTCGCCGCCGAAATGCTCGTGGGCGGCACCGGCATCGGCTATTTCGTCTGGAACGAATGGAACAACCTGTCGATCACCAATGTGATCATCGCCATCCTGATGATCGGCCTGGTCGGCATGTTGCTCGACCAGATCCTCGCGCGCTTCACCCGCATGGTCACGTTTCCGGAGTGAATGCGATGTCGACCAAATTCATCTCCATCGAAGGCATCGCCAAGCGCTATCCGCAGCCGTCGGGCGGCACCACGACGATCTTCGAAAATCTCTGGTTGTCGCTGGCGCCCGGCGAATTCGGCTGCATCATCGGCCATTCCGGCTGCGGCAAGACCACGGTGCTCAACATTCTCGCCGGCCTCGACGAGCCCTCGGAAGGCACCGTCATCGTCGATGGCCAGGCGATCTCCGGCACCAGCCTCGATCGCGCGGTCATTTTTCAAAGCCATGCGCTGCTGCCGTGGATGACGGTCATGGGCAACATCGCCTATGCCGTCTCGTCCAAATGGCGGAAATGGGACAAGGCAAAGATTCGCGCCCATGCGCAGACGTTCATCGACAAGGTCGGTCTCACCGGCTCCGAACACAAGCGGCCGTCCGAACTGTCCGGCGGCATGAAGCAGCGTGTCGGCATCGCGCGGGCGCTGTCGATCACGCCAAAGATCATGCTGATGGACGAGCCGTTCTCGGCGCTGGATGCGCTGACCCGCGGTACGCTGCAGGACGAGGTGCGGCGTGTCACGCTGGAGACCGGCCAGACCACCTTCATGATCACCCATGACGTCGACGAGGCGATGTATCTCGCCGACAAGATCTTTCTGATGACCAACGGCCCCGGCGCGGTGCTGGCGGAGATCGTCGAGAACCCGCTGCCGAAGGATCGTGCCCGCATCGATCTGCACAAGCACCCGCATTACTACGCGCTGCGCAACCACATCATCGATTTCCTGGTGACGCGCAGCAAGACGTTTACTGCCACCACGCCCAACCACGATCCGCGCAATGTCCCCGTGGTCCGGCCTACATTCACCGAGGCGCCAACGATGCCGTCTCTTCACAGCGCCACGCGCTAACGCAACTACGCAAGGAGAAGACCATGCTGCGATCCGACCTCACCGAAAAGCTGCTCGACATCAAGCGCGAGAAGGAATGGACCTGGAAATATATCTGCGGGAAGATCGGCGGCTATTCCGACGTGCTGATCGTTGGCGCCATTCTCGGCAACATGAAGCTGACGAAGCCGCAGGCGGCCAATGCGGGCGAGCTGTTCGGTCTCTCCAAGGCCGAGACGGCGATGCTCAACGAGATCCCGATGCGCGCCGAGACCATGCAGATGCCGCCGCAGGATCCCCTGATCTATCGCTTCTATGAAATGGTGATGGTGAACGGCCCGGCCTGGAAGATGCTGATCGAGGAGGAATTCGGCGACGGCATCATGTCGGCCATCGACTTCGACTTCGACTTCGAACGCGTGGCGAATCCGAAGGGCGACCGCGTGAAGATCACGATGTCGGGCAAGTTTCTCCCGTACAAGTATTATGGCGCGAGCGGGAACGTGCCGGAGTACGGGTTCAAGGAAGAGTGAGGGTTGTGCCGTAGGGCGGATGAGGCGAAGCCGTCATCCGCCGAGGCTCAATCATGCAATCGGCCGGCGGATGACGCTTCGCTCATCCGCCCTACGGGTGCGCGTGTTGCTCAAGGCCGGGCTCGCCCGGCCTTTCTTGTCTAGCCTTTGCCATTTCAGGTTGATTTCGGAGCGCCCACGGAAACACATCGTTTCCATGCGCGTGCTGGTTCTGTCGCAAATCCGACTTAGATTGCGCGGCAGCAGATTCATCCTCCGAGACCTCTCCCATGAAAAAGATCGGCTTTCTCTCCTTCGGCCACTGGACGCCGCATGTGTCGTCGCAGACGCGCTCGGCCTCCGATGCGCTGTTGCAGTCCATCGAACTCGCTGTCGCGTCCGAAGAGCTGGGCGCCGATGGTGCCTATTTCCGCGTGCATCATTTTGCGCGCCAGCTCGCGGCGCCGTTTCCGCTGCTGGCAGCCGTTGGCGCGCGCACCAAGCGCATCGAACTCGGCACGGCCGTGATCGACATGCGCTACGAGAATCCGCTCTACATGGCGGAGGATGCGGGCAGCGCCGATCTGATCTCGGGCGGGCGCCTGCAACTCGGCATTTCGCGCGGTTCGCCGGAGCAGGTGATCGATGGCTTCCGCTATTTCGGCTATGCGCCGATCGAAGGCCAGAGCGACACCGAAATGGCACGCAAGCATACCGAAGTGTTTCTCGACGTGCTCAAGGGCAAGGGCTTTGCGCAGCCGAATCCTGCGCCGATGTTCCCGAATCCGCCCGGCCTGCTCAGGCTCGAGCCGCATGCGGAAGGCCTGCGCGAGCGCATCTGGTGGGGTTCCTCCACCAATGCCACCGCGGAATGGGCGGCGAAGATGGGCATGAACCTGCAGTCGTCGACGCTGAAGATCGACGAGAACGGCAAGCCGTTCCACGAGCAGCAGGCCGAGCAGATCCGGCTGTATCGCGAGGCATGGAAGGCGGCCGGGCACATACGGACGCCGCGGGTGTCGGTCAGCCGCAGCATCTTTGCGCTGGTGAATGATCAGGACCGGCAATATTTCGGCGCCAGCAAGGACAGCGATTCCATCGGCATGCTGAGCGACCGCGAGCGCGCCATTTTCGGCCGCAGCTATGCGGCGGAACCGGACGAGCTGATCAGGCAGCTCAAGAAGGATGAAGCGATCGCGGAAGCCGATACGCTGCTGCTGACGGTGCCGAACCAGCTCGGCGTGGATTACAATGCCCATGTGATCGAGGCGATCCTGAAACATGTGGCGCCCGGCATGGGCTGGCGGTGATTTGTCGCGTGTGAACGCACGCGCCCAATCCTGCGCGTGTGTTGATAGGCCTGACATCCCGAATCGCTATGATGTGCCTCTGTAATGGAGGCACATCATGACATCGAAAAAATATGCGCTGTCGCTTGCGGCATTCCTGCTGACACTGGCCGCGCCCGCCGGCGCACAGGCCCCGGCGGTGCCCGCGCCCGCACCGGCGCGTCTCTATCCGCCGATCGGCGCGCCGGCGGTGCGTGACGGCTATATCCGCGTCACCGCAACGCTCAATATCTTCATTGCCGGGCCGATCGATGAGGGCGAAGAGGCGGAGAAGCTGCGCGATCGCGCGCGTCGCATGATCTACGGCACCGCCGCACGGGAATGCGACCTTCTGCGCGAGACGATGGCACAGGAGTGCATCCTGGAATCGGTCAACAGCAACCTCAACGGCGGCCAGCGCTATCAGAGCTCCCAGCGGGAGGGCTACACGGTCAGCGGCACGATGATGATGAGCGTGAAGCTGAAAAAGGAGTGAGGTGATTATCCCTCCCTCAAGCGGCGAAGCCGCGCAGGGGGAGGGGGAAGCTGAGCTTCACTTCGTAAATCCCGCTTTTCGGATCAGATCGATCGCTGCCTTCTGCGTGGTCGCGATCTGGTCAATGGGGCGATCGTCGACGGTGAATGAGCCGATGCCGCTGACGATCGCGGTGCGTTCGCCGCGCGACGTCACCGGATATTCCAGCTCTGCTTCGGCGAACAGTTTTTGTGCTTCGTCCGTCACCAGAAACTCGACGAATTTCAGCGCGGCCGCCTTGTGCGGCGCGTGTTTCGCGATGCCGACCGCCGTGACATTCATATGCGTGCCGCGATTGCGGAAGGTGGTCGGCACGGCCTTCACCTTGTCGGCGTCCGTCTTCCAGTCGGCGCCCTCGCGGCCATCGCGCAGTTGCGCCAGCGCCACCGTGTTGGCGATGCCGATCTCGCAGCGGCCCTGCGCGATCCGGCGGATGACGTCATTGTCCTTGCCTTCGGCGAGGCCGGCGAGATTGGTCCGAAGACCTTTCAGCCACGCCTCGGTGGCCGGTGCGCCGTTATGGAGCAGGAAGGCGGCCACCAGCGCCACATTGTTCTGATGCAGCACCGTGCGCATGCAGAGCTTGCCGCGCCATTCCGGCCGCGCGAGTTCCTCATAGGTGATCGCCGACAGCGCGCTGTCACTGCGCGTCACCACCACGCGCGGGCGCATGGCGACGCCGAACCAGGCGCGGCCGCGGTCACGCAGCTCGAACGGAATGGCTTTCTCGAGCGTGGCGGACTTGATCGGCTGGGCGAGGCCCAGCGTCGCGAATTGCGAGGCCTTGTCGAGGCCGATGGTGAGCAGCACATCGGCCGGAGACTTGCGGCCTTCGCTCGTCACGCGATTTGACAGATTGTCTTCGATGAAGGTGGTGTTGACCGTGATGCCCGTCGCCTTGCTGAAGGCGTCCGTGACCGGCGTGATCAACGCGGCCTCGTGCGTCGTGTAGAGATTGAGCTCCTCGGCGGAAACCGCCGAGGAGCTTGTCAGAACGCATGCGAGCAGGAGGGTGGTGAGCGTGTTCCAGTCTCGTGCCTGCATGTCTTGCCTCACATCAGAATTTCACCGTCGCCGCCAGCGAGAACCTGCGCGCATCGCCCACGGCCACATTCAGCCGGTTCACCGCCGACGGGAAGTAGACGTTATCGAACATGTTCTTGACGTTGAACTGATAAATCACCGGCAGGCCCATCTGTTTCACTTCATAGGTCGCGAAAGCATCGGCGACCGTATAGGACGGCATGTAGAAGGTGTTTTCCGCATCGCCCGCACGGTCGCCGACATAACGGGCACCGGCGCCGATGCGCAGGCGGCCCGGCAGCAGCGTGCCGAAGTCGTAGGTCAGGAACAACGAGCCGGTGTTCAACGCCACATTCTGCAGCGTGTTGCCATTGACCAGCGGGTCCGCGGTGACGCGGGCGTCGGTATAGGCATAGGTGGCGATGGCGCTGAGGCTGTCGGTCAGTTTTCCGGTGATGTCGAATTCGATGCCGCGTGAGCGGGCGGCGCCGGCGGTGCGCAGGATATTGGTGCCGGTGCCGGGATCGAATTGCGACACCGCGATGTTCTTCTTGTTCAGGTCATAGAAGGCCAGCGAACCCGACAGGCGCTTGTTGAAGTCGAATTTCACGCCGGTCTCGTAGGACACGCCTTCTTCCGGGGCGAGATTGGAAGTGACCTGGCTCACCAGCGGCGCGATGGTCCAGGTCGGCTTCAGCGATTCCGAATAGCTCGCATAGAGCGAGATCTCGTCATTGACCTTCACGATCACGCCGCCGATCGGCAGCGCCTTGTCGCCCATCGTGTTGGTGTTGGCATTGAACGGGCGGCCGCGGCCGGCGATCTGCTCCCACTCCATCCAGCGCACGCCGCCGACCACCGACAGCCAGTTGGTGAGATGCAGCGTGTCCTGCGCGAAGATCGAACGCTGGCCGAGCTTGTCCGTCTGGTCGCTGTCGCTGGCGGAAACGGTGGTGCCCGGTCCCTGTCGGTCATAGACGGGGTTGAAGATGTTTTGCGTTCCGACCGCCTGCCGGATCAGATCCTTGCGATAGATCACGCGATATTCGGCATCGCCGCCGAACACGATGTCGTTCTTGAAGCCGCCGACCCACACCGTGCCCTGCATATAGGAGGTGCCATAGCTCACTTGCGTCAGCGCGCCGCCGGTGCCGTCGTTGCTGCGGCTGAGGATGCCAGCGGGCGTGACCGCGGAAACGCGGAGCTGGTTGGCCGTATAGGTTTCCTCATTGTAGCTGTAGCCCGCATACAGCTTCCAGTTCTCGTTGATGCGATGATCGACCGAGGCCTGCATCAGGTCGGAATTGCCCCACATGGCATTGTACGGCTCGTCGAAGCGGCGCGTGATCGGCACATTGTTGAATGGCTTCAGCGTCGTCGGGTTGAGTGCGATGCCGCGATCGAACGGATAGGAGAAACTGCGGCGCTCGTAATTCAGATGCACCGTGGTGTCTTCGCCATACCATGACAGCGAGGGGGCGAGCAGCGACTCACGGCGGGTGCCGAAATTGCGCCAGTAGTCCTCGCTCTGGCCATAGGCGATGAAGCGATAGGCGAGGCCGTTGTCGCCCAGCGGGCCGGTGACGTCGATGGTGCCGTCGATGCCATCCTTGCCGCTGCCGAAGGTCGAGCCGAGCAGGGTGACTTCGCCATGCTGGTAGAGATCCGGCCGCTTCGAGATGGTGTTGATGATGCCGCCGGGATCCATGATGCCGTAAAGCAGCGAGGCCGGGCCCTTCAGCACTTCGACGCTCTGCACGGCGGCATTGAGCGAGCGGCCCTGATTGATCGGCATGCCGTTGCGCATGATCGAGCCGTCGCGGTTGTCACCGAAGCCGCGGCGCATCACGGCGTCCTGGGTGCCGGCCAGCGTATTGCCCTGGGTGATGCCGGAGACATTGATCAGCGCGTCATCGAGATTGCGCGGCTGCTGGTCGCTGATGACCTGCTGCGGCACGACGTTGACGACCTGCGAGGTGCCGAGCGGCGAGGTGGCCCCGCGCAGCGTGGTCGCATCCGGCATCGCGCGATAGCCGAGGATCTGTTCGTAACGCGCGGCAGCGGCGGCGATGGCGCGCTGGGTCTGCGTCGGTGGCGCGGGCGGCGGGGTGACATTGCGACGGGCCGTGACGGTGCGGCCACGGCTCGGTGTCGCTACGGCGCGCGCAGGACGGCGCGTGGGGGACGACGATTCGACGGTCACGGCCGGGAGTGCGGTCTGCGCCTGTGCCAGCGAGGCGCCCGCCATGAGGTCGCCGACAACGAAGGCTGCGCCGATCAGCCAGCGCGCGTGGCGCGCATTGAACGGGTTGGATTGGCTCTTGCCGGAGCCGCGATAGATGCTGGTGGTCACGATGCCCCGCCACTTTCCGAATGAGGTGAGAAAGTGGCGCTGTATCAGGCGGAAGCGGCGAGCAGAATGATGGGGCGGATTGAATAGCTCTAACCAGACACCACCGCGCCATTCTGCCGATGATCTAGGCGACGGCGCGGGGCGATCGTGCCATTTGCTTCAGCACAAAGCTTTCAAACTCGCGCAGCGCGGGTCCTTCCTGTGAACTGCGCTGCGCGGTTGTCGGGTCGATTTGGGCTCAGGTGCCGGCCTTGACCTGGGCGACGGCTTCCACGATCAGCGCGTCCATCTTGGTGCGCAGTTCGGCCTCGGTGACCGCCACGCCCTTGCCGGTGAGGTCACCCAGCACCTTGCGCAGCACGTCGTCATCGCCGGCTTCCTCGAAGTCTGCTGCGACCACTTCCTTGGCATAGGCATCGGCGTCAGCGCCGGTCTTGCCGAGCTTTTCAGCGGCCCAGAGGCCGAGCAGCTTGTTGCGGCGGTTCATCGCCTTGAACTTCTGCTCTTCGTCGAGCGCGAATTTGCGTTCAAAATCCTGTCCGCGCTTGTCCATCGATGACATCGGTGAGTTCCCTGGGGTTGGGGGTGGGCTGGCCGGCGTTGAAATGACCGGTCCGCGGCTTACCTAAGTGTCCGTAGCCGACCGGACAATCGGCCGCATAGTCGCAGGTCATTGCGAGAATGTGACTTTTGTGCAACCGGGTAAAACCCGCTCCCGACCGGCCGGATCGATTGTATCGGCGGGGGGGATCGGGTAGGTTGCCGGAAGGCTCGGTTCTTGTTCTGTTTCTTTCGGTTTTCTTGGACACGGTTCTGTCTTCAGAATCTGTGTACAGACCGGTTCCCGGCCTTCACGGCAGCTCCGTCGTGGGTCAATCCCGTTACTCCGGAGCAACCAAAATCCATGGATTTCAACAACACACGGTACATCCCCATGAGCCGTCGACGTCGCATTTATGAAGGCAAGGCCAAGGTTCTGTACGAAGGCCCGGAGCCCGGCACTTTGATCCAGCACTTCAAGGACGACGCGACCGCGTTCAATGCGAAGAAGCATCAGGTGATCGAGGGCAAGGGCGTCCTCAACAACCGGATTTCGGAATACCTGTTCCAGCACCTGAACGACATCGGCGTGCCCACGCACTTCATCCGCCGCCTCAACATGCGCGAGCAGTTGATCCGCGAGGTCGAGATCGTGCCGCTCGAGGTCGTGGTGCGCAATGTCGCCGCCGGCTCGCTGTCGCAGCGCCTCGGCATCGAGGAGGGCACCCAGCTGCCGCGCTCGATCATCGAGTTCTATTACAAGAACGACCAGCTCAACGATCCGATGGTCTCCGAGGAGCACATCACCGCGTTCGGCTGGGCGACCCCGCAGGAGATCGACGACATCATGGCGCTGGCCATCCGCGTCAACGACTTCCTGACCGGTCTCTTCCTGGGTATCGGCATCCGTCTGGTCGATTTCAAGATGGAATGCGGCCGCCTGTTCGAGAACGACATGATGCGCATCATCGTCGCCGACGAGATCTCGCCGGATTCGTGCCGGCTGTGGGACATCAAGTCGAACGAGAAGCTGGACAAAGACCGTTTCCGCAGGGATCTCGGCGGCGTTCTGGAAGCCTATACCGAGGTTGCCAAGCGTCTCGGCATTCTGGCAGAGAACGAGCGCCCGATGGGCACCGGTCCGGTATTGGTCAAGAGCTAAGGGATAGAACGTGAAAGCCCGCGTCACAGTCACATTGAAGAACGGCATCCTCGATCCGCAGGGCAAGGCGATCGAGGGCGCATTGAAGTCGCTCGGCGTCGATGGCATTGCCCAGGTCCGCCAGGGCAAGGTATTCGACATCGAACTCGCTGCCGGCGCCGATCAGGCGAAGGCCGAGGCTGCGCTGAAGGCGGCCGCGGACAAGCTGCTCGCGAATACCGTTATCGAGAATTACAAGGTCGAGGTGCAGGGGTAACGCTCAGGGGATCGGGTGATGGCCGAGGTCAGTGCTGAACTGGTTTATGAAGTTCTGAAGGCTGTGCAGGCCAGGCTTGCTCAGATCGACGGCAAACTAGACGAGCACAACGCCACAATGCTGGCGATGAAGTATCAGATCACAGGTATTCATCACGATCTCACCGGCATCCACTCCGAACTCAGCGGCATTCACGCCACGCTGATCCGCCACGACCATCAGCTCGATCGTATCGAGCATCGTCTTGAACTGAATGAAGCACCGAGCCTGACATGAAATCCGCCGTTCTCGTCTTCCCCGGAATCAATCGCGAGCGCGACATGGCGCGGGCGCTGAAGCTTGCTTCGGGCACCGAGTCGAAGATGGTCTGGCATACCGACACGGCCCTGCCGGCCGGTACCGACCTCGTCGTTGTTCCCGGCGGCTTCTCCTATGGCGACTATCTGCGCTGCGGCGCCATCGCGGCGCGCTCGCCTGTGATGGATGCAGTCCGCAAATTCGCCGCCGATGGCGGCCTCGTGCTCGGCGTCTGCAACGGCTTCCAGATCCTGTGCGAAAGCGGCCTGCTGCCGGGCATCCTGATGCGCAATGCGCGCCTCAAATTCATCTGCCAGGACGTGCATCTGCGCGTCGAGCGCTCCGACACGCCGTTCACCCGCGGCTACAATGCCGGGCAGGTGATCCGCGTTCCCGTCGCCCATGGCGAGGGCAACTACACCGCCGATGCGGAAACGCTGAAGCGCCTCGAAGGCGATGGCCGCGTGCTGTATCGCTATTGCTCGCCGACCGGCGATGTCGGCGACCTCCACAACATCAACGGCGCGGCCGCCTCGATTGCCGGCATCACCAGCGAGAACGGCAATGTGCTCGGCATGATGCCGCATCCGGAAAACCACGTCGAAGACATCATGGGCAATACCGACGGCCGTGGTCTCTTCACCGGCCTCGCGGCCCATCTGGCGCGCGCTGCATAGCTGCACTGCGCGTTTGAACCCAGCGTCATTTCGCTGCGTCCATCACGGCATCAGACGACACGTCACCGGCGGTTCCGGTGCGTGCGTTTCAATGCTCGCCTGAGGGGACGCTCATGCCGCTGGCTCTGGTCATTATTCTGCTCGATATCATGCTTGTCTGGCACGCCGCCCGCACCGGGCGGATGCAGCCATGGGCCTTTATCATCCTGATGGTGCCGGTGGCCGGCGCGGTCGCCTATGTGCTGATCGAACTGTTGCCGGAGATCTTTGGCGGCCGCACCGCGCAGCAGGCGCGCCGCAACGTGGCCAAACGCATCGATCCCGAAAAAACCTATCGCGGCCTCGTCGATCAACTCGCATCGGCTGACACGATCGCCAATCGCGCTGCGCTCGCGACCGAGTGCCTCGAGATCGGCCGGTTCGACGAGGCCGTGCAGCATTACGAGCACATCCTCACGCTGCCGCTGGGGCATGAGGCGAAATATGCGCTGGCCAAGGCGAGGGCGCAGTTCGGAGCAAGGCGTCCGCTGGATGCGATCGCGACCCTCGACGACTTGCAGAAGCAGTGGCCCGATTTCGAATCCGCCGAAGCGCATCTGCTCTACGCACGCTCGCTGACGGAAGCGGGGCGAACCGACGAGGCGCTCGGTGAATATGAGGCACTGCTGCGCTATGCATCGAGCGCCGAGGCGAATGTCCGTTACGGCCAGCTGCTGCAGGCGATGGGCCGTTCGTCCGAAGCGAAAGTGGTGTTCGCGGAGTTCGTCGTGCAGATGAAACGGGCGCCCAAGTTTGCCCGCAAGGCGCAGGCCGAATGGCTGTCGATCGCGGAAAAATCACTTGCGGCATGACAGGAGCGATCGCAATCTCCCGTCGTGATCGATGGGAGCGTGCGACGTGAGTGAGAGGACTGGCCACTGGATCGGACGCACGATCGCCGCTCTTGTTCTGATGTCGGCCGCTCCGCTTGCCCAGGCGCAGACTTATCCGTCGCGTCCCATCACCATGATCGTGCCCTTTGCCGCGGGCGGCACCTCCGATGTCATCGCCCGCGTCGTCGCCGAGCAGATGGCGATCCCGCTTGGCCAGACCATCATCATCGAAAATGTGGTGGGCGCCGGTGGCTCGACCGCGCTGACACGCGCGGCCCGCGCGACGCCCGATGGCTACACCATCGCCATCGGCAATGCCGGCACGAGCGCAGCGACTTATACGATCTATCCAAAACTCCCCTTCACGCCGGACTCGTTCACGTCGATCGGCATGGTCGCCAAGACCTTCGGCATCGTCGCGCTGCGCAAGGATTTTCCGGCGAAGGATCTCAAGGAATTCATCGCCTATGCAAAAGCCAACCCGGGCAAGGTCAATCTTGGCCATGCCGGCGTCGGCTCGTCGAACTATCTCATCTGCAAGAGCTTCGTGCAGGCCGCCGGCGTCGACGTCACGCTGGTCGGCTATCGCGGCGCTGCGCCGGCGCTCACCGATGCGATCGGAGGGCAGATCGATGGCGTCTGCGACAGCGCGGCATCGGTGTCGCAGGCCATCGACGACAAGCTTGTGAAGGCGATCGTGGTCGGCTCCAATGTGCGGCTCGGGTCGCTGCCGGATCTGCCGACATCGGCGGAAGCGGGTCTGCCGGAATTCGAGGCGCAGGGCTGGAACGGCTTGTTCGCGCCGAAAGGCACGCCACCGGAGATCATCGCCAGGCTGAATGCCGCGGCGCGCGCGGCGGTGGAAAGTGATGTGGTGAAGAAGCGGTTTCGCGATCTTTCCACGGTGGCGCCCGATGCCAGCGAGCACGCGCCGGAGGTGCTGCAGCAACTCGTGACGCGCGATGTCGCGAAATACAACAAGCTGCTGCAAGAGAAATAGGCGTCTGCGTGTTCTCACTGTCATGGCCCGGCTTGACCGGGCAATCCAGTAGGCACATGCGTTGATGATCATCACGCTTGTCGGTGTCTACTGGATCACCCGCTTTCGCGGGTGATGACAAAAGTGTGCTGGCCCAAAACTTGCTCATGTCTCCTTGCCTTTGGTCATCGCAGGAGACGTCATGTTCATTCGCAAGACATCCACTATCCTCGCACTTGCAGCCGCGCTGCTGGCACAACCGGCGATGGCCGAGAGCACGTTGCGCATCGCCATGACGGCGGCGGACATTCCGACCGCCACGGGCCTGCCCAATAACGGCTTCGAGGGCATGCGCTTCATGGGCTATCCGATCTTCGAAGGTCTCGTGCTGTGGGACCTGACGAAGACGGATCAACTCGCCGGTTTGCGGCCGGGCCTCGCGGAAAAATGGGAGCAGGCGCCGGGCGATACCAAAACCTGGATCTTCCATCTGCGCAAAGGCGTGAAGTTTCACGACGGCAGCGACTTCAATGCCGATGCGGTGATCTGGAATCTCGACCGCTATTTCAAGAACGACAGTCCGCAATTCGAGGCGGCAGCCTCGGGCATGTCGCGGGCACGCGTGCCGCTGATGGGCTCCTACAAGAAGATCGACGATGCGACGGTGGCCATCACCACCACGACGCCGGCGTCCTATTTTCCTTACATGGCCGTGTATCTGCTGTTCACCTCGCCGACCTCGTTCGAGAAGGCGGGCAAGGACTGGGGCAAGGTGGCAACCTTGCCGGCTGCAGGCACGGGGCCGTTCAAGATCAGCCGTGTGGTGCCGCGCGAGCGCGTCGAGTTGCTGCGCAATGACGGATACTGGGATGCCGCGAAAAAAGCCAAGATCGATAAAGTCGTGCTGATGCCGGTGCCCGAAGCGAATGCACGGCTGGCAGCGTTGCGGTCCGGGCAGGTGGACTGGATCGAGGTGCCGCCGCCGGATGGGCTGGCATCGCTGAAATCGGCAGGCTTCACCATCACGACAGGTTCCTATCCGCATGTCTGGCCGTGGTTCTACAATATTGGCGCCGCCAATTCGCCGTTCAAGGATGTGCGCGTGCGCCAGGCGCTGAACTACTGCGTCGATCGCGAGGGGCTGGTGAGCCTGCTCGCAGGCACAGCCGAGCCCTCATCGGGCTGGCTGAAAGCATCCGATCCGAATTTCGGCAGCCCGGCGAACCGCTACAAATTCGATCCCGCCAAGGGCAAGGCGATGCTCGCCGAAGCCGGCTTCACCGCGCAGAAGCCGCTGTCGTTCAAAGTGCAGATTTCCTCTTCGGGCTCCGGACAGATGCTGCCGATGCCGATGAACGAATTCATGTAGCAGAACCTGAAGGAAGCCTGCGGCGTCAATGTCGAGTTCGACGTGGTGGAATGGACCGTGCTGCTCACGGCCGCGCGCCTGACACCGGACAATCCGAACCTGAAAGGCGCGATGGGCCTGAACATCTCGTCGCCGTCGTCGGATGTCGGCATCATGGCGCGCTACTTTGCGGCCGCGAATTTCTCCCCCAACGGCTTTAATTTCGAGCAGTGGAAGGACGACGGGTTCGAGGACGCGCTGAAGACGCTGGCCGAGTCCACCGATCCCAAGGTGATCGCGGATGCGACACGCAAGGCGCATGAGCGGCTGGTGGACAATCCACCGTGGCTCTACATCGTCCACGATCTCAATCCGCGCGCGATGACCAAGAATGTGAAGGGTTTCGTCTCACCGCAATCCTGGTTCCTGGACATGACGCTGGTGAGCATGCAGTGACGACACGGGCCGGGCGCATGCGTCCGGCCCAATGTTCCGCCCCCGCAGGACATCGTGAGTACCGGGTGTGGCAGCCGGCCATCTTCCGCCGCCGCGCGCTGTCATATATGGGGGCATCTCACAGGTGATTTGGCCGACCGCCTTCAGCGGGAACCGGGGCGCATTGATAAAATCGCAATCGCCATTTGCAAGATTGGCGTCCGGCCAGGCATTTGATTCGGAGCATTGCATGAAAATTCGGTTGGCGACGGCACACTCCACCGTGGTGACACGGTGCTGGATGGCTTCCGCCGTCGTGGCGCTTGCGGTGGTCGCGATGCCGGTTTCCGCGCTTGCCGCGAAGCAGGCCCGGCCCGCCAAGGTCGTCGAGGCGATGGCGCCGCGCAATGCCGGCGAGCCGATCATGGCCATCGTGTCGATCAAGAGCCAGCAGGTGACGTTCTACGACGCCGATGGCTGGATCGCGCGGGCGCCGGTCTCGACCGGCGTGGGTGGCCGCGAGACGCCGGCCGGCGTGTTCGCGATCCTGGAAAAGAACAAGGATCACCGCTCCAACATGTATGACGATGCGCATATGCCGCATATGCAGCGCATCACCTGGAACGGTGTGGCGCTGCATGGCGGGCCGCTGCCCGGCTATGCCGCCTCGCATGGTTGCGTGCGCATGCCGTTCGGCTTTGCCGACAGGATGTTCGACAAGACGCGGATCGGCATGCGGGTGATCGTGTCGCCGATGGATGCGGCGCCGGTCGATATTTCCCATCCCGTGTTGCTGGTGCCCAAACCCGACGTGATCGCCGCGGTTCCGGCGCGCGCCGAGGCGGCGACGCGTGAGGCGGCCGAGGCCGCGACCGCTGCAGCCGAGGCGAAGAAGCTGGTGGCGGCCACCGCGCGCGAAGCGAAGCCGCTGCCGGCAGCGCTGCGCAAGCTGGAGGCCGCCAAGACGCGTGCGGATGCCCAGCTCGCAGCGGCCGACAAGGCGCTGGCTGCTGCAAGCACCGATCAGGCGAAGGCGCGCGCCGAGGAGCTTCAGCAAAAGGCGGCCGCGAAGGCCGCAGACCTCACGGCGCAGCTTGAGGCGACAAAGTCTGACACGACGGCGAAGCTCGACGCCGCCGCTGCGGCCAAGGAGGCCGCCAAGGCCGCGGACGCGAAGAAGACGGCAACAGCGACCGCAGCCACCGATGCAAAACTCGCTGCCGAACCGGTCTCGATCTATATCAGCCGCGAGACGCAGAAACTGTATGTTCGCCGCAACACGCACAAGCCGGCACCGGATGGCGGCGGCGAGGTGTTCGACTTCAGCATCGAGGTGCCCGTCACCATCCGCGATGCGGGCAAGCCGATCGGCACGCATGTCTTTACGGCCATGGCGAATGACGGAGCGGGTCTGCGCTGGAGCGCGGTGACCATCGACGATGGCGACACCGCCAAGGCCGCGCTCGACCGCATCACCATTCCGCAGGAGGTGCTGGACCGGATCGGGCCGACGGCGCTGCCGCGCTCCTCGATCGTGATCTCGGACGAGCCGCTGAGTGCCGAAACCAACTACCGCACCGAGTTCGTCACCGTGCTGAACAACCATCCGCAGGGTGGTTTCGTCACCCGCAAGCCGACGCCGCGGCCTGACGTGGATTTTGCCAGCGGCGATGACAGCTATGACGACGGCTTCAGCATGTTCTTCCCGCGCGAGCGCGCGCCGCAGGGCAATGCGATGCGCCGTCGCAGCGGCCAGAACGAACCGCCGGTGTATCAGCGCAACTGGTGGGAATGAGGCTGGGCGCGTTCGAACTTTTGGGCGTTAACGATCCGGTAACCGTGTCTGTTCAGATCTTAATCAAAGCGTGAACATTTCGTTTCATGCTCGGGTTATTGCCGCGGACCACCGGAATTGACCAATGACATTGCGCTTCACGACCATGTTCCTCGCCGTTGCGGCGAGTGCCTCGACTGCTTTTGCCCAGGCGCCTGCGCCGGCCAAGGCACCGGGTGCCCAGGCAGGGATCATCGACGCCAAGACCATGACGCCGGAACAGCGCTCCGCGGCCATTCTCGCGCAATATAGCGAGCCGGCCTTCGATCCGCAGTCGGCGCAGCGCACAGAAGAAGCCATCAAGCGCTACAAGGCCATTGCCGCGAAGGGCGGCTGGCCGATGATCCCAGCCGAAGCGAAATATGCCGCGGGTGCCGAGGGGCCGGATGTCGAATTGCTGCGGCGACGCCTCGTGATCACAGGCGACCTGTTCACGGTGGAAAGCAGCGGCCCGTATAACGACGAGCTGATTGCCGGCGTGAAGCGCTATCAGCTTCGCAACGGGCTGCTGGCCACCGGGCTCGTGGGCCCGCGCACGCTGGCGGCGCTGAATGTGCCGGTCGAGAAACGCGTCCAGCAACTCGAAGCCTCGCTGCAGCGGATGCAGGCGATCGGCTTCAAGTTCGGCGAACGCTATGTGGTCGTGAACATTCCCGCCGCCTTTGCCGAAGCAGTCGAAGGCGACAAGGTCGTTCGTCGCTATCGCGTCATCGTCGGCAAGAGCGAGAAGCCGTCGCCGACCGTCACATCGCAGATCAACAATGTGAATCTCAACCCGACATGGACGGTACCGTCCTCCATCACCAAGCACGAGATTGCGGCGCGGATGCGCAAGGATCCCGGCTATCTCGCGCGCATGCATATGCAGGTGCTGGATGGCCGCGGCAATGCGCTCGATCCGGCCAGCGTCGACTGGAGCGAGGGCAAGACGCCCGATGTCACTGTGCGCCAGGATCCCGGCGAATGGAATGCGCTCGGCCGCGTCCGCATCGACATGCCGAATTCCTATGCCGTCTACATGCATGACACCAATCAGCGCAATCTGTTCGCCAATGACTATCGCTTCGATTCCCATGGCTGCGCCCGCGTCGACAATGTGCGCGATCTGGCCGCATGGCTGCTCAAGGACACGGCGAACTGGGATCGCATCCAGATCGATCTCGGCATCGCGACGGGGCAACGTCAGGATATCAAACTGACGAAGCCGGTGCCGGTAGCGTGGGTCTATCTGACGGCGTGGATGGCGCGGGATGGCATCGTGCAATTCCGCAATGACATCTACGATCAGGATGCGCAGCTCAACGAAGCTTCCGCCGACATCAAGGCGTTCCTCAATCCGACCAGCGAGCCGGTGACGCGCTGACAACCGGAGGGCGGATGAGCGAAGCGTCATCAGCCGTTTTCGCCACATGCAGTCGGCCGGCGGATTACGCCTTCGGCTCATCCGCCCTACGGCCCTTCGCATAGTGTCCATGCATCTGCACGCCGCTTGTTTACAGCAGTGCTACCGGCGTCTTACGCTTCGTTCAGCAATAACCCTGTTGAACGGATGTACGCATGACTTTGGCGATGAGCTGGGACGAATGGGCGAAGCACGATGCGGTCGGGTTGGCCGAACGTGTGCGCAAAGGCGAGCTCAAGCCCGCCGAACTCGCGGCACAGGCTGCCGCCGGCATCGCCAGGACCAATCCCGCGCTCGACGCCGTCGTTGAAGTGTTCGACGACGTGGTGGCTGATCCCCTGAAGGACGGCATGAATCCCGACGGCGTCTTCGGCGGCGTGCCCTATCTGATGAAGGACCTCGGGCCGACGCTGAAGGGACGCCTGCAGGAATTCGGCTCGCAGATCATGCAGGGTCATCGACCCGTGCAGGACAGCTTCCTCACCGGCAGGATCCGCAATGCCGGCCTCAACATTATCGGCCGCAGCACCACGCCGGAATTCGGCGTGTGCAGCTCGGCCGAGAACAAGTTCTATGTCACGCGCAATCCCTGGAACGTGGATTATTCGAGCTGTGGCTCCTCGGCCGGCTCTTCGGCGATGGTCGGGGCAGGCGCGCTGCCGATCTCGCATGCCACCGATGGTGGCGGATCGATCCGCATTCCTGCCGGCGTCTGCGGCACCATCGGCCTGAAAGTGTCGCGTGGCGTTTACTCGCTGGCGCCGGCCTTGTCCGATCTGTCGAGCCTGGTCTCGATCCAGGGCTGCACCAGCCGCACGGTGCGCGATACCGCGGCTTTCGTGGACAATTGCCGCGGCGGCGCCCCCGGTGAGTTCATGCCGTTCTGGTCGCCGGCCGAACCCTACAGCGAGTTGATCAAGCGCGATCCCGGCAAGCTGCGCATCGCGCTGTCCCATGAATGGGGCGATGCGAAAGCGCCGCCGCATTTCGTCGCCGAGCTCACGCGCGTCGGAAAGCTGCTCGAAAGCCTCGGGCATCACGTGGAATGGAAGCTGCCTGAGGTCGACTTCCATGCCGCCTTCACCGCGCAGACCACGTGCTATATCAGCAATTTCGCGCAGGTGATCGCCGGACATCTCGCCCGGCTCGGCCATGACAAGCCGACCACCGATCTGCTCGAGCCGATCAATATCAAGATCTGGGAGGAGGGGATGAAGACCTCCTATAGCGAGCGGAATGCGATGCAGGCGGTGTTCAACACCACATCGCGGGCCTTCGGCAATTTCTTCGAGCGCTACGACATCATCTTGACGCCGATCATGGCGAAGCCAACGCCGAAGATCGGCACGACGGACTATCTCTCGATGAGCGACAATCCGTCGGTCCATGACTGGTTCGCCAATCTCTGGGGCATCTTCGCCTACACGCCGCTCGCCAATCTTTGCGGCATCCCGGGCATTTCGCTGCCGCTGGCGAGCCAGGAGCACGGCTTGCCGCTCGGCATCCAGGCGCAGGCGAAGCAGGCCAATGACGGTCTGCTGCTGCAGCTCGCCGCGCAGATCGAACGTGCGATCGGCGGCAAGTGGAATGACGGCAAGCTGCCGGCGACGCATGTGACGCGAGGATAGGCCGTAGGGTGGGCAAGGCGTCGCGTGCCCACCACCAGCCGTACACTTGAAGGTGGGCACAGCGCTTCGCGCCTTTGCCCACCCTACAGGAGCGGCGACGGAACTCCAGCGCTCGCTCACCATTGGTGTGGGGGCTTTGGGCGGACGGAGTGTGATGCCGAAAATGCGCCGGAAGGGTGATCTGCCGCAGAAGATCTGCGCGGCTTGCGGCCGGTCATTTGCGTGGCGCAAGAAATGGGCGCGGGACTGGGAGCAGGTCAAGACCTGCTCGGATCGCTGCAAGGGCGAGTTGCGTCGCAAGGGAGCCGATGTGTCGCAGCTCGGCGGTGATCGACCGTGAAGCGCCTCCGGCTTGTGCTCGGCGACCAACTGACCCGCGATGTCGCGTCGTTGTGCGACTATGCGGACGGCGATGTCGTTGTCATGGCCGAAGTCGCCGGCGAGGCGACTTACGTCAAGCATCACAAGCAAAAGATCGTGTTCGTGCTCTCGGCGATGCGTCACTTCGCCGAGGAATTGCGCGAAGAAGGTGTCACCGTCGATTACATCAGGTTCGACGATCCCGATAATACCGGCTCGATCTCCGGCGAATTGCAGCGCGCCGTGGCGCGTCACCGGCCAGCGGAGCTGGTCATCACATCGCCCGGCGAATGGCGTCTGTTGTCGGCGTTCAAGGCGCTCGATCCCGGCATTCCCGTCGACATCCGTGAGGACGACCGCATCTTCGCGACCACGGCGCGTTTTGCCGCCTGGGCCGAAGGCCGCAAGGTGCTGCGGATGGAGTTCTTCTATCGCGAGATGCGGCGGGAGACGGATCTTCTGATGGAAGGCGATGCTCCCGCGGGCGGGCAATGGAATTACGATCACGACAACCGCAAGCGACTGCCGAAGTCACAGGCGTTGCCGCCGCGTTTCGGATTTGCAACGGACCGGATCACGAAGGACGTGATTGCCCTGGTGCAGCATCACTTCGCCGATCATTTCGGCGACCTCGATGGCTTCGAATGGGCGGTGACGCGCAAGGATGCGCTGCGCTCGCTCGATGATTTCCTGATCAATGCGCTGCCGAATTTCGGCAAGTATCAGGACGCCATGGCGTCCGGCGAACCTTTCGTGTTTCACGCGGTCATCTCGCCCTATCTCAATGCCGGGCTACTCACGGCGCGAGAGGTCTGTATTGCTGCAGAACGCGAATATATCGCGCGCCGTGCGCCGCTGAATGCAGTTGAGGGCTTCATCCGCCAGATCCTTGGCTGGCGCGAATATGTCCGGGGGGTCTATTGGCTGACGATGCCGGACTATGCCGAGACCAATGCGCTGAACGCGACGCGGCCGCTGCCCTGGCTGTACTGGTCCGGCGAAACCGAC
>NZ_JBIISY010000108.1:0-19740 GCF_044340795.1 Tardiphaga sp.
GATCCTCGGCGCGCCGCGCACCTATCTGGTGTCGACGACGTTCAACTTCTAACGTTGACGGAGCACGCGAACGATTTCATCACGCATCGGACCGCCGCGATATCATCGCGGCGGTCTTGGTGTTCACGGGACCTGCAACCAACTCACTGCTGCTCCGGCTTCACCTTGCCAACCTCGACGACTGTCTTCCAGCGGTCGAGTTCGCTTTTCAGGAATGTCTCGAATTCCGCGCCCGAATTGGCGACCACCTCGAAGCCACTATCGTTCAGCTTCTTTTTCAGGTCGGGCGCAGTGAGGGCCGTGGTGATCGACTTTTCCAGCTTGCCTTTCACGTCGGCCGGCATTCCCTTCGGTGCGACGAAGGCCTGCCATGAATAAATGTTGAGGTCGCTGATGCCGAGCTCCTTCAGGGTCGGCGTGTCCGGGAAGGACTCCGAGCGCGTGTCGCTGGTCACCGCCAGCAGCTTCACCTTGCCCGAGCGAATATAGTTCGCCACCGCGCCGAGGTTCTGGAACGACACATCAACATGGCTGCCGATCAGGTCCGTATGCGCCTGCGAGCCGCCTTTATAGGGCGTGTGGATGCCGGTGGTGCCGGTCTTCTGCCAGAACAGTACGGCGGACAGGTGATCGGACGAGCCGACGCCCGATGACGCGAAGGTCACCTTGTCCGGATTCTTCTTCAGATAGTCGGTGAACTCCTTCACCGTATTGGCGGGAAAATCGGGCCGGGTGATCAGCACATTCGGATTGCGCACCGCGACGGAGAGAAGGTCGAAATCCTTCAGCGGGTGATAGCCGGGGTCCTTGTAGAGCACCGGATTGATCGCGATGACGCCGATCGAGCCCACCATCAGTGTGTAGCCGTCCGGCTTGGAGCGCGCGAGCTGGGTCGCGCCGATCGATCCATTGGCGCCGGGCTTGTTCTCGATGACGAAGTTCTGCCCGAAGCTTTCCTGCATCTTCTGCGTGGTCATCCGCGCGGTGGTGTCGCTGGCGCCGCCGGGCGTGAACGGCACGATCACGGTGACAGGTTTGGCCGGGTAATCTTGTGCCGACGCGGCCGACGGCAAAGTCAGCACGAGCAGTGCTGCCGCAAAGTGGCTCAGCTTCATCGCATGTCCTCCCTGGACTGTTGTTGTGTCAGAGGCGATGTCTGTGCATCGCTCTCGGGCGTCCGCGCGCCAGCCGCCGCTCTCCATGGAAGGCGGTGCCCGCGCACAATCTAGGGTATAGACAGGAGGAGCCGCATCCAAGCGGCTATTCGACGCGTCGGGGTGTTTTCGGGAGCTTACGCCGCCCGCGAGACCTGCATGGCGCCGCGCCGGCCCTCCAGCGGCAGCGAGATGCAGACCACGGTGCCGACATCGGGCTTGGAGCGCAGCTTCATGGCGCCGCCGTGCAGGCCGGTGAGGGATTTTGCAATCGCGAGGCCGAGGCCGGAGCCGTGATAGGTCTTGGTGAGCTGGCTCTCCACCTGCTCGAATGGTCTGCCCAGGCGCTTGAGCGCATGCGGGGCGATGCCGATGCCGCTGTCGGCGATGATCAGGGCCACCGAGTCCTTCATCACGCGGCTGCGCACGGTGACGCGTCCGCCATCGGGGGTGAACTTCACGGCGTTGGACAGCAGGTTGACCAGGATCTGCTTGATGGCCCGGCGGTCGGCGGTGACGGCGACATCGGCGGCGATATCGGCGCCGAGCGTCAGGTTCTTCGCTTCGGCGCGGCCGGAGACCACGCGGATCGATTCCGACAGGATCTGTCCGAGATCGAGCGGCTCGAGATCGAGCTTCATGCGGCCGGCCTCGATCTTCGACATGTCGAGGATGTCGTTGATCACTTCCAGCAGATAGTGACCGCTGGTGAGGATGTCATGGCAGTATTCGCCGTATTTCTCCGAGCCGAGCTGGCCGAACATGCCGCTGCCCATGATCTCGGAGAAGCCGATGATGGCGTTGAGCGGCGTGCGCAGCTCGTGGCTCATATTGGCCAGGAATTTCGACTTCGTCGCATTGGCTTCCTCGGCGCGGGTCTTCTCTTCCGAGTATTTCTGCGCGAGGTCGGCGAGTTCGAGCGCCTGTTTCTCCAGCGCGGCCTGCGAATGCTTGAGATCGATAACGGTGGCGCGCAGGCGCAGGTCGTTGTCGATCAGCTTCTGCTCGTGTTCCTTGATGCGGGTGATGTCGGTGCCGACCGAGACATAGCCGCCGTCCTTGGTGCGGCGCTCGCTGATATGCAGCCAGGTGCCGTTCTCGAGCTGCGCCTCGAAGGTGCGCGCGCCCTGCGCGGTGCTGTTGGCATCGGCGAGGCGCGAGCGCACTTCCGGCATGCTGCCGACTTCCAGTACGGTCTCATAGGGCGTGCCGGGGCGCACCGCGGATTCCGGCAGCTTGTGCAGGCGCTGGAAGTGCGAGTTGCACAGCACGAGGCGGTCTTCCGCATCCCACAGCACGAAGGCTTCCGGGATCGTCTCGATGGCGTCGCGCAGGCGCACATCGGCTTCGACGCTCTTCTGGGCCAGGCTCTTCTGCTCGGTGACGTCGATGGCGATGCCGATCAGGTGCTGGCTGCCGTCGCTCTGCCCCTGAACCAGTTCGCAGCGCAGCTGCAGCCAGATCCAGTGGCCGCCGCTGTGCTGCATGCGAAAGGTCTGGTCGATGTGGTCGAGCTGCTGCGAGACGAGCTGGTCAGCGATCTCGAACAGGTTGATGTCGTCCGGCCGCACCAATGCGTTGACTTCGCCGAAGGTGAGCAGGTCGCTGCGGCTGTCGAGGCCGAGCATGGTGAACATGGATTGCGACCAGAAGATGCGGCCGCGCGACAGGTCCCAGTCCCACAATCCGCAGCGGCCGCGATTGAGTGCGGTGTCGATGCGGCCACGCACGGCATCATTGATGGCATCGCCTTCGCGCGCGCGGGTCGATTGCCAGTGGAAGGCGAAGCCGAGGATCAGCACCACGAAGCCGGTGGTGGCGGATAGCGTGATCGACAGCGCCGACTCCGAGCGCCAGACGGAGTCGTTGTTCTCCTGCAGCACGAGGATCTGGCCCGGCAGTGCGCGCACGATGCGGCGTGTGGCGAGTGCCTGGTTGCCGTCGGGCAGGGTGACATCGAACACATCGGTGCGCTGGCTCTGGGCCGACATGTTCTGCGCGGCGCTGAGCAGGTCGAGGACGCGCTTGTTGTCGCGCTCCGGCACATCCGTCGGCATGCGGGCGATGATGCTCTGGTCGGCGCCGAGCACGATGACGTGACGACCAGGAGCAATGCCCCATGCGGGTATCAGGCCCGGCAGCAGCGCCTGCAGCTTGTCGATCGCGGCCGGGCGGTCCTGCCGGACGGCGCCGTTGCGGTCGAGACGTTCGGTGACCATGTCGCCGAGTGCGGTGAGGTCACGCTTGAGCGAGGCTTGTTTCTGGCGGCTGTGATCGACGACCTGGACGAAGGCGCCGAAGAAGATCGTGATGAGGAAAGCGATGATCAGCGTGGGCACAGCACGGCGGAGTGCCGGTTCTGCGATGAGCAGCCGGTGGTATGCCGGCTTCGCCATCGATTGCGCCAATCCTTTGATCGAATCGGATTGGACGCATGCGTTGTCCGCATGCGCACGCGACATACTCTGCCCCCTCGGAAAATCTGTGATGTCGATCGAACCCCAACGCCCCGCCACTTCGAATCGACAAGAGCAGTATGAATCCACTTTCCGCACAGTGTCGAGAGTCAACGAAACGTTAACGTGAAATAAATGCTATCCAATGGAAACTGAGTGCGCGTTCGGACTCAAAACCGAGTCCGAAACGCGAACGCCGCGCAGTGATGCGCGGCGTTTTCATTTTCAATGACTCGCTTTGCGCGCGTTACAGCGTCACCACGATCTTGCCGAGATGCTTGTTGGCTTCCATGTGGTCGAATGCCGTTCCGATTTCGGCGAACGGATAGACCTTGTCGATCGGCAGTTTCAGCTTGCCGGACTCGACGGCCGGCCAGATGTCCGCACGCACGGCGGAGAAGATGTCGCGAATCTCTTGCATGGACCTGGTGCGGAAGGTGACGCCGATATAGTTGATGCGCCGTGCTGCATGCAGGTCGAAGTTGAAGTCGCCATGGGTGCCGCCGAGGCGGCCGACATTGACGATGCGGCCGAGCACCTTGGTCGCTTTCAGATTCTGGTTGGCGACGGGCCCGGAGATCTGGTCGATGATCAGGTCGACGCCATCGCCTCCGGTGGCCTTGAGGACCTCATCGACCCAGCCGGCTTCTTTGGAGTCCACGGCAAGATCGGCGCCGAATTCACCGAGCCGGCCGCGACGCGCCGCGTGGGTCGATGAGCCGATCACCGGCTTTGCGCCCTTGAGCCTGGCGATCTGCAAGGCCATCAGGCCGACGCCGGAACTCGCGCCTTGGATCAGCACCGATTGTCCCGCCTGCAATCCGCCCACCGTCACCAGCGCATTGTGCATGGTCGAGAGCGCGACGGGCAGGGTGCTGGCGATCTCGAAACCCATGCCGGGCGGGATGTGGAACAGGCGGCCGTGATCGGTCACCGTATATTCCGCAAAGGCCGCACCGCCAGAACCCATCACGCGCTCGCCGACCTGAAAGCCTTTTGCTTCTGGTCCCAGTTCGGCAATCTCGCCGGCCCATTCCATGCCGAGCACGGTGCCGACGCCGCCGGCCGCGCCATGGACATGGCCCTTGGTCATGCCGAGATCGGCGCGGTTGAGGCCGCAGGCTTTCACCTTGACCAGCACCTGCGTGCCGGTCGGCTTTGGCGCGGCGATATCGACGATCGCCGGGCCCTTGTCCGTGTAGACATAAGCCTTCATCGCTTGATCACTCCGCGGCCTGGCGCTGTCCGCCCGACAGCATGGCGTCGAGGCGGCTGCGGATGATGGTCTCGGCTTCGTGCATGATGCGCGAGACGAGTTCCTGGCACGACGGAATGTCGTCGATCAGGCCCTGCACCTGGCCGGCCGACCAGATGCCGCCCTCGCTGTCGCCGGTCGAATAGACCAGCTTGCCGCGCGCGCCGGCGACGAGGTCCTTGATCTGCTCGAAGGTCGCGCCTTGCTTCTCCATCGCCACGACCTGCTGGCTCACCGCATTCTTGGCGACGCGCGAGGTGTTGCGCATGGTGCGGAAGATCAGGTCGGTGCCGCGCTCGTCATTGGCGACGATGCGTTCCTTCACCAGCTGGTGGATCGGGCTTTCCTTCGTGCACATGAATCGCGTGCCCATATTGATGCCCTCGGCCCCGAGCGCGAGTGCTGCGACAAGGCCGCGGCCATCGCCAAAGCCGCCCGAGGCGATCATCGGGATCTTCACCTTGTTGGCGGCTGCCGGGATCAAAATCAGGCCGGGGGTGTCGTCCTCGCCGGGATGGCCGGCGCATTCAAACCCGTCGATGGAGATCGCATCGACGCCCATGCGCTCGGCGGAGAGCGCATGGCGCACGCTGGTGCATTTGTGGATCACCTTGATGCCGTGCTTGCGGAATTCGTCCACATGCTCCTGCGGCTTGTTGCCGGCGGTCTCCACCACCTTGATCCCGGCCTCGATGATGGCCTGGCGATATTCCGCATAGGGCGGCGGCTTGATGGTCGGCAGGATGGTGAGGTTCACGCCAAAGGGCTTGTCGGTGAGGTCGCGGGTGCGCGCGATTTCCTTGCTCAGGTCTTCCGGCGTCGGCTGGGTGAGCGCGGTGATCAGCCCGAGCGCACCGGCATTGGCGACGCCCGCGACCAGCTCGGCGCGGCCGACCCATTGCATGCCGCCCTGGACGATCGGGTGCTCGACGCCGACGAGTTCGGTGAAGCGTGTCTTGATCATGATGGGTCCTCTGGTTTCCCCGGGGGCGCATTGGGCGCCGATTGGTTCTTGCTTGTTCGGGGGCGGAGGATGCCGGTGGGGCGCGGCAATGTCTACCGCCACCGGACATGGCCCCATGCGCCGGTGATGCAGGTCTGATCCGTGCAGGCGTCCCGGCCGATCGCTGGAACTGGCGCGGCGAACATGCTTTTCTCCCGCCCATGAGCAAGACGACGACCAAGCCGACCACCGAGCCGTCCCAGGACGAGATTGACCAGATGACGCGCGTCTTCGAGCGTTTCGCGCGGCGCTTCAAGGTGGCCGAGGCGGCCGCAGCCGCCGACAACGCGCTCAATGCGCTTGATGCGCAGACGCTGGTCTATGTCGATCAGCATCCGGGCTGCCTGATGGGCGACGTCGCGCGCTTCCTCAATGTCGCCATGACCACGATGTCATCTTCCATCGATCGTCTGGTGAAGAAGGCGTTCGTGGAGCGCCGCCGGCCCGAGGACAATCGCCGTGCCGTGGCCTTGAGCACGACGGATACGGGGCGGGGCGTGGTCGAAGACCATATCGCCGGCTACCGCACGACCTGCCTGGTCATGCTGCGCGCGCTCGACCCGACCGAGCGTAAGGAGTTGATCCGGCTCACAGAAAAAATCGCCGACAACGAAACTTGAACATTACGAATTTCGTATTATCTTGAGCGTGCCGCCGGCCCGTAAGGCTGGTTCCTGACGGAGGCGCTCATGGCCATTGCCATCAATGGTACGGACTATCCGCTGCCCGACGATCCCCGGGTCTCCCTTCTCGATCTCCTGCGCGAGCAGGCCGGCCTGACCGGCACCAAGCTCGGTTGCAACCAGGGCGCCTGCGGGGCCTGCACCGTCATCATCGACGGCCAGCGCGTGTTGTCCTGCCTCACGCTTGCCGTGCAGGCCGATGGCCGATCCGTCACCACCATCGAAGGTCTGGGCAATGAAAGCACGCTGCATCCGTTGCAGCAGGCCTTCATCACCCACGACGGCCTGCAATGCGGCTATTGCACGCCGGGCCAGATCTGCTCCGCCATCGCCATGATGGACGAGCTGCGCCGCGGCGATCCCAGCTATGTCACGTCCGATCTCGCGGCCGGGCCGGACGCCCGCATGCGCGAGGAAATCCGCGAACGCATGAGCGGCAATCTGTGCCGCTGCGGTGCGCATAACGGCATCGTCGAAGCCATCGAAACGCAATTCGTCGGAGGCGCAGCATGACGCCGTTCCAGTATCAGCGCGCATCCGATGCCGCCGAAGCCCTGACCCTCGCCGATGCCGGCCGCTGCCGCTTCATCGGCGGCGGTACCAATCTCGTCGACCTGATGCGGCAGAATATCGAGGCGCCCGCCGCGCTGGTGGATGTCAGCCGGATGCCGGCCTCCATCGAGGAGGAGGGCAATGGCGGCCTGGTGATCGGCGCGGCGGTGCGCAACAGCACGCTGGCCGCGCATCCCGTGGTCCGCGCGCGTTATCCCATGCTGTCCCGCGCATTGCTGGCCGGTGCCTCCGCGCAGATCCGCAATATGGCAACGGTCGGCGGCAATCTGCTGCAGCGGACGCGCTGCTCGTATTTTTATGATGCGGCCGGATCGAACTGCAACAAGCGCCAGCCCGGCGCCGGCTGCGATGCCCTCGAAGGTTTCAGCCGCAATCACGCCATCCTCGGTGCATCCGAACACTGCATCGCGACACATCCGTCCGACATGAGCGTGGCGCTCGCGGCACTGGATGCGACGGTGCATCTCAGTGGCGCCGATGGCACGCGGCATGTCCCGCTAGTGGACTTTCATCAGCTGCCCGGCGCCACACCCGATATCGAGACGATGCTGCGCCCGGGTGAATTGATCACCGCCGTTTCCATTGCGCCAAGTGCGGCTGCCGCACATTCGCGCTATCGAAAAGTTCGCGATCGCTCGAGCTATGCTTTCGCGCTGTTCTCGATCGCGGCCGGGCTGGATGTTGCCGATGGCCGTATCCGGGATGTCAGGATCGCCTTCGGTGGTGTCGCTGCAAAACCATGGCGCGCGCACCGCGCCGAGGACGCATTGCGCTGCGAGGCGCCCACGCGCGACAACTTCCTTCGCGCGGCCGAAGCCGAACTCGCTGCGGCCAACCCCACCGAAGCCAATGCCTTCAAGGTCGAACTCGCGAGGCGCACCATGGCCGCCGTTCTCGGTGAACTGGCAGGAGCACGCTCATGAGCAAGCTGCAGAACGCGATCGTCGGCGGTGTCCGCACCGCGATGGGCTATGTGCCGTCGAGCTGGTTGCCGGGCGGCACGCCCGATCCCTTGATCGACAAACGCGTCGCGCTGGGCACGCAGCAGTCGCGCATCGATGGTCCCGACAAGGTGCGGGGTGCTGCGCGCTTCGCCGCCGAGGTGCCGATGGAGCGCATGACCTATGCGGCCTTCGTGCATTCCACCATCGCGCGCGGAAAGATCGTGCAACTCGACTCTGCGGCTGCCGCGGCCGCACCGGGCGTTGTGCTGGTGATGACCCATCGCAATGCGCCGAAACTGGCGCTGCCACCGCCCATCGGCCTCACCAATCTCAAGGCCGCCGGCAATAACATCCTGCCGGTGATGCAGGATTCGGAGATCCGCTGGAACGGGCAGACCGTGGCCGTCGTGCTGGCGGAAACACAGGAACAGGCCAATCACGCAGCCTCGCTGATCTCGGTTCAATACGAGAAGGCCGCCCCGCGCACGCGCTTCGAGGAGGGCAAGGCGCATGCGCAGACGCCGCACTCGCTGATGATCGAGCCCAACCGGCTCAAGCGCGGCAATCCCGATGCAGCGTTCAAGGCCGCGGTCGCGAGCACGGATGCGGTCTATCGCACGCCCTGGCACAATCACAATCCGATCGAGCCCAATGCGGCGACCATCGCATGGAACGGCGACAGCCTGATCATCCATGACGCCACGCAGATGCTGAACGGCACCGCCGGCTCGCTCGCAAAGGTGTTCGGCATCAAGGAAACCCAGATCCATGTCAGCTCGCCTTATGTGGGCGGCGCGTTCGGCGGCAAGGCGCTGTGGGATCACCAGATCCTCGGCGCCGCGGCATCGAAGCTCGCGGGCCGGCCGGTGCGGATCGCATTGTCTCGCGCCAGCATGCATCGCCTGATCGGCGGCCGCTCGCAGACCGAGCAGCGCGTGGCACTCGCCGCCGCGGCCGATGGCAGGCTCACCGCTATCCTCCATCACGGCTATTCGGTGAAACAGCCGCACAGCGCCTGCGACGAAGCCTTCACCCTGGCGAGCCGCTCGCTTTATGCATCGGACAGCCACGACATCGTTCAGCACACCATCGATCTCGACCTGCTTGCAAATACGTTCATGCGGGCGCCGGGCGAAGCGGTGGGCACCTTCGCGATCGAGAGCGCGATGGATGAACTGGCGCATGAGCTCGGCATCGATCCGATCGCGCTCCGGCGACGCAATATCGGCGACAGCGATCCGGTCAGCGGCGCGCCACGTTCGCAAGCGACCTGATGCTCGCTTATGAAATGGGCGCAAAACGTTTCGGCTGGCATCGCCGCACGGCGACACCGCGATCCCAACAGACCGGCGAATGGCTGATCGGCATGGGCTGCGCCACCGGTTCCTTTCCGTATGCACGCATGCCCGGCATGTCGGCGAAAATCACCATCGACAGCCATGGGCGCGCCACGGTCTCCAGCGCGGCGCACGAGATGGGCATGGGCACCACCACGGTGCAGCGCCAGCATGCGGCGGATCGGCTCGGCCTGCCGCTGGAAGATGTCACGGTCCGGATCGGCGACACCAGCCTGCCATTCGCGAGCTTTGCCGGCGGCTCGTCGCAGACGGCGTCGCTGGGTGCAGCGATCAATGCGGCCAGCACCAAGCTCGCGGGTGATCTGCTGCGGCTTGCCGGCAATGACACGCCGCTCGCGGGCCTGCGGGCGAGCGAGGTCGAGTTCGCCAATCACGGCCTGCGCAAGATCGGCGAGCCATCGCGCTACGAGAGCTTTGCGTCGATCCTCAAGCGCTCGGCGCGCAGCGAGGTCAGTGCGATCGGCGAGAGCGGGGCGCCGCTGGAAATGCTGAAATTCTCCATGCACAGCCGCTCGGCGATCTTTTGCGAGTTGCGCGTCAGCGAGGTGACCGGCGAGGTTCGCATCGACCGTCTGGTCGGCGCTTTCGATTGCGGCCGCATCCTCAATCCCAAGACGGCGACCAGTCAGTTCAAGGGCGGCATGATCATGGGCATCGGCATGGCGCTCACGGAGGAGACGCTGCTCGATCCGCGCAACGGGCGCATCATGAGTGCGTCGATGGCGGATTACCATGTGCCGGTTCATCTCGACGTGCCGGAGATCGACGTGTTGTGGACCGACATTCCCGATCCGCGCACGCCCATGGGCGCGCGTGGCATCGGCGAGATCGGCATCGCCGGCGTTGCCGCGGCCGTTGCGAACGCGGTGTTCAACGCCACCGGTAAACGCATCCGCGATCTGCCGATCACGCCGGACAAACTCCTGTGAACGCATGTCCGTAGGGCGGATGAGCGGAGCGTCATCCGCCGCGGAGTTTCAGCTTTGAACCCGGCCGGCGGATGACGGCTCCGCCTCATCCGCCCTACGGCAAACCGCCAATGAACCATCCTGCATTCAGCCGGCACAAATGATGACGCGACCGGCGTCGATCTAAAAGGACCTCTCTCATGAAGACTTCACAGAAAGCTCTCGTGGCCGTCGCCGGTCTGGCGGCGTGCCTGCTCGCAATGGTCACGCCGGCTTCCGCGCAGTCGGCGTTCGCCGGTATGCATGGCGCCTGGTCGGGCTCGGGCACAATTCTGCTCTCCGACGGATCGAAGGAACGGCTGCGCTGCCGCGCCAGCTACCGCGTCTCGGCGGGCGACAGCACGCTGCAACAGTCGCTGCGCTGCGCCAGCGACAGCTACAAGTTCGAACTGAGCAGCGACGTGGTTAGCGAAGGCGGCCGTGTCTCCGGTTCCTGGAGCGAGAATTCCCGCGGCATCAGCGGCAACCTGCAGGGCCGCGCCAGCGGCGGGCGGATCAATGTCACGGCGGACTCGCCGGTCTTCACCGCAAACATCACGCTGACGACCACGGGCAACAGGCAGTCGGTCTCGATCACGTCAGAGGGCGACATCCGCCAGGTATCGATCGCGATGGTGAAGAGCTAGCAAGGACGTAGGGCGGATGAGCCGAAGGCGTCATCCGCCGGCCGAGTGCACAATTGAAACTCCGCGGCGGACGACGCTTCGCTCATCCGCCCTGTAGCAGCGCGTAGGATGGGTTGAGCACAGGCGCGCAGCGCCGGAGCGATACCCATCACCGCATGCTCCGGTGCTGGTGGTGATGGGTATCGCTTCGCTCAACCCATCCCACGGCGCGCTGACGACCACGGGTGACAGGCAATCGGTGTCGGTACCTCGCAAGGCGACATGCGGCAGGTTTTGATCGCCATGGTAGAGAGCCAGCAGTCGCCCCACGGGGCCGGGTTGCCATGGCTCGGTGTATTGACATATCGGTAAATGCCGATATATCCATCCTATGGATTTGCTCGAAATATTCAAAGCCCTTTCGAACCGGACACGTCTCGAAATCGTGCAGGGTTTGAAAGACCCCGTGAAGAACTTCCCTCCGCAGGACGAGGGGGACGTTCGCACGGTCGGCGTCTGCGTCAGTAGTATCCAGGAAGGCGTCGGACTGTCGCAATCGACGGTGTCGGATTATCTCGCAACTCTGCAACGAGCAGGCCTGGTCGAAGTCAGGCGCATTGGTCAGTGGACCTACTATAAGCGGAACGAAGCCACGATCAGCGCCCTTGCCAAGATCATCGGAAAAGAACTGTGATCATTTACCCCGTTATATCGAAAAATCTCGATATTTCGTTTTCCAGAAATGAGGAACTGCGATGAAAGCGATGACCCTTCAATCCTTTGGCGGTCCGAAAGCGTTCGAACTTCGCGACGTGCCAACGCCCGTTCCGCATGCCGGACAAGTTTTGGTGCGCGTCCATGCCACGTCGATCAATCCCCTGGATTATCAGGTTCGGCGAGGCGACTATCGCGACCTGGTACCATTGCCGGCCATCACCGGACACGACGTATCGGGCGTTGTCGAAGCGGTCGGGCCGGGTGTGACGACCTTATCTCCGGGAGACGAGGTCTGGTACACCCCGCAAATCTTTGACGGGCAGGGAAGCTATGCCGAGTACCACGTTGCTGCCGAAGGAATCATCGGGAAGAAGCCTGCCTCGCTGAGCCATCTCGAAGCCGCCAGCCTGACCCTGGTTGGCGGGACGGTGTGGGAAGCATTGATCGTGCGCGCGGCGCTCAGGGTGGGGGAAAGCATTCTGGTCCATGGCGGCGCGGGCGGCGTTGGGCATGTGGCGATCCAGATCGCAAAAGCCATGGGTGCACGCGTGTTCACGACCGTGCGTGAAGCAAACTTTGCCTTCGCGCGAAGTTTGGGGGCGGATGTGGTGATCGATTACAAAAACGAGGATTATGTCGATGCCATCATGCGGGAAACGGATGGCCGCGGCGTCGATGTCGTGCTCGACACGATTGGCGGCAATACGTTGTCGCGCAGCCCCGACGCGCTCGCACAGCTTGGCCGCGTTGTCTCGATCGTGGATATCGCACAGCCGCAAATCCTCGTTCAGGCCTGGGGCAAGAATGCGAGTTATCACTTCGTTTTCACGCGGCAGAACCGCGGCAAGCTCGATGAGTTGCGTGCATTGGTCGAGCGCGGCCAGCTGCGGCCACATGTGGGCGCTGTCTATTCGCTTGCCGATATTCCACTCGCCCATGCCTTGCTGGAGACTCCCAATAACGGTGTTCGAGGAAAAAATCGCGATAGCGGTCGACCCGTCGGCATACACTGCGCGTGCGAACTCCCGACCGCTGGAAGCCGCTTCGAAGGTGCAACCATGATCTATGAGATCGCCCAGTTGCCCGTTCACAAGGAATGTACAGACGCGTTCAGACAGGCATTTGCCGAAGTCGCTCCGTTGCTTGGCCGCGCAGAGGGGTATTGCGGTCACTTCCTCGCACGGGGGATCGAAACGCCCGAACTGTTCCACCTGATCGTGCGATGGCAGTCACTCGAGCATCACACGCCGGGCTTCGAAGCGAGTGAAGACCATCGGATATTCATGATGGGATTGCAGGAGTATTTTTCGGCAGAACCGAGGGTCTGGCATATTGAGGGCGCGGCTTCTGCTACAGGCGAGTATCTTCTTTGAAAACAGAGAGAGCACTTAGCGGAAGCTGGGTGCGACGATCAGGAGGCTCTGCCGAATTCAACTGCAGCTGCGCCGTTACCTGAGCAATCGAAGGGCTGATGAAGCAGGAATGCCAATCAGCCCTACGGTCGTCTGTTCGTCCTCAATACAATCCCGCCACCCTCCCGCGCTGTGCCACCAGCGCCAGCACGGAATCGATGGCCGGCGTCGGGATGCCGGTGAGACGTCCCATTTCCTGCACCACGGTCACCAGTGGATCGATCTCCATCGGCCGGCCGCGTTCGAGATCCTGCAGCATCGAGGTCTTGTGCGCGCCGACTTTTCGCGCGCCCTCGATGCGGCGCTCCACATCGACGCGAAAGCCGATGCCAAAGCTCTCGGCAATCGCTTGCGTCTCCAGCATCATCGCCTTGGACAATGCGCGCGTGCCGTGATCGGTGCAGATCACGTCGAGCGTGGCATGGGTGAGGGCGCTGATCGGATTGAAGCAGACATTGCCCCACAGTTTCAGCCAGATCTCGTCGCGGATGCGATCGAGGATCGGTGCCTGCAGCCCCGCGCGCTCGAACAGGGCGGCGAGGCGCTCGACATCGCCTGTGCGTTCGCCCGAGGGCTCGCCGAGCGGAAACCTGTCGCCATAGATGTGCCGGATCACGCCGGGCGCCGCGATCTCGGTGGCGGGATAGACGATGCAGCCGATCGCACGGTGCGCGCCGAGCTCGTTCCATTGCCGGCCGCCGGGATCGACGCTTTCCAGCGCGGTGCCTTCATAGCGATTGCCATGGCGGTGGAAGTACCAATAGGGGATGCCGTTCACGGCGGTGACGAGGCGGGTGTGCGGGCCGAGCAGCGGCTGCATCTGCTCGATCACGCCGGTGATGGAATGCGCCTTGAGGCAGATGATGACGTAGTCCTGTTCGCCGAGGTCAGCGGGATCGTCGGTGCAGGGGATATGAACGACGCGCTCTTCATCGCCGATCAGCAGCTTGAGGCCGTTGGCGCGCATCGCTGCGAGATGGGCGCCGCGGGCCACAAGGCTGACATCCGCGCCCGCACGGGCGAGCTGCACGCCGAGATAGCCGCCGATGGCGCCGGCGCCGTAAATGCAAATCTTCATGCGATGTCCCCGAAGCAGGCGTTGCGGAGAAACGACAAGGGAGATTGCGCCGCGGACCGCGTGCGGTCCGTGGTGAGGTGAGTGTGTAGGGCGGATTAGCGAAGCGTAATCCGCCGACCGATTGTGTAGTTGAAACTCCGCGGCGGATTACGGCTTCGCCTAATCCGCCCTACGTTTAAGCCACAGCCGCCTGCAACTGCGGCGCTTCATCGTGATCGAGCGCGCGGCTGATGTCGCGGATGCTGATCACGCCAACCAGCGTGTAGTCGTCGATCACAGGCACATGGCGGATGTGATGCCGGTTCATCAGGCGCCGCACATGTTCGAGCGTGTCGCTGGAGGTGCAGGAGATCAGCTGCTGCACGGAGATCATTTCGGACACCTTGCGATTGACGCCGGCGGCGCCGTGCTCGGCGATGGCGCGCACCACGTCGCGCTCGGAGAACATGCCGACCGCGGTGTTGCCTTCGGTGCGGCACACATCCTTCACCACAAGCGCGCTGATATTCGCAGTGCGCAGCAGCTGGGCGGCGATGGCGACGGTCTCGTTCATACGGACCGTGGCGATACGGGTGCTCTTACGACGCAGTACGTCTCCGACTTGCATGGCAACCTCCCTCGATTTTTCGCGTCGATCCGTCCTTTGGCTGATTGGCTGAGGATCGATCTCGCAAGGGCAAGAGTGGTATACGGTATGCCAGTTGTCAACGCGTGAGTTGGAGGACGATAACCGAAATATGCAGAAGGGGCAGGAATACTGCCATTACTCGCGCTTCCAGCTCTGCGTCGCCGGTATCACGAGATTTCGTAGGTCGATATCTGGTATGCCACGGACGATTTGAGCGCCTCTGTGTCGCCTCCGGCTTGCCGCAAGGAGGCCGCAAGAAAAATGCGCTCATCCTTGCAGATGAGCGCATGTGGTTGGCCAGGATAGCCTTTCGGCGTCAGGTCATCGCCTTGGCCACCACCACCTTGCGCCACGGCTTCAGCACCGCGATGGCGAGCAGCGAGGCGAGGATGTTGGCGCCGGCGGCGATCAGGAACACGCTGTCCCAATTGCCCGATCCCTGCTGCATGTAATTCGCGACCGGCACCAGCAGCGCTGCCGTGCCCTTGGCGGTGTAGAGCAGGCCCGCATTGGTGGTGGCGAATTTGGAGCCGAAGGTGTCGGTGCAGGTCGACGGGAAGAGCGAGTAGATCTCACCCCAGGCGAAGAACACGAAGCCCGACAGCAGCACGAACCACAACGGATCCTGGCCCCACATATACAGCGCCCAGATGCCGAGACCTTCCATGCCAAAGGCGATGAACATGGTGTTCTCGCGGCCGATCATGTCGGAGATCCAGCCGAAGAACGGACGCGTCAGACCGTTGAGCACGCGGTCGATGGTGGCGGCGAAGGTGACGGCCGTCATGGTCATCGCCATCAGGGTGACCGGCACATTGTCGATCTTCCAGTCGGCAGCAATCGGCTTCAGATTCGCCGTGACCATCAGGCCGCCGGCACCGACGATGACGAACATGAAATACATCAGCCAGAAGATGGGATGGCGGATGACTTCAGTCGGCGCGTAGTTGCGGCGGGTCTGGATGATGTTGGCGTTGGCCACGACTGCCGGCACCTGACCGGCCTTCGGCGCGAACAGGAAGAAGGCGAGGATCACGATCACGATGCCCTGGCCGAGACCGAAATAGAGGAAGGTGGTCTGGAAGCCGGAGTCCTTGATCATCGCCTGGATCGGCGCCACGGTGAGCGCAGAGCCCGCGCCGAAGCCAGCAGCCGTGATGCCTGCGGCCAGGCCGCGCTTGTCCGGAAACCATTTCAGCGCATTGCCGACGCAGGTGCCATAGACGCCACCAGCCCCGATGCCCGCGATGATCATGCCGAGATAGAAACCGTTGAGCGTCGTCGCCTGCGCATTGATGGCCCAACCGAGGCCGCACAGGATGCCGCCGACCAGCACGACGATCTTCGGGCCGTATTTATCGACGAACCATCCTTCCACCGGCACCAGCCAGGTCTCGAACAGCACGAACAACGTGAAGGCCCACTGGATCGAGGCGCGGTCCCAGCCGAATTTTTTCTGGATGTCGGGGACGAAGAAGGTCCAGCCATATTGGTAGTTGGCGATCATCACCATCGCGCCAACGCCGATGGCGAGTTGGGTCCAGCGATAGGCATCGCTGACGCGCGCGGCACTGGGCGCCGCTCCGTGAACTGCATCAGTCATACTTCCTCCTAATGCGCTGTTCTATTGCGTGTTCGACAGCTGCAACCGGGAGTTTGGTATATGATATGCCAAGTCACAAGCGAAATCTTGACAGTTTGTCGCAGCTAGTTTCGCATAGCTGAATGTTGTGCTGCAACACGAGTGGCGGTGTTCTGATAGCACAAAGCCGGCGGAGATATCCGCCGGCTTTGTTTTTGAACAGTTATTTGAAGTGTAGTTACGCTGTTGCAGCGCGGGGTCGTAGACGCGAGAGGCCATTCGAGATCACCGACCAGAACAATGCGATCAGGCCAAGGATCATGATCGTCGAAACCAGCGGGTTGGAGAAGAAGATCCCGAGCGATCCTTGCGAGCCGAGCAGGGACTGCCGGAAGGCTTCTTCGGCCTTGTCGCCGAGCACGATGGCGAGCACCAGTGGGGCCAGCGGATAGTTGCACTTCTTCAGCGCGTAGCCGATCACGCCGAACACCAGCATCATCACCACGTCGAAAGTGGAGTTGTGCACGGAATAGGCGCCGATCGCACACAGCACCAGAATCAGCGGCGCGATGATGCTGAAGGGCACGCGCAGGATCGCGGCGAAGATCGGCACGCAGGTCAGCACGATGATGAGGCCGACGAGATTGCCGAGATACATCGAGGCGATCAGGCCCCAGACGAACTCCTTCTGCTCGACGAACAGCATCGGGCCGGGCTGCAGACCCCAGATCAGAAGGCCACCGAGCAGCACGGCTGCGGTGGGCGAGCCGGGGACGCCGAGCGACAGCATCGGCAGCAATGCCGAGGTGCCGGCAGCGTGGGCGGCGGTCTCCGGCGCGATGACGCCTTCGATCTCGCCCTTGCCAAAGTTCTTCCCGTTCTTCGACACGCGCTTGGCGATGCCATAGCTCATGAAGGACGCCGGCGTCGCGCCTGCGGGCGTGACGCCCATCCAGCAGCCGATGATGCAGGAGCGCAGCGACGTCATCCAGTATTGCGGCAGGCTCATCCAGGTGCGCAGCACGACACGCAGGTCGATCTTCGCCTTGCCGCCGCGGAAGTTGAGGCCTTCCTCCATTGTCAGGAAGATTTCGCCGAGGCCGAACAGGCCGATGACCGCGATCAGGAAGTCAAAACCGTTCAGCATTTCGGTGAAGCCGAAAGTGAGGCGAAGCTGGCCGGTAATGGAATCGAGGCCGACGGCGGCGAGCGCGAAGCCGATCATCATGGCCGCGATGGTCTTGAATGGCGGCTCCTTGCTCAATCCGACGAAACTACAGAAGGCGAGGAAATAGACCGCGAATTTCTCCGCGGGCCCGAATCGTAAGGCGAAGCCTGCGACCAGTGGCGCGACCAGCGTGATCATGATGACGGCAAACAGTGCGCCAACGAAAGAGGAGGTGAACGCGGCGGTGAGCGATTCCGCGGCTTTGCCCTGCTGGGCCATTGGATAGCCGTCGAAGGTGGTCGCCACCGACCATGGTTCGCCCGGGATATTGAACAGGATCGAGGTGATCGCACCTCCGAACAGCGCGCCCCAATAGATGCAGGACAGCATGATGATGGCTGAGGTCGGCGGCATGCTGAAGGTGAGGGGGAGCAGGATGGCGACACCATTGGCGCCGCCGAGACCAGGCAGCACGCCGATGATCACGCCGAGCACGATGCCGAGAACCATCACGGCGATATTGAAGGGCTGCAGCGCGACCGCGAAGCCGTGGAATAGATTGACGAGTTCTTCCATGTCGAAAAGTCCTTGAACCGACTGTCAGGCGCGACGGATTACAGACCAAGCCATTCCTCGATCGGCCCCTTCGGGAGCGGCACGAGGAACCAGCGTTCGAAAATGAGATAGGTGACGATCGGCATGCCGAGCGCGACGGCGGCGATGATCGGCCAGTTGTATTTGCCGAGCCAGCGCATGAACCAGGCGATGAAGATCATCGATGCGAGGTAAAGGCCGATGAAGGGCAGCGACGCCACGTAGATGCCTGTGGGAATGATGACGCTGAACACCTGGCGGAGCTGCCCCCATTCGGCGAACAGCGTGCCGTCTTCTTCCCGCAGCGTGTTGAAGAGATTGATCAGGCTGGAGATGATGATGAAGAGGCCGATATAGAACGGGAAGAAGCCGGCCTTCGGTCCTTCGGCGCCCCAGTTGATGCCGGCCTTGACGCTGCCATAGACGACGAGGGCGCCGAACAGGCTGATGACGGTGGTGACGCCCGCCTCAACGGCTTTGTGAGTCGGACCTGTGGTGTGAGATGATTGCGTGGTCATGAGACGTCCATTTCGAACTTGCGGATCGGGCTGGGAGCGGCCGGCTCAGTGACGTGAGCCGGCGCAACATGTGCGTCTTCAGTTCAAACGCGGGCTCAGTTGCTCGCGAGGAAGCCTGCTTCCTTCATCAGCGTCTCGTGACGCTTCTCTTCCGTGCCGACCCAGCCGGCATAGTCGCCGCCGGTCATGAAGGTGGTATTGAAGGCACCGCTCTTCATGAGGTCCTGCCACTCAGGCGTGGCACGTACCTTCTTGAACAGCTCGACATAATATTCGACCTGATCCTTGGTGGCCTTGGGCGACATGAAGATGCCGCGCAGCATCACATATTCGATGTCGAGGCCCTGTGATTTGCAGGTCGGGATGTCTTTCCAGGCCTTGCCGTCGGCGACCGGCTCGTCATAGGCCATGACCTTGCTGTCAAAGACGCAGAGCGGGCGCACCTTGCCGCCACGCCACTGCGCGACAGCCTCGATGGGATTGTTGACGGTGGAGTCGACATGCTGGCCGACGAGCTGCACGGCGACTTCGCCGCCGCCTTTATAGGGAATGTAGGTGAACTTGCTGCCGATCGCCTTTTCCATGGCGACGGTGATGATCTGGTCTTCCTGCTTCGAGCCCGTACCGCCCATCTTCATGGTGCCGGGAGGCGCGGCCTTCACCGCCTCGACATACTCCTTCACCGTCTTGTAGGGCTTGTCCGCATTGACCCAAAGCACGAACTCGTCGAGCGCCAGCATGGCGACCGGGGTCATGTCCTTCCAGTTGAAGGGAATGCCGGTGGCGAGCGGTGTCGTGAACAGGTTCGACAGGGTGATGATGATCTTGTGCGGATTGTTGTTGGCGGTTTTCACATCGAGAAAACCTTCGCCGCCGGCGCCGCCCGACTTGTTGATGACGACGAGGGGCTGCTTCATCAGATTGTGCTTGGTGATGATGCCCTGGATGGTGCGCGCCATCTGGTCGGCGCCGCCGCCGGTGCCCGCCGGCACGATGAATTCAACCGGCCTGACCGGCTCCCAGGCTGCGGAGGCGGGGAGGCTG